>DASXOK010000646.1:0-2301 GCA_036494425.1 Pseudolabrys sp.
CTTCGATGATCCTATCCGTCGTGATGTTCTTCGTTTTTTGCCCCGGCGACCATTCTCGGAATTGCGATGGGATCGGGTTGTAAACGTGCATGCGCCGCATGGCCTTTTTGATCTCGCCCTCTCTGCCTTGGTCCGCGATGATGACGGCCCGCGCGCCGTATTGATTCAGCCTGTCTGTGACGAAGGTCAAGTCTGAGGATGAAATCGTCTTTGCCATTCGCCCAAGCACCTGTCCCCGCTTCGGAAGCTCCCTTTCCTCGTAGCCTCGCATAGTCCTCTCGATTCGATTGACCAGACGGTCCCACGCCGTCAACTGCGGGTCCGCAAGACCCTGTTTCTTAAGGCAGACGTTGAAGATCATTGGTAACCGTTCACCCTCCGAGAACTAACGCCGGCCCTGGGAGTCCGCTCCGGTGGGCTTGGATCGCGTCGTGCAGGAACGGCAGGACCGAACGCCCCTGCAACCGCAGCGACTCGGCCACCGTCAGTATCCGCTCCACGAAGCGGCAGCCGGCGGCGCTGTGGCAACCGAACGACCGCCGCCGCCACAGGACCGCCCGCCGCTGGACGCGCTCGACATGGTTGTTGGTCGGCTCGACCCCGTCCACCACCACGAACGTCCACAGCGCAGCGTAAACCCTCAGCAGACGCGCGCAAAATCGCTTCGTCTTGCGATCGCGGCAGCGCAGCCCCGCGTGCAGGAACTCCAACAGTTCCAGCATCAGCGGCGCCATCCCGTCATCCAACTCGCCGCGACTCCGACCGCCGCCGCGAAACAGGTGCCACAGCTCGAACACCCGTTCCTGCACGCTCAGGCAACCCGCGGCGATGGCCTTCGCCTTGCCGCCTCGCTCCAGCATTTTCTCCCAATTCCGTTTGAGGTGGGCCCAGCACACTTGGCGCTTGAGCAATTCCACGTGGTCGTAGGCGCTCCAGCGGTCGCTGCACAGAATCCCGCTCAACGTCGGCCCCAGCAACTTCCGCAACGCCGTGACGTTGCGAAACACGTCGATGAGAAAGACCGCGACGGCGGGCGTGGCCGCCGCCCACAGCCAGCGCTTGCGGCCCGCCTGCTTCCAGCCGGTCTCGTCCACGTACTTCACCGGCGCCTGCCGCACCGCTTCGACCGCTTCTTGGTGTGCCGCCGCCAACGCCGCGCTCAGTTCCTGTTCGAGGTTGGCGACGGTCCCCAGCGCGATCGGCGCCCCGAACAGCGCCTCGCAGGTCTCTTCGACGCCCCGTTTGCTCATGCCCTGACAGCCGACCAGGTAGCCCAGGCCGCCGCTGAACCGGGGGCCGATGCTGCGGGCGCGAATCGCCGTGGGAATCGTGGCCCGCGTGAGATGGCCGCAGCCCGGGCAGGTGCGGGCGTGCCCCTGGTATTCCGTGATTTCCGCCGCCAACTCGGGCAACTCCGCCACCTGATGCCGCACCGGCGGCGGGTCGTCCGGACCGGCCGCCGGCGGCAGCGGCGTGTGGCAGTGCTCGCATTCCGTGGGTATGTAACGGACCGTGTGCTTGATCCGCTCGGCCGGCAGCAACACCTTGAGGTGCGGCGGATGCCCCGGTTGGCCGCCGGGCTTTTTGCCGGTCGGCTTCTTCGCGGGCCCCTTGGGCAGCGCGGCCCCCGGACGCGGCGGCGCGGGCGGCCTGGTGAGGTCGTTCAGGCGGCCTTCCAAGTACGCCACGCGTTCTTCCAACGCGGCGATGCGAGCATCGCGCTCGCGACATCCTGGACATTGCGTCTCCACTCTTTTACGCTAGCAACCGGCAAGCCGCTCAGCTGCGCCAGTTTCCGGGAACGGAGGGTGAACGGTTACGAAGTTTTTAATCATTGGGAATCAGAACGCGATCACTTACAACGATGTGTTTCCGCTCATCAGGGCCGACAAGCTATGGATGGGCGTCACTATTCACAGCGGGGATCGCGAGTTCCGCGTTCCGGACCACTATCCGCTGAACGCGGCCGGTTCACGCGTTGATGAAAACGGCGCGAAGTACATCCGAGTGAAGGGTGTTCGCTGGTACACAAACCTGGACCACGGCCGCCGACACCAGAAGCTGCCCCTCATGACGATGGTGGACAACATCAAGTTCAGCAAGCACAAGGAAGTGCTCGGGATCGGCTACGAGAAGTACTGCAACTTTGACGCGCTGGAGGTTCCGTTTACCGACGCGATTCCGAGTGATTTCGACGGCATCATGGGGGTCCCCATCACCTTCCTGGACAGGTACGACCCCGACCAGTTCGAGATCATCGCGAACGGGGACGACCGCGATGAGATGGAGGCTCTAGGGGTT
>DASXOK010000647.1:0-2054 GCA_036494425.1 Pseudolabrys sp.
CAATCTCAAGGCCGTGATCCCCGGCGGCTCGTCGGTGCGCATGGTGCCGGCCGCGCAGATCATCGACACGCCGATGGACTTCGACAGCCTCTCGAAGCTCAAGTCCGGCCTCGGCACCGCGGCCGTCATCGTCATGGACAAGTCGACCGACTTGATCCGCGCCGTCGCCCGGTTGGCATACTTCTACAAGCATGAAAGCTGCGGCCAGTGCACGCCGTGCCGCGAAGGCACCGGCTGGATGTGGCGCGTGCTTTCGCGCATGGCCGAAGGCCGCGCGCAGAAGCGCGAGATCGACATGCTCTTGGAAGTCACCAAGCAGGTCGAAGGCCACACCATCTGCGCGCTGGGCGATGCCGCGGCGTGGCCGATCCAGGGCTTGATCGCGCATTTCCGTCACGAGATCGAAGAACGCATCGATCAGTATTCGGCCAATCCGCATTCCGAGCCGGTTGCGGAGGCGGCGGAGTAGATATGACCGGCGCCCGCCATCTCGCTGAGTTCAACGTCGCGCGGATCAAGTATCCGCTCGACGATCCGCGCATGGCGGACTTCGTCGAGAATGTCGCGCGGGTGAACGCCCTGGCGGAGAAGATCGAAGGCTTCGTCTGGCGGCTGCAGGACGCGAGCGGTAATGCCATGGGCATGAGCGTCTACGACGATCCGCGCATGCTGCCGAACCTGACAGTGTGGGAGAGCGTCGAGGCGCTCGAGCGCTTCGTCTGGAAGACCGTGCACAGCCGGTTCTTCGGCCGGCGCGGGGACTGGTTCGCGCCGCTCGACACGCCGCTGGTGATGTGGTGGGTGCCGGCGGGTGAGCGTCCGTCGATGCAGGAGGGTGTCGCGCGCCGCGATCACCTGATGGCGCACGGGCCGAGCGATCATGCTTTCGGCTGGGAGCATTTCCCGGCCGCGCAATTCTGGAAGTCGGCGCGCGGCAACGCGCCAAATATGCATTCACGCGAGCACGCGGCATGACCAAGCTTATCGTTGACGGCACCGAGATCGACGTCCCGCCGGAGTACACGCTGCTCCAGGCCTGCGAAGCCGCGGGCGCGGAAGTGCCGCGCTTCTGCTTCCACGAGCGGCTGTCGATCGCCGGCAATTGCCGCATGTGCCTGGTCGAACTCAAAGGCTCGCCCAAGCCGGTCGCGTCTTGCGCCTGGGGCGTGCGCGATTGCCGCCCGGGCCCGAACGGCGAGCCGCCGGTCGTCAACACCAAGACGCCGATGGTGAAGAAGGCGCGCGAAGGCGTGATGGAGTTCCTGCTGATCAACCATCCGCTCGACTGCCCGATCTGCGACCAGGGCGGCGAATGCGATCTGCAGGACCAGGCCATGGCCTACGGCGTCGACGCCAGCCGCTATGCCGAGAACAAGCGCGCGGTCGAAGACAAATATATCGGCCCGCTGGTGAAGACGATCATGACGCGCTGCATCCACTGCACGCGCTGCATCCGCTTCTCCACCGAGGTTGCCGGCGTCCCGGAGCTCGGCGCCATCGGCCGCGGCGAGGACATGGAGATCACCACCTACCTCGAGCACGCGATGTCGTCCGAGCTGCAAAGCAACGTCGTCGACCTGTGCCCGGTCGGCGCGCTGACCTCGAAGCCTTACGCTTTCACGGCGCGGTCCTGGGAACTCGGCAAGACCCAGTCCGTGGACGTGATGGACGCGGTCGGTTCAGCCATCCGCATCGACACGCGCGGGCGCGAGGTGCTGCGCATCCTGCCGCGCAACAACGACGCGGTGAACGAAGAGTGGATCTCCGACAAGACGCGCCACGTGGTCGACGGCCTGCGCATGCAGCGGCTCGACCAGCCATACGTGCGCGTCAACGGCCGCCTGCAGCCGGCGTCGTGGAAGGAAGCCTTCGCCGTCATCGCCAACCGGCTGCGCCCGATCGACGGATCCAGGGTCGGCGCCATCGCCGGCGATCTCGCGGGCGTCGAGGAGATGTATGCGCTCAAGGATCTGATGGGCCGCCTCGGCAGCGCGAACATCGATGCGCGCCAGGACGGCGCCGTGTTCGATCCGGCGTGGGGCCGTGCGTCGTAT
>DASXOK010000648.1:0-1540 GCA_036494425.1 Pseudolabrys sp.
GACGGGAGCGATCGTCGCCGGGATCATGGCGGCCCTGGCGCTGTCCGGCTGCGTGAGCGACGACACGATGTCGACCATCCTGGTCTCGCCCGGCAAGTTCATCCTCTACACCTGTCCCGAACTCATAACCGAGGGCAGGAAGATGGCCGCGCGCCAGCGCGAGCTCGAGTCCCTGATGGCGAAGGCGCGCCAGGACGCCGGCGGAGAATTCGTGAATGTCCTGGCCTATCGCCAGGAGTATCTCACGAATATCGGCGAGATGAAGGATCTGCGGGCACAAGCCAAGGAAAAGGATTGCGCGCTGCCGGACCTTTACACGCCGGATCCGCACGCGACGCCCGGCACGACGCAGCCGACGCCGCCGCCCGGACGAAAGCGCCGCTCCTAGGGCATGATCCCGAAAAGTGGAGTCCGGTTTTCGGACAAGATCATGCGCAAACGGCGCTAAGGCGTAGGCCGCGCCACGACCAGCGTACCGTTGGCGAGGCCGACGGCAATCGCCGGCGGGCCTTCTTTCATTTCGACCAGCCCGAGATTGGTGGCGGCCTTGTCCGGCAGCGTGATGCCGCCGATTTCGTGCGCATCAGGCACGAAGCCGATGAGCCGCAAGCGGCTTAGGTCGAAAGACGGCACGACGAGGTCCGCTTTTCCGTCGCCGTCGAAATCGGCCGTCCCGCTCATGTGCATGTTGCCGGTGCCGGCGATGTGGTTGGCGGCGTCGCCGATCTCCGCGCTCTTGCGCAGGCGGCCGCCGTCCCAGGTCCACAGTTCGAGCGCGCCGACCACGTGCGGCTGGCGCACCAGCGCGATGTCGGTCTTGCCGTCGCCGTTGAAGTCGGCGATGCCGGCAGGGGCGAGCCAGCGATGCGGCCCGCCGAGCGCCGGCGTTTCGGCGACGATCTCATAGTGTCCATTGCGTTCGGCGACGATCGCGAGGCTCGCGCCGCGCTGAATGTAGGATTTCACCACGACGACTTCGGCATGACCGTCGCCTTTGAGATCGGCGAGCCGCGGCTCGAGATCCTCGAACACGGCGTCGTCCTTCAGCGTTACGGTGTCCTTCTTGCCGTCGCTCGTCTCGATCACCAAGCCGCCGGCATTGGCCTTCTCGCCGAGGACGCTGTTGTCGTAACGCGTGGTCGGATCGGCGAGCCAGGTACGTGCGATATCGCGCGTGCCGGTGACGACGTGGCTTTCGGGCAGAGCGCCCTCGGGATGCTCCGGCGGCTTCGGCGTGTCGAGAAAGACGAGGGCGGGCTGCGCGCCGTTGAGCGTCAGCCGATACCAGAGGCCGCCGGCATTGATGCGCACCTGGCCGTCGACAGTGTCGATTGCCGTCACGCGCGCCGGCGTATCGACAGTCTGGAGCTTCCACCCGGCGGCCTGCGCCGCGCCGATACTCATCCAAGCAGACAGGACGAGACAGGCGAGCGGAGCAGGGCGCATGCGGATGATCCTCTTCTACAGTCTGACGCGGCGGAGCCGCAAAGCATTGCCGACGACGCTGACCGACGACAGCGCCATGGCGGCGGCGGCGATG
>DASXOK010000649.1:0-24689 GCA_036494425.1 Pseudolabrys sp.
TGAATATACTGTTTACCAGTAGTCAGCGCAAGGACATCAATGCAATGGCACGAGCTTGCAGCATGCCGAGCTTGTGCGGCAAGGTTTCGGCCCCGATGGATGCACGGTGGTGGTGAGGTTTCCATGCGCATATTTCTAGCCGGAGCGGGCGGGGCGATCGGGCGGCGGCTGACGCCGCTGCTGTGCGCTGCAGGTCATACTGTCATCGGCACAACGCGCAGCGCTGACAAGGCGCAGGCTGTCGCAGCGCTCGGAGCCGAGCCGGTGGTGGTCGACGTGTTCGATGCGCCGGCCCTGGAGCGCGCCGTGAAGGCCGCCGCGCCTGAGACAATCGTGCATCAGCTCACCGACCTGCCGTTCGCGCCCGGCACGCCGCAATACGCCGAAGGGCTCGCGCGCAATGCGCGCCTGCGCGTCGAGGGCACGCGCAATCTCGCCGCAGCCGCCCGCGCGGCTGGCGTCACGCGGCTCATCGCGCAGAGCATCGCCTTCGTCTACGCGCCCGGTGAGGGTTTGCGCGTCGAGAGCGATCAGCTCGACAGCGAAGGGGCAGCCGCCGTTACCGTCACCGCGCTGAAGGTGCTGGAAGAGACCACGCTCGCTAGCCCGGAAGGCATCGTGCTGCGTTACGGCTATCTCTACGGGCCGGGCACCTGGTTCCAGAGCCCCGCCAAGCCGCCTTCGGTCCATGTCGATGCCGCCGCGCAGGCCGCGCTGCTCGCGCTGACCAAGGGCAAGCCCGGCGTCTACAACATCGCCGAGGATGATGGCTATTGCGCGAGCGACAAGGCGAAGCGCGACTTGGGATTTGACGCGGGGTTTCGCACCTAGCTCTGGCTGTCATGCCCCACGAAAGCGGGGCATCCAGTACGCCACAGCGGTTCTGGCAGGATCGAAGCGCTCGTGATTACTGGATCATCCGCTTTCGCGGATGATGACAGCCGCGTGGGGGACGCTCACGCCACAATCAGCGAAACGGCTTGCTCAGAAACTTCGAGCCCTTGAGCCCATAGCGCCAGGGATGGTCCACCGCCTTGGTGATGCCGATGCGTGGGCCAGTCACGATCTCCGGCGTACCCTCCCGCGCGCGCAATTCGATCGGCGCCTGGTCAAGCGCCAGCCCGTTGTGCTTGTTGGTGACGCCCAAAGCCTCACACAGTTTGCCTGGCCCCGAGCACAGAGCCCTTACGTTCTCGAGGCCGCGACGGCGGCGCATCAGGCGTAACCCTTGCGTGGGCTCCAGCGCCCGAATGAGGACAGCGCTCGCGGAGCCTTCTTCCTCGCATACGAAATTCAGGCACCAGTGGATGCCGTAGGAGCGGTAGACATACGCGTAGCCGGCCGGCCTAAACATCACCGCGTTGCGCGCGGTGAGCCCGATATAGGAGTGCGCCGCGGGATCGGTGTGGTGATAGGCCTCCACTTCGACGATGAGCCCGCCGGCGCCATCAATTAACAGCGTCGCGCCGATCAATTCGGGCGCGACCTCGTGCACCGAGCGGTTAAAGAACGCGCGGCGCAGGTGAGGGGGCTTAATCATCGATTCGACTGTCCCGCTGTGCAGGTCGACCTTTGCCAAAGCGAAGGTGACTCTTGTGTGCGGTGCTCCCAAAGCGTCGGCGCCCGCTGTGCCAGCTTCGCGACGCCGTGAGCCCGTTAAAATTGGCGGTGTTTGAGACACGGCCCCTTCACATTTCTGTGTCCGGCAGGCAACAGTTTGAATCATTTAAAACTCTCAACACGCATCTTGGCTGGCCGCGCCGCGATTTGGCCATACCCTTCCACAACATCGATGGAGCCCGCACGGTAGAGCAAGCCGTCAGGGTATCCGGTGTGCCGGTGAGGCAAGCGGCAACATCCGGGAAGCGCCGTCAGGTGCGAAGCAGGCCGGTGCCGGACCGGTTGGAATGCCAGGGTCGGGGGGCCCAAGTAGAGTTATGGACGCAAAGACCAATCTGAAATCGAAGCTGCCGAGCCGTCACGCTACTGAAGGGCCTGACCGCGCCCCGCATCGCGCCTTCTATTACGCGATGGGGCTGACGGCTGAACAGATCCATCAGCCGTTCGTGGGCGTCGCCACCTGCTGGAACGAGGCCGCGCCTTGCAACATCGCCCTGATGCGCCAGGCGCAGGCGGTGAAGAAGGGCGTTGTCTCGGTGGGCGCCACGCCGCGCGAATTCTGCACCATCACCGTCACCGACGGCATCGCGATGGGCCATGCCGGCATGAAGGCGTCGCTGCCGTCGCGCGAGGTGATCGCCGACTCGGTCGAACTGACCGTCCGCGGCCACGCCTATGATGCTTTGATCGGCGTCGCCGGCTGCGACAAGTCGCAGCCCGGTATGATGATGGCGATGTGCCGTCTCAACGTGCCGGCGATCTACATCTACGGCGGTTCGATTTTGCCCGGCACTTTCAAGGGCAAGCAAGTCACTGTTCAAGATGTGTACGAGGCGGTCGGCCGCCACTCGGTCGGCGAGATGTCGGACGAGGACCTCCTGACGCTCGAGCAGAATGCCTGCCCCTCGGCCGGCGCCTGCGGCGCGCAGTTTACCGCCAACACCATGGCGACGATTTCGGAAGCCATCGGCTTGGCGCTGCCCTATTCGTCGGGCGCGCCTGCGCCTTACGAAATGCGCGACAAGTTCTGCACGCTCGCCGGCGAGATGATCATGGACCTGATCGTCAAGAAAATCCGCCCGCGCGACATCGTCACCCGCAAAGCGCTGGAAAATGCCGCGGCTGTTGTCGCCGCCTCCGGCGGTTCGACCAATGCTGCGCTGCACCTCCCGGCGATCGCGCACGAATGCGGTATTGAATTCAGCCTTTTCGATGTCGCCGAAGTCTTCAAAAAGACTCCATATATCGCGGATTTGAAACCGGGCGGCCGTTATGTTGCCAAGGACATGTTCGAAGCTGGCGGCGTGCCGCTTCTCATGAAAACCTTGCTCGATCATGGTTACCTGCACGGGGACTGCTTGACCGTGACCGGCCGCACGATCGCCGAGAACCTCAAGAACGTAAAATGGAATCCGGACCAGGATGTCGTGCATCCTGCGGACAAGCCGCTGCTCGCGACCGGTGGCGTCACGGGTCTCAAGGGCAACCTTGCTCCAGAGGGCGGCATCGTGAAGGTCGCGGGTATGAAGACGCTTAAGTTCACCGGCCCGGCGCGCTGCTTCGACGGTGAAGAGGCGTGCTTCGACGCTGTGAAAAATCGCACCTACAAAGAAGGCGAAGTTCTCGTCATCCGTTACGAAGGGCCGCGCGGTGGTCCGGGCATGCGCGAAATGCTCTCCACCACGGCTGCTCTCTACGGCCAAGGCATGGGCGAGAAGGTCGCGCTCATTACCGACGGACGCTTCTCCGGTGCGACGCGCGGCTTCTGCATCGGCCATGTCGGTCCGGAAGCGGCGCTCGGCGGCCCGATCGGCCTCCTGCGCGACGGCGACATCATCGAGATCGATGCGGTTGCCGGCACGCTCAACGTCAAGCTAACCGACGCCGAACTCGCCCAGCGCAAGGCGCAGTGGAAGCCGCGCGAGAACGACGCGACCTCCGGCTATCTCTGGAAATACGCCCAGCAGGTCGGCCCCGCCGTCAACGGCGCAGTGACCCATCCGGGCGGCGCTGCCGAGAAGGAATGTTATGCGGACAGCTGAGTCGCTGTTGGGCGCGTTGCTGATCGGCGTCGGCCTCCTGGCCACGCCGGCCTTCGCGTTCGATGGCACCAAGTCCGATAGAGCCATGGCGGCCGTGCCGCCTTCGGCCGGTGAGGCGTTCCGTTCCGGAGCGCATTGGCTGAAGGAAGGCAACACCGCCATGGCGGTGCACTCGCTTGAATACGCGGCCGAGCAGGGGCACGCGCTGGCGCAATGGAAGCTCGGCCGCATGTATGCCGAGGGGGACGGAGTCACCCAGAACGATTTCAAGGCTTTCGAATATTTCCGGAGCATCGCCGACAACCACGCCGACGACAATCCCGATACGCCGCAGGCGCGCTTCGTCGCCAATGCCTTTGTCGCGCTCGGCCACTACTATCTCGACGGCATTCCGCAGACCGACATCAAGCGCGATCCGGATCGCGCCCGCGAAATGTTCGGCTATGCCGCGTCTTATTTCCGCGATCCCGATGCGCAGTATTTTCTCGCCCGCCTCTATCTCGACGGCGTCGGCGCTCCGCACGATCCGCGCCAGGCGGCGCGGTGGTTCGGCCTGTCGGCACAGAAGGGCCAGAGCGAAGCACAGGCCATGCTCGGCGCCATGCTTTTCGCCGGCGATCACGTGCCGCGCCAGGCGGCGCGCGGCCTGATGTGGTTGACGCTGGCCAAGGACAGCGCCCGCACCGAGCAGCAGGGCTGGATCACCAGGCTCTACGACAGCGCCTTCCAGCAGGCGACCGAAGACGAGCGCGCGCTGGCGCTCGTGTATCTCAAGCGCTGGCTCGAGACCCGGCGGGAGTAGCTGCGTTAGGCGGATCCGGCGAGGTACTTGATCTCGCGGTTCTGGCGGTCTTCCAGGCCGACAATACGATAGTAATCCTTCATCGTCATGAGTTTCTCGTTGATTGTTGCCAACGGGACGCCCTGCTGCATGTCGGCCATGACACTCGCCACCGCCGCGCCGGCCGCAAGCAAGGCCATGTTCGGAACGATGGCCGCGGCAGCGCCCGCGGCTTCGATCTCAGGCAGAGTCGGCGGCGTCGCGCCGCTTGCTTGCGACACGTTCGCGAGCTGCGGACAGGCTACGTCGCGGCAGATGCGGCCCAAGGCACCCATGCTGTCCGCGCCCTGGACGAAAGTCATGTCGGCGCCGGCTTCGGCAAAAGCCTGTGCGCGTTCGATCGCCGCTTCCTCGCCGTCGATTCCGAAGGCATCGGTGCGCGCGATGATGACGAAGTCCGGATCGCGGCGCGCATCGAGTGCCGCCTTTATCTTGACGACCATGTCGTTGAGCGGGACCACGGCTTTTCCCGGAAGATAACCGCAGCGCTTGGGAAACATCTGGTCCTCGAAAAACATCCCGGCAATGCCGGCGCGCTCGAAGCCGGCGACGGCGCTCTGGATCTGATGAATGCCGCCAAAGCCCGTATCGGAGTCGACCAGCACCGGGACGTCAGCCGCCTCCGCGATGCGCCGATAGTGATCGATGAAATCGCGCATGCTCAATTGGCCAAGATCAGGCTGACCGAGCAGGCTGCCGGCGGCGGCCGATCCGCCGGCACACAGAGCCGTGTAGCCCGCCGCCACGGCGATCCTCGCTGAGAAACCATCATAGACACCCGGGAGAACGAGCAGCCCAGGCTCATCAATCAATGCGCGAAATTGCGTGGTCGGTTTCATGCGCGGTCCCGTTGCTACAGAGCGAGGAAATTGCACGCAACAAGGGGATTAATCAATCACTGCAAGCGAATGGCTGACGTCCGCCATAAGGTGCAAGCGCGTTGACAAGCCAAGCATCGGGCGCGTATCTCGCAAAGAGGGGCGCATTAGCCAAGAGAAGTGTTGCGACATGGGCAGCTCGTTGATCGACAAAATCTGGGCTGTTCACCGCATCGGACAGCGCGGCGACGGACGCGATCTTGTCTACATCGACCGCCACGTCATGCATGACCTGCATGCGGGCCACGCCTTCGCAAGCCTGCAACGCAATGGTCGCGGCGTTCGCCGGCCCGACCTGACCGTATCGGTTCCCGACCATACAATCGCGACCCGCCGTATATCCGGTGCCACGCGCCGCACTGGTTCGTCTTTTGCCGACAGCATGCGGAGCGGCAGCGCCCACTTCGGCATCACCATGCTGGATATCGATGATCCGCGGCAGGGCATCGTGCACGTCGTATCTCCGGAACTGGGCATCGCCTTGCCGGGCGTGACGCTCGCCTGTCCCGACAGCCACGCGTCGACCGTCGGCGCGATCGGCACGCTGGCGTTTGCCTGCGGCACGTCCGAACTGGAGCATGTGCTGGCGACGCAAGTCATCGCCATTCACAAGCCAAAGCAGATGCTTCTGCGGCTGGACGGCATGCTCAAGGCCGGCGTGACCGCGAAGGATGTGGCGCTTCACTTGATCGGCCAGATCGGCGTGGCGGCAGGCCGCGGTTTCGCAATCGAATTTGCCGGGACGGCTGTCCGCGCGATGGATGTCGACGGCCGGCTCGCGCTCTCCAACCTCACCAGCGAGTTCGGCGGCCGAACATCGATCATCGCGCCCGACGATACGACGTTTCAATGGTGCCACGGTCGCGAATGCGCGCCGAAGGGCGCGGCATGGGATGCCGCCGTTTCGTGGTGGCGCACGTTGGCGTCGGATGACGACGCCGCATTCGATCAGACGATTACGATCGATTGTTCAGAGCTCGCGCCGCAGCTGACGTGGGGCACGGATCCGAGCCAGGTTGCGGGCGTTGATGGACGTGTCCCAGACCCGGGAACGTTCGAAGGCAAGGCGCGCAGCGCCGCCGACCGTGCGCTCGCCTATATGGACCTTCAGCCCGGGCTTCCGCTCGAAGGGCTTTCGATCGATCGCGTGTTTATCGGGTCGTGCGCCAACAGCCGCATTTCCGATCTGCGCGCGGTGGCAAAGTTCGTCGATGGCCGTCGCGTATCGCCGAACGTGACGGCTGTCGTCGTGCCCGGCTCGGCGGCGATCAAGCGCATGGCGGAAGCCGAAGGGATCGCCAAGGTGCTGCAAGAGGCTGGTTTCGAGTGGCACGACTCCGGCTGCTCAATGTGTGCCGGCGTCAACGGCGACATTGCAAAGCCCGGCGAGCGCTGCATTTCGACGACAAATCGCAATTTCGAGAATCGTCAAGGGGCTGGGGTGCGCACGCATCTCGCCAGCCCGCTCACAGCCGCGGCCGCGGCGCTCGCTGGCCGCATCGTCGATCATCGCAAAGCAGCGGAATAGGTTTCGCGCATGGTGCCCTTCACCAAACTTACAGGTGTCGCTGCCTCGCTGCCGCAGGACGACGTCGATACCGATCAGGTCCTGCCGACGCCATGGCTGCGCGATCCGAAAGCCGATCTCGCCAAGGGCCTGTTCGGCTATTTGCGCCGCGCTCCGGCGGGGAAAACGGAAAGCGATTTCGTGCTCGAACAGCCGCCGTTCCGCCGGACGCGGATCCTTGTGTGCGGCAGCAATTTCGGCTGCGGAAGCTCGCGCGAGCACGCCGTGTGGGCGATCAAGGCATTCGGCATCCGGTGCCTGATCGCGCCGAGCTTCGCCGACGTCTTCCGCGAGAACTGCCTGCGCAACGGCGTGCTGGCCATCCGCTTGCCGGCCGAGCAAATGGAAGCGCTTCACGCGGCGGTGCAGAGCGTCGCGGGTGCTTCTCCGTTCGTGGTCGATCTCGAAGAAAGACGTATCGTCTATCCTGACGGGCGCAGCGTCACTTTCGACATCAGCGATCACGAACGCGAAGCTTTACTGCTCGGTCTCGACGACATCGGCTTGACCGAACGTCACCTGAGCGAGATCGAGCGGTGGGAAAGCACAAGCCGGGATAGCCTGCCGTTTCTTCAGGATTTCAGAATCGCGCCATTCGATCCGTCCAACAAGCCATCACAATAATAGTAAGGATACGCCTATGCGTTTGCGTATGATCGCGTTTTGCCTCGGACTGCTTGCGCTTCACGCGAGCTCAGCATCCGCCGAAGACTATCCGAGCAGGCCGATCAGGATCATCGTGCCTTCGGCGGCCGGTGGCGGATTTGACCTCACCGCGCGCATCATTTCGGAAAAGCTGTCGGAGACGCTCGGCAAGCCGGTCGTCGTCGAAAACCGCACCGGCGCGGGCACGCTGATCGGTACGCAAGCCGTCACGCAAATGCCCGCAGACGGCTACACGCTGCTGCTGGGCGGCGTGTCGAACATTGCGCTCAATCCGGGCCTCTACAAGAAGCTGCCCTATGATCCGCTGAAAGACTTCGTTCCGGTCACGCTCGCGGTCAACTGGTCGTTCACGTTGGTGGCGCGCAAGAACCTGCCGATGAACACGCTGCCGGAGGTGATTGCCTACGCCAAAGCGCATCCGGGCGAGCTCACATATGCTTCGGCCGGCAACGGCACGGGTCAGCATATCGCGATGGCAACGACGGCCACGCTTGCGGGCGTGAAGCTCACGCACATTCCCTATCGCGGCGCCGCGGAGGCGATGCAGGATGTGCTCGCCGGCCGCGACGATCTGTTTTTCGACAACACGGCGAGCTCGCTGTCGCAGGTGCGGGCGGGCGCGGTGAAGACCCTTGCGGTCTCCTCGGCAAAACGCCAGGCCGTGTTGCCCGACGTACCCAGCGTGATGGAGACCGGCGTTGCGCCGCTGGACATGGTCACGTGGTTCGGTCTGTTCGCCCGCAGCGGCACGCCCGATGCGGTGATTGCGAAGGTGCGCGACGCGATGAAGGTGGTGCTTGCGGATCCCAAGGTCGTCGCCGTCTTCGAGAAGACGGGCGGCAACGTGATGCATCTGTCGCCCGAGGAGACCGAGACGCTGGTCAAGCACGATGTGGAGCGTTGGACCAAGCTCCTTCACGAGGCGGGCATCTCGCTCGACTGATCACCGCCCGGCGATATCCAGCTCCACATAGACAGGCACGTGGTCGGAGGGTTTCTCCCAAGCCCGCACGTGCTTGTCGATGCCGGCGTCGACCAGCCGGTCGGCAGCCTGCGGCGAGAGCAGCAGATGATCGATGCGGATGCCGTCGTTCTTCTGGAACGCGCCCGCCTGATAATCCCAGAATGTAAACAGGTCGTCGGCGTCGCTGACCGCGCGCACCGCGTCGGTGAGCCCCAGATTGATCAGGGTGCGGAATTTCTCCCGCGTGGGCGGCAGGAACAGCGCGTCATTCACCCAAGCGGACGGATTGCGCGCATCGGCCGCGGTGGGGATGACGTTGTAGTCGCCGCACAGCACCATCGGCTCTTCCAGCTTCAGCCGGTCGCGTGCGAACGCGGTAAGCCGGTCCATCCAGGATAGCTTGTAGGTGTATTTTTCCGTGTTGGCCGGATTGCCGTTGGGCAGATAGAGGCTGACCACGCGCAGCGCGCCGTTCTTGGTCGAGACGATCGCCTCGAGGAAGCGCGCCTGGACATCGCTTGTGTCGCCGATCAGGCCGGGCGCCACCTCGTCGAACGGCAGCTTCGACAGAAGCGCCACGCCGTTGAACGTCTTCTGCCCATGCACGGCCACGTTGTAGCCTAGCGCCTCCAGCGGCTCGCGCGGGAAAGCTTCGTCGACGCATTTGATCTCTTGCAGGCAGACGATGTCCGGCTGACGCTCCTTCAGCCAGGCCTGAAGGTGGTCGAGACGCTGGCGGATGGAATTGACGTTCCAGGTGGCGATCAACATGAGGAAAAAGGGCTCCGGCGGACCGAACAGAGAGGGCGCCGCTCGTATTTACCAGACGGTGAAACGTCAAGGGATGTAGACGTGGTTTTTATGCGCAGGGATATGCATTTGCCCACGTTTATATGGTAGGACGGTTGCCATAGTGCTGCCAAATTTTGACGAGGCGAAAGTCTCGCGGGAAAGGGAGTGTCCGGGCGGGGCCCAAACTGGTCCGGACTGACATTGCAGATGACGAGGCGAACGTTATTTTTTGGGGTGGCGTTGCTGGCCCTGATCGGGGCTGGCGTCCTTGCGCGCGGGTATTTGACCGCCGACGGAAGCGCGGCGCGATCGCAGACGCAGTCCGCCCGCGGCACGGTGCCGGTCGATATCGGCATGGCCCAGCGCAAGAAGCTGCCCGTGCAGATCGACGCCCTCGGCACGGTCACGCCGATCGCCAGCGTTGCGCTCAAAACGCAGGTCGATACGACCATCACCGCCGTGCATTTCCGAGACGGCGCCAAGGTCAACCAAGGCGATCTCTTGTTCACGCTCGACTGCCGCCAGATCGAGGCGGACATGAAGCGTTACCAGGCGATCATCGACGGGGCGGAGGCGACGCTCAAGCAGGCGCAGAACGACGTCGAGCGCTATACCGAACTCGCCGCGAAGAACGCGACTCCGATCGTTACGCTCAATAACGCGCAGACCACGGTCAATGTGTCGCGCGCGACCGCGGAGTCCAACCGCGCCCAACTCGAAAACTCCAAGGTCCTGCTCGGCTTCTGTCAGGTCCGCGCGCCGATCTCCGGCCGCATCAGCATGGCCAATGTGAAGGTCGGCAATTTCGTGCGCCAGGCTGATACCGCGCCGATGGCGACCATCAACCAGATGGCGCCGGTCTACGTCAGCTTCACGGTGCCGCAGAAGAATCTGCCCGATATCCGCAAGGCAATCGCCGCCGAGACGGCGACGGTGGAGGTGACCGTGCCGGGCAGCGCGAAGCACGCCGACGGCGTCGTCTCCATGGTCGAGAATTCGGTCGACTCCGCGACCGGCATGGCGATGATCCGCGCCACAATGCCCAATTCCGATGAACTGCTGTGGCCGGGTACGCTGGTGACCGCGCAGATGGTGCTGCGCGAGGAAGACGGCGTGGCCGTGCCGACCAGCGCCGTGCAGGTCAGTCAGACCGGCAACTTCGTCTTTGTCGTCAAGGACGGCGTCGCCAAGGTGCAGCACGTGAACGTGGAACGCCAGGTCGGCGCGGAATCGGTCGTCGCCTCCGGCCTCAACGGCGGCGAAACGATCGTGACCGACGGCCAGTTGCTTCTGTCTGAAGGGACCCATGTCACCCCGCATACCGGCAAGACGGCCGGCACTGGGGACAAGGGGGAGGGGAGCTGACGCACGATCCCGACGATGGGGACCGGTCTTCGACAAGATCGTGCGGGCAAATGAGCGGGACGGCCGCGGTTCGGGCCGAGTGGACCAGATACTGACGCCATGAATATTTCCGAGCTTTGTATCCGCCGGCCGGTCCTGACGACGCTGCTGACGGCGTCGCTCATCGTATTTGGTGCATTCGGATATCGACTTCTGCCTGTGGCGGCCCTGCCGGCGGTTGACTTCCCCACCATCCAGATCACTGCCACATTCCCCGGCGCCAGCCCGGAGACGATGGCGGCCTCGGTCGCGTCGCCAATCGAACGCCAGCTCTCGACGATTGCCGGCATCTCGTCGATGAGTTCGTCCTCGTCGCTCGGCAATACCCAGATCACCATCCAGTTCGACCTCGGCCGCAACATCGACGGTGCCGCGCTCGATGTGCAGACCGCGCTTACGGTTGCGCAGCGCCGGCTGCCGATCGAAATGACCACGCCGCCGTCCTTCCGCAAGGTCAATCCCGGCGATTTCCCGGTGCTCTATGTGAGCATGCGTTCGGACACCATGCCGCTGTCGACGGTCGACGAATACGCCGAAACCGTCCTGGCGCCGACTTTGTCGCAGTTGCCTGGCGTCGCCCAGGTCCTGGTCTACGGCGCGCAGAAGTTCGCCGTGCGCGTCCAGGTCGATCCGGCCGCCGCAGCGGCGCGCAATATTCCGCTCGATGATATTCGTGCAGTCGTGGCCAAAGCCAACTCCTCGACTCCGGTCGGAGTCATCCAGGGCGACCGCGAGGCCATGACGCTCTTGGCCACGGGCGCCATTGAGCATGCCGCCGATTACAGAGATGTTGTCGTTGCCTATCGCAACGGCGCGCCGATCAAGCTGAACGAAGTGGCGCGCGTGATCGACAGCGTCGAAAACGATACGGTGGCGAGCTGGTTCAACGACTCGCGCGCGATCGTGCTCGCCATCCAGCGCCAGCCGGACGCCAATACAGTCGAAGTCGTCGATATGGTGCGCGAGAAGCTGCCGCAGTTGCGCGCACAGGTGCCACCCTCAATCCGGATGGCCCCGCTGTTCGACCGCTCGACTTCGATCCGCGACGCGGTCACGGACGTTAAGGAAACACTGGCGATCGCCATCACGCTCGTGATCATGGTGATCTTCCTGTTCCTGCGCAAAGTCTCGGCCACTGTCATTCCGGCTTTGGCGGTGCCGGTATCGCTGGTTGGCACCTTCGCGGCGATGTACGCGTTCGGCTTCTCCATCAACAACATGACGCTCCTGGCGCTGACGCTCTCGGTCGGCTTCGTGGTCGACGACGCCATCGTCATGCTGGAGAACATCGTCCGCCACGTCGAAGGCGGCATGCGCCCGTTCGAGGCGGCCCTGAAGGGCTCGCGCGAGATCGGCTTCACCATCGTGTCGATCACCTTCTCGCTGATCGCCGTTTTCATCCCGGTGCTGCTGATGGGCGGCATGGTCGGCCGCGTGTTCCGCGAATTCGCGGTGACGGTGGCCGTCGCCATCATCGTCTCCGGATTCGTGTCGCTGACACTGACGCCGATGCTCTGCGCGCGCGTCCTCGGCAGCCATCATGGCGAGGAGAAGCAGAATATCGTGCTGCGCGCCTTCGAGCGCATGTTCGAGGCCTTGATGCGCAGCTACGCGTGGACGCTCGACCGGGTGTTAAGGTTCAAGTTCGGCATGCTGGTGGCGACGATTCTAACGATCGCCGGCACGATTTGGCTCTACATCGTGGTGCCGAAGGGCTTCTTTCCGACTGAAGACACGGGCTACGTCCTCGGCTTGACCGAGGCGAAGACCGACATATCGTTCGCATCGATGACCGAGCATCAGCGCAAGATCGCTGACATCATCCGCAAGGACCCGGCGGTCGAGTACGTGAACTCGACCATCGGCGGCGGTGGGCCGAACTCGGTGTTGAACAGCGGCCGCATCCTCGTTGCGCTCAAGCCGCGCGATCAGCGCGACAAGCTGCCGGTCATTCTCGCGCGACTGCGGCAGGAAGCGAATGTCATCGTCGGAATTCGCATCTTCTTCCAGCCCATACAGAACATCAATCTGGGCGGACGGCTGAACAAGAGCCAGTACCAGTACACGCTGCAATCGAACGACACCGAATCGCTGTATCGCATCGCGCCGGAGATGCGCGACAAGATCGCGAAAATTCGAGGCCTGCTCGACGTCGCGACCGACCTTTATGTCAAGAATCCGCAGATCTCCATCGAGGTCGATCGCGAGAAGTCGGCGGTCTACGGCGTCACCGTCGATCAGGTGCGCCAGGAGCTCTATAACGCGTTCGGCACGCGGCAGGTCGCGACGATCTATACGCCGGCGAACGACTATCAGGTCATTCTCGAGAGCATGCCCGAATATCGGGCGAGCCCGGATGACCTCAACCGTCTCTATCTCAAGACGACCAACGGCACCACCGTGCCGCTTTCCGCGGTCACGCGCTTCGTCCACACCGTCGGCCCGCTGCAGATCAACCACCAGGGCCAGCAGCCGGCGGTCACGATCTCGTTCAACCTCGCGCCGAATTTCTCGCTCGGCCAGGCGGTGGATGCGATCCAGAATCTCGAGCGCGAAGAGGGCCTGCCGGCGACGATCAACACCGGCTTCCAGGGCACCGCGCAGGTGTTCCAGGATTCGCTGCGCGGGCAGGGCGTGCTGATCCTGGCAGCGATCTTCGCGGCCTACGTTGTGCTCGGCATCCTGTATGAGAGCTTCATCCACCCGATCACCATCATCTCCGGCCTGCCGTCCGCGGGCATCGGCGCCATCCTGACGCTGCTCCTGTTCAAGATGGACCTGTCGGTGATCGCCATGATCGGCATCGTTATGCTGGTCGGCATCGTGAAGAAGAACGCGATCATGATGATCGATTTCGCGCTGGAGCGCCGCCGCGTCGGCCTCTCGGCCGAGGCCGCCATCCGCGAAGCATGTCTGCTGCGCTTCCGCCCGATCATGATGACGACGTTCGCGGCGATCTTCGGCACGCTGCCGATCGCCCTCGGCACCGGCGCCGGCGCGGAGCTGCGTCAGCCGCTCGGCGTCGCCGTGGTCGGCGGCCTCTGCGTGTCGCAGCTGCTCACGCTGTTCATCACACCGGTGATCTATCTCTACCTCGACGGCATCGACCGCATGCTCAAGCGCCGCCTCGAGCCGCAGCTCGAGGAGGTGCCGGAGGTCCCGCCGGCGGTCGCCGCGGAATAGGCGTCCCCGCGTCCGCGCGGGGCGTGCGATTCCGCGATGACGGCCTTGTGAGTCCCGCGGCCGATGGCATGATTGTTGCTCGCATTTTCCCCGTCTTTGCGATTGGAGGAATAACAATGCGTCGTGCTTGGATGGCTCTCGCGGCCGTGCTGGTGGCCGGATCGCTCGGTGCGCATGCGCAAAGCTGGCCCAACCGGCCGGTTCGCGTGATCATCCCGTTTGGCGCGGGCAGCGCCACGGACGTCATTCCGCGCATCGTGTTTGACCGGCTGTCGCAGCAGCTGGGTCAGCAGATCGTGGTGGAGAACCGCGGCGGCGCGGGCGGCACGCTGGGGACGGCGATGGTCGCGCGCGCCGATCCGGACGGCGACACGCTGCTCGCCACCTCGTCGGCGCATACGATCGCACCGGCGCTCTATCCGAACCTGAGCTACGACGTCGGGCGTGATTTCACCGCGATCGGCGCCATCGGCGGCGTGCCGAATGTCCTCGTCATCTCGCCGGCCCGCGGCATCAAGACGCTCAAGGACCTCGTCGCCGCGGCGAAGGCAAAGCCCGGCTCATTCTCCTTTGCCTCGCTGGGCGTCGGTTCGGCGGTCTATATGAGCGCAGAGCGCTTCCGCATGAGCGCCGGTTACGAGGCGGTGCACGTTCCGTTCAAAGGGGGCGCCGAAGGCCTCACCGAAGTCATGGCCGGCCGCGTCGACTATTACTTCTGCCCGATCGCCACCGCGCTGCCGTTCATTCGCGACGGCAAGCTCCTGGCGCTCGCCGTCAGCAGCCCGACACGCTCGCCGTTGTTGCCGGATGTGCCGACGACGCTCGAGGCCGGCTTCAAGGACAGCGATTACACGCTGTGGATCGGCATGTTCGCTCCAGCCAAGACCCCGCAGGCGATCGTCGACAAGCTCAACGCCGAACTGACCAAGGCGGTGCAGGCGCCGGACGTGAAGGAAAAGCTCAACGCCATCGGCGTCGAGACGATGATCATGCCGCCGGCGGCGTTCGGCGCGCAGGTGAAAAGCGAAACCGCGATCTATGCCGATTTTGCCAAGGCGGCCGGGATGAAGGTGAGCAATTGAGGCTCGCGCCGGCTTAGGCTCGTGATGACTGGATCGCCCGCTTTCGCGGGCGATGACATTCAGAGCGAGAAGCTCGTCCCGCAGCCGCAGGACGTCTTCGCCTGAGGGTTGATCACCTGGAACGAGGCGCCGATCAGGTTCTCGACGAAATCGATTTCCGACCCCGCCATATAGTTCACCGAGATCGGATCGATCAGCACCACGGCGCCGTCGCGGGCGATTACGAGGTCATCCTCGGCCTTGGCGCGGTCCATGTCGAACTTGTACTGGAACCCGGAGCAGCCGCCGCCTTCCACGCTCACCCGCAGCATGGTCCCGTTCGGTTCACCCTGGAGAATCTCGCCGATCCGCCTGGCCGCCCGCTCGCTGACAGTGACGCTTTCGGTCATGGTCCCTAGTCCTTGCACCGCCAACGCTATTGGCAGGCGGCCTCCCGGATAGTTAAGTGCGCCGCACTAAAGGGTCAACCTGGGCAGGGCAGGCATGGCGATTTCGACGACCGTGGCGCGTGCCCCCTTTGCCGCCGAGCCGGCGGCGACGCGCGGCCGCCGCTATCCCGAGCCACCGAGCCCGTCGCGTAACGACTTCCGCCGCGATTGCGACAGAATCATCCATTCCGCCGCCTTCCGTCGCCTGGCGCACAAGACGCAGGTCTTCGTCTACCACGAAGGCGACCATTACCGCACCCGCCTGACCCACACTTTGGAGGTGGTCCAGATCGCCCGGTCGCTCGCCCGCGCCCTCGGCCTGGACGAGGACTTGGCGGAGTGCCTGGCACTTGCCCACGATCTCGGTCATTCGCCCTTCGGCCACGCCGGTGAGCGCGCGCTCGACGTCTGCCTCGCCGGGCTGGGCGGCTTCGACCACAATGCCCAGGCGCTGCGTATCGTCACCGACCTGGAGCGGCGCTACGCCGCCTTCGACGGCCTCAACCTCACCTGGGAAACGCTGGAAGGCCTGGTCAAGCACAACGGTCCGCTGATGACGCGGGGCGGCCAGCCCACCGCGCGCTACGCCGAACGCGGCGTGCCCGCGCCGATCCTGGCTTACACCAAACTCCAGGACCTCGAATTATGGTCCTTCGCCAGCGCCGAGGCGCAGGTCGCGGCGATCGCCGACGATATCGCCTATGACGCGCACGACATCGACGACGGCCTGCGCGCTAATCTGTTCACGCTCGACGACATCGCCATGGTGCCGCAGGTCGGCGCGATCGTCGCGGAGATCGACGCGCGCCACCCGCATCTCGACGCCAGCCGCCGCACGCACGAGGTCGTCCGCCGCATCATCACGCGCATGATCGAGGACGTGAGTGCTGAAAGCACGCGGCGCCTCGCGGCGCTGGCGCCGCGCTCGGCTGCCGACGTGCGCAACGCGGAGCAAGCCGTGATCGCCTTTTCGCCGGCGATGGTGGAGACCGACAAGGCGATCAAGGGGTTTCTCTATCCGCGCATGTACCGGCACGACTGGGTGATGCGTGTGATGGGCGACGCCGAGCGCGTCGTACGCGACCTCTTTGCCCACTATGTCGCGACTCCCGGCGACCTGCCCACCGAGTGGGCCGACGGCATCGGCTCCTTGACCCACGCGGCCCGCGCGCGCCGCATCGGCGATTACATCGCCGGCATGACCGACCGCTACGCGCTCGTCGAGCACGCGCATTATTTCAAATCGACACCGGATTTGCGCTGAACCGTCTAAGCCATTCACACAACGAGCAGTGTCGCGCCATGGAACTTGATTGGCGCAAAACTTTCGTCGGTCGGCTAAGCAACAATGCTTGAGCGCGTGCGCGTTGCCAGTTATCGTTTGCGCATTCGGGGGGTCTCTTGCGAGGAGATCTTGCGATGGACCCTGACGTCAGCGTTGAGCGCGTTGTTTCTGTTTGCCCGTTATGCTTCTCCGACGAGATCCACGATACCAGGCTGCGTGCGCTCGATCAGGCGACGCGGCGGCTTTTCCTGGTCTACGAATGCAGTTCCTGCACCGGCCGCTTCGTCGCCGATCGGCCTGAGCACATCGAGAAGGTCGAAGACGAGACGCTCGACGCCTTTGCCTCGCCCGAGCGCATCGCGCAGCAGCGCGCACATTTCGCCTGGAAGCGGATATTCGATGAGAACGACTATCCCTATTCGCTCATTCCGCTGATCGAACGCTGGTCGCCGGGAAAGCGCGTGCTCGATCTCGGCTGCGGTGCCTCACAACTTCTGCCGATGCTGATGAAGCGCGGCTACGATGCGGTCGGCTTCGAGGGCGATCCGGCGCGTGCGCAGGTGGCGCGCGAGAACGGCGTCGCCATCATCTCGGGCGACTGGCGCAAGATCGGCGACATCGTCGGCGACAACAAGTTCGATTGCGTCGTCTCGGACCAGGTGTTCGAGCACATGCTCGATCCGGTCGGCACCTTGCGCTCGCTCAAATCGGTGCTCACCGACAGCGGCGTCGTGATCTTCCGCTTCCCCAACGAAGGAAGCTGGCGGCGCCAGTTCGAACTCACCTGGGCGCGCATCCGCCGCAACAACCGGCCGCTATCCTACTTCGTCGATCATTGGAATTACTTTAACGAGCGCGCCGCTCGCACCTGCTTCTCGACCGCGGACTACGAGGTGCTTCAGCTCAAGAAAGACCTGAGCCTGCAAGGCTTCCTGGTGCGAAAAGTGTTTCCGCAACTGGAGAAGTTTCCCGGTCTGCCGGAGCGCGTTGCACGCACCATCGCAGCCGTGGACAGCAACGCGTTGTCGAACGGGCTCACTGTGGTGTCGCGTCCGGCGGCGTGAAACGGGACGTCCGTTTTCGCGTCACGATTGGGGAAGCCTTCGCGAGCGCGTCTTCGACGCTCACTCGCGCTGACTTCCGAACGACAATGCGCGGCGCATGAGCGACTCCCGGACGCGGGGGCGCGGTGCGCCGCTCTGCTGCTGTTCGTAATATTTGGGCATTGCCTTCGGACTGAGGCGCGCCTCCGAACGGCGTCCCAGGAAGAACACGCCGCTGGCCCCGTCGGCCGCGGCACGGCGGCCGCGCGTGAGCCGGTCGAGATAGCGTAGCCAGAAGAACGGCAACGAGACGAGTCTCGACATAGCCTCGCTGGAACCGAGCGCGCGGCTCAAATATCGTATCGACCAAACGAGCGCGACACCCGGACCGGAGACGACGCCGGCATTGATCTGCTCGAAATGTTTGAACAGCCAGCGATGCCCGCTCAGCGTGAAGCGCGTGAAGTCGTAGGCGCCCTCGTGCACCTCCTGCATGAACGGTGTCTCGGCGTAGACGATGCCGCCCGGCTTGAGCACGCGATGCACTTCGGCGACGACCGTCGCCGGCTCCAGCGCATGTTCGAGCACGGCCTGCAGCCAGACGCCGTCGAAGCTGCCGGTCGGGAAGGGCAGGCCATGCGCATCGGCCAACAGACACGTGTACGGCGAGGCATAGACATCGGTGCCGACGATTTCGACATCGGGATCGTCATAGAGACCGGCGGCGCCCTGGCCGATCTTGCCGCCGCCGATGACCAGCACTGTCGGGCGCGCAGCCTGGCGTTTCAGTTGCTGAAGGAAGCGATCGCATTGCTGGGGTGCGACTTGGTTGCGCCCGTTGATGAAGAGATGAAGACGGGAGCGAAATGATTTTCCCGTCACGTCGCGGCGCATGACCGAGCCGGGTCCTCGCTCGTAAAGCGCACGATCGAATATGCTGTTCTCGAAATCGATCAACACAGGTTGTCCATCAGCCAAAGGGAATGGTTCCTTGCTGAGCGGGCACTGTATGTTCGAGCAACAGGGTTGGTTGCCTTGCAGTCGCGAGTGGCACCGTGGGCACACCACTCTCACGTTTGGTCGTGTCATCGTCCCCGCATCAGGTTATGGCTCGTTCATTCACGCTCCAGCGGCATTCCCATTCGGGCAGCGCACTTCAAGCCTCGCGTTACAGCTCAATTTCGGCGAAAATGAAACGGCTGCGCGCGTATAGTGAGCATTCATTTACACAATAGTCGTGGCGTGGAACGCTCGGCGCGTGACGGCGTTAACTGAAAACGCTTGTGGTGTTTGCGGTACTCTGTTGCTCCAAATTGCCATGCGTTATGTCTTCCACGTGACGAACCGTCCGAGTTGGCGTGTTGCCGTTGCGGCACTCGCGCTGACGATTGTGTCATTGGCCCAACCCGGCAACGCGCAGGACAAGCCGTCACAATCGGCGATGTGTCTGATGCTGGACTCGGCCGCGACGGCGAACGATCTGCCGGTCGAGTTTCTCACGCGTGTGATCTGGCGCGAAAGCAGGTTCAATCCGTTGGCGGTCGGTCCGCTCACCCGGCATGGCAAGCGCGCCGAAGGCATTGCGCAATTCATGCCGGGCACGGCCGCAGAGCGCGCTCTCGACGATCCATTCGATCCGGTGCAGGCGCTGCCGAAGGCCGCTGCATTCCTGCGCGAATTGCGCGGCGAGTTCGGCAATATCGGGCTTGCCGCTGCCGCCTACAATGCCGGGCCGCAGCGCGTGCGCGATTGGATGGGCGGTACGCGCACACTGCCGGAAGAGACCCGTCGCTACGTGCAGGCGATCACCGGCCATAGCGCCGATGAATGGGCAAAGGCCGGTGCCGACAAGATCACCAGTGCACCGGCGGATTGCACGGCGCTGATGGCGTCGCTTCGGGAAAGCCCGAGCAATTTCGCCTATGAGCTCGAGCGCCGCGTCACGGCTGCGATGAGCAAGATCTGGAGTGTCGAGCTTGCTGCCGGCTTCTCGCGCGAGCGTGTGCTGAGCGCTTATGCGCGGCTGATGACGACGCTATCCACCGTCATCGGTAGCCACGATCCTGTGATCACCAGCAGCGTGCTACGCAGCCGCGGCACGCGGCCGCTGTATCAGGCGCGCATCGGCGCCGACACGCGCGCGTCGGCAAATTCGCTCTGCGCGAGCATCCGCAAAGCCGGCGCCGCTTGCATCGTGATGCGCGTCGCGGCCAGGCCGGCGCGCCCCGCCGCGCCTGTCGCGTGGGAGCCGTAGCTCACCTTTAGTTTGCCGAATTGGTCAGCTTGCCCCGACGACCGCAACCTTCCTCCAACAGCCTGAGTGCATCCTTGATCGGTCCGCCGAAAGGGGGAAACAATAGGCGTCCACCTCGAAGGGAGCGATCAAATGTCACGCAAGACCGCTTTGGTACTTATGTGCCTGCTGACGGCATTGAACGTAGGCTTTGTCATGCTCAACACGTCGATACCTTCGAGAGCGGCCCTCGGCGGAATGACGTATGATGACTTGGTGAACGATCCGGATTTTGTGCGTGCGGTTAAGGCCGTCGCCGCGACTTGCGCAGTGAATGTCGATGTCGCCACGCTGAAGTGCTGAGAGCTACCCATCGCGGTTGTTTCGGGGCTGCGAGCGTCAAGCCGCCGACAGCGGCGTATTGCGCCCTATATAAAAATATATATAATTAGATTGTGGAGCAGGGGAGCCGAGGAGACTCGGCTGGATTGCGTCCAGCCGCAAGGATATGCGCGCCTTGCCCAAGGAGGTACGGCGCACCTTCGGCGTGGCGTTGTACGCCGTACAAGTGGGCGAGACGCCCCCTATTGCTAAGCCATTGCGCGGGTTTGGGGGCGCGGGCGTGCTCAAACTGATCGAGGACGATGCGGACGGAACCTACCGCGCTGTCTACACGGTGCGTTATGTAACTGCGGTCTATGTGCTGCACGTCTTTCAGAAGAAATCGAAACGGGGCAGGGAAACGCCGCAACACGATATCGACGTGATTAGGGAGCGGCTGAAACGTGCGGCAGAGCTGCACGCATCGAGAATGAAGGAGGCCCGGCCATGAAACGCAAACGCAATGACGAGGACAGCAGCGGAAACGTGTTCGCGGATCTCGGCTTCCGTAATGCCAAGCAGGAGCTGCTGAAGGCGAAGCTCACGATCGAAATCTATCGGCTGCTCAAAAAGCGTGGCGTCACGCAGCAGGAGGCTGCAAAGCTCCTGGGCACAACACAGGCGCAGGTATCCACACTGATGCGCTGCAAGCCTGCCTCTGTGTCCGTCGGGCGGCTGATGGAATTCCTGACCGTGCTCGGCCAGGACGTCGAGGTCACTGTGAAGCCGGCAGGCCGGCGAAAGGCAGGCGACATGTCGGTGGTGGTGAAGGCGGCGTAGGCGTCGCAAGGCGGTTTGCGGTCGTCCCCCATCCCTTTGACACCCCACCCAAAATCCTCTACCCGCAGCGCCATTATGTCCGCTGCAGCAATGACCCCGCCGCTCCATCTCTTTGCCGACATGCTCGCGCGCGTGCGCGCGGCAGCAGGCTCCGTGCTCGGTCCAGAAGCCGACCTGTCCCGGATCGTGGTCGAGCCGCCGCGCGACGCGACCCACGGCGACATGGCCACCAACGCCGCAATGGTATTGTCCAAGGACGCCGGCAAGAAGCCGCGCGATCTGGCCGAGGCCATCGCCGCCGCGCTGCGCGCCGACGACAAGGTCGAGAAGGTCGATGTCGCCGGCCCGGGCTTCATCAATCTCACGCTCAAGTCCCACGTCTGGGGCGAGGCGCTGCGTCAGGCGCTCGCCGCCGGGAAGGACTATGGCCGCAGCGCCATGGGGCGGGGCGTACCGGTCAATGTCGAATACGTTTCGGCCAACCCGACCGGGCCGCTGCATGTCGGTCATGGCCGCGGCGCCGTGTTCGGCGATGCGCTGGCGAGCCTGCTGGCCTTCGCCGGCTACGAGGTCACGCGCGAATATTACATCAACGACGCCGGTGCGCAGGTCGATGTGCTCGCGCGCTCGGCTTATCTGCGCTATCGCGAGGCGCTCGGCGAGACCATCACCATCCCCGACGGGCTTTATCCCGGCGACTATCTCAAGGAATGCGGTGCCGAGCTCGCCGCCGATTATGGCGCTAAGCTGACGGAGACGCCGGAGGCCGAATGGCTGCCCATCGTCCGCCGGCGCGCCACCGACATGATGATGGCAGAGATCCGCAACGACTTGATGCGGCTCGCCATAGTGCCGGACGTGTTCTTCTCCGAGCGCTCGCTGATCGAAGGCGATGAGCCCGATCCTTTTGCGCCCGCGGCCGCCACCGCCGAAAAGCCCAAAGATCGCGTCGCCGAGACCATCGACGGCCTGCGCGCACAGGGCCATGTCTATGAGGGCCGCCTTCCGCCTCCCAAGAGCGGCTCTGTCGAAGATTGGGAAGATCGCGAACAGACACTGTTTCGCTCGACTGCCTTCGGCGACGATGTAGATCGTCCGCTGAAGAAGTCGGACGGCAGCTACACTTATTTTGCCACCGACATCACCTATCACAAATCCAAGCTCGACCGCGGCTTCCGCCATCTCATCGACGTCTGGGGCGCCGACCACGGCGGCTACGTCAAGCGCATGCAGGCGGCGGTGAAGGCGATCAGCGGCGGCGAGGGTGAGCTCGACGTCAAGCTGGTGCAACTCGTGAAGCTGTTGCGCGCCGGCGAGCCGGTAAAGATGTCAAAGCGCGCCGGCGAATTCATCACGCTGCGCGAAGTCGTGGACGAAGTCGGCCGCTCGGCCGTGCGCTTCGACATGCTCTATCGCAAGAATGACGCGCCGCTCGACTTCGATCTCGCCAAGGTCATCGAACACTCGCGCGAGAATCCGGTTTTCTATGTCCAGTACGGCCATGCGCGCGGGGCCTCGATCTTCCGTAACGCGCGCGCCGAGATGCCGGACCTGCCGGAGGGCACCGGCTTTTTGCGTGATGCGCCGGTCGAGAAGCTCACCGATCCGGGGGAACTTTCGATCCTGAAAAGGATCGCACTTTACCCCAGGTTGATCGAAGCCGCCGCCACCGCCCACGAGCCGCACCGGGTCGCCTTCTATCTCTATGAGCTTGCTAGCGAATTTCACGCGCATTGGACGCGCGGAAAAGACTTGCCCTATTTACGCTTCATTATCCAGAATGATCCACAGATAACTGCGGCGCGGCTCGCGCTTGTGCAGGGGATCATCACAGTCCTTGCCTCGGGCCTCGCGCTGCTCGGGGTCGAGGCTCCGGACGAGATGCGCTAGGTCTCGTTCCGCCAGACCGCCTTCACCGCAGGAGCGGTGATCCGACGCGAAACGCGCGAATTCAAGATCGGAGACCGAATGGCGGACGATCATAGCCAGCGTTCATATCGTTCCAACGACGCGCTTGCGCGGCGGGAACAGCCCAAAGCCCACGGCACCGGCGCGGGCAACGATCCACTCGCTGAACTCGCGCGCCTGATCGGGCAGAGCGATCCGTTCGGCGAATATGGCCGTGCCAATGCGGCGCAGACGCAGCATCCCGCGGCCGAATGGCCGCAAGAAGGGCATGGCGACGCGCACAACGATTGGGCGCCGCAGATCCCGCGGCAAGCGCCGCCACAGGCGCCCGTCCGCGCGCCCGCGCCCATGACGCCGGCGCAGTCGCAAGCCTATGCCGCGCCCGTGCCCGATTTCATCCGCCGCGCGCCTGCCGCCGCTCCGGCGGCGCCCGCGCCAATGCTCGCGCAATACGATGTGCGCCAGGACCAATACCAGGACCAATACGACGAGCACGCGGACGCCGGCTACGAGCCCGAACACGCGCAGTACGCCGAGGAGCAGGACTTCTATGATGACGTGCCGCCCCCGCGCCGCCGCATCGGCATCATGGCCGTCGCCGGAATTTTTGCGCTCGCCGTCATTGGCACCGCCGGCGCCTTCGGCTATCGCGCCGTGTTCGGCTCGTCAGGCTCGTCCGCGCCGCCGCCGGTGATCAAGGCCGACACCGCGCCGAGCAAAATCGTTCCCGTCGCGTCGAACGATGGGTCCAACAAGCTCATCACCGACCGCGTCAATGCTTCCGGGCAGGGCGAGAAGATGGTCTCGCGCGAGGAGCAGCCGGTCGACGTGAAGGACAAGCCACCGGGCGCCATGCTCCCTCAGGCGCAGCAGGCCGACCAGGCCAATGCCGCGCCGCCAATGCCGACGAGCAATGGCATCATCGCGACCGATCCGAAGAAGGTGCGCACCATCGCTATCCGTCCGGACCAGACGGTGATCGCCGATGCGAGCCCGAATGGCGTTTTCCCCGACGCTTCGCCGCCGCAGGCCGCTCCGCCGATGCCGCAGCCGCCGCGCGAAGCCGCCCCGGCAGCGCGTCCCACTCCGCAGCGTCCTCAGCCGCAGGCGGCCGCGCCCGCCTCGGAGAATGGACCGCTCTCCCTCAATCCCGATGCGCCCACGCGCCGGGCTGCGACCCGCACAGCTAACGCCGCGCCGACACAGCTCTCACCGCAGACGACGACCGGCAGCACCGGCGGCTACGCAGTGCAGGTCACCTCGCAGCGGACCGAGGCCGAAGCCCAGGCTGCCTACCGGGCCCTGCAGGGCAAGTACGCCGACGCTCTCAGCGGCAAGCCGATGTTTGTCCACAAGGTCGATCTCGGCTCGAAGGGCGTCTATTACCGCGCGATGGTCGGCCCTTATGCCAACCAGGCCGAGGCAGGGCAGGTCTGCTCCAGCCTGAAATCCGCCGGCGGACAGTGTTTCGTCCAGAGGAATTAACGGCGCGAGCCTTGACCCTCGCTGGAGGCGCGGGCTAATCCGCGCCGATGGCGGCGCGCGCATTCATCTCCGGCCTGGCGGGGCTCACTCTCACCGCCAACGAGCGG
>DASXOK010000650.1:0-11268 GCA_036494425.1 Pseudolabrys sp.
GGACACCGAACGGATGCGCGGGAAATCGGTCGATGTCGGGAGCAGATAATCGGCCAGAGAGCCCGTCAAGAGCTGCCCGTTCTCATCGTACTGCAGGTGCTCAAGGAACACGCTGCCGAGACCTTGCACCACCGAACCGATGACCTGCCCGTGCAGAGTCGCGGGATTGATGACACGGCCGACATCTTCCATGGTCAGATAATCCAGCACTTCGACCCGGCCGGTACTCGGATCGACCGCGACGTGCGCGGCATGAGCGCCGTAGCTGTAGGTATGCTTTTTGTTGTGGAATATCCGTTCGACGGCGAGTCCGGCCAACGTTGCAAAATCGACGCGTTCGGCGCCGCATGACGCGACGCCGTCGGAGATGCGGATGTCATCCATTGCACAGCTCAGGCGCCGCGCGGCAGCGGCGCGGATTTCCTGGTGCAACGCGTCCGCCGCAAGCAGGATCGCTGAGCCGCCCATCACGGTTGAGCGCGAATGGAAGGAGCCAGACCCATCGCTCACCAGCGTGGTCGAGCCGTGGAACAGGCGAATCCGGTCCATCGGCAGCGACAGCGCATCGGCGGCAATTTGGCTGAGGATCGTTTCAAGGCCCTGACCGAGCGCCGACGATCCGACGAAGACCGACACCGTGCCGTCCGCCTCCAAAACCATGCGCGCGTTCTCGCGCGGACCGCCGGCTCCGCCTTCGATGAAGCAGCCGATGGCGATGCCGTGGTAGCGGCCGCCGATCAACTGGCCTTGCAACGCGATCTTATCCCGCCACCCGAATTCCTGAAGACAGCGCTCCAGCACCTCGCCATAGCGGCCACTATCGCATTCGGTTTCGCCGCCATCCTCGATATTCAGCCGCGCGAGCGGGTAAGGCATCTGCTCTTCGCGCAAGAGGTTGCGGCGGCGAAGGTCGGCCGGATCGATGCCGAGGTCGTGCGCCGCCATATCGAACAGGCGCTCGCAAAAGTAACTTGCCTCGAAGCGGCCCGGACCGCGATAGGTCCCGGTTGGCGTCTTGCTCGTTATGAACACGGCGGCGTCGAGCGCAATGTTGGGAATGTAGTAAGGGCCCGACATGAATTGCACCACATTGCGCGGCGCGGTAAAGCCATTGGTACGGACATAAGCCCCGAGATCGACATCGACACGGCCGCGCAGGCCGAGGACCGTTCCATCCTTCCTGCAGGCGATCTCGACATTCGCATACATCTCGCGCGCGTGGTTCATCGCCATGAGATGCTCGCGGCGATCCTCGACCCATTTCACACGACCGCCCACATAGCGCGCCGCGAAAGGAATGAGGAAATCTTCCGGGTAGATCTCGCCGCGCGCACCGAAGCCGCCGCCGACATCGACCTCGATCAGGTCGACCGCCGCTTCCGCGAGACCGAGCATGTCGGCAAGCGCACGCCGGTTATAGAAGATCACCTTCGTGGCGCCGTGAAGCGTCAGGCGTCCAGCCGAGGCATCCCATTCGGCAAAGAGGCCGCGCGTCTCCATCGGTAGCGCCGTGTGCCGCTGGACGCTGAAGCGCTCGCGGCGCGTATAATCAGCGGCGGCGAAAGCCGCGTCGGCATCGCCCATCCTCGCCTCGAAGACCCTGGCGAGATTGCTGCGGACCTCCTCGAACAGCAGGATCTCGTCACGCGCCGCAATCATATGGTCCGCGACCGCCGGCAATTCGTCGAACTCAAGTGCGATCAGATCGAGCGCATCCTCTGCAATCGCGGCATCGTTGGCGATAACCACGGCGACCGGCTCGCCGACATACCGGACCTTGTCATGAGCGATCACCGGCTGGCGGAAAAATTCGCCCTCCGGCACGTTATGCTGGCGGATCGCGATCGTTGGAACATTCTCGCCGATCTCGGCTGCCGTAATGACCGCCACCACGCCTGGCAGCGCGCGCGCAGCCTGGGCATCGATCTTGCGGATGCGTCCGTGCGCGATCGGGCTCCGCAGGATGACAGCATGCAGCGCATCATGGGTGCCGAGATCTCCGACATATTGGCCACGTCCGGTGAGAAAGCGCAGATCCTCGATGCGTTCGACCGGACTGCCGATCAGGGCGTTCGGCAAGCTCATGGGAGCGACTCCGGCCGGCGGTAGGCCTCGCGCGCCTCCAAGACGGCCTGCACGATCGACATGTAGCCGGTGCAACGGCAGATGTTGCCGGAGAGTACGTCGCGAATACGCTCCTCATCGGCATCCGGCTCGGCCAGAAGAAGCGCGTGCATGGTCATAAGAATGCCGGGCGTGCAAAAGCCGCATTGAACCGCGTGATTCCGCCGGAAGGACGCCTGCAAGGGCGACAGGGCGGCGTCTGCGCCGAGACCCTCCACGGTCACGATTTCGCAGCCGTCGACCTGAACGCCCAGCATCAGGCAGGAGCGCACGGCGAGGCCGTCCACCATGACAGTGCAGGCGCCGCACACGCCGTGCTCACAGGCAAGATGGGTTCCCGTGAGTCCGACCTTTTCGCGCAGGGCGTCGGCCAACGTTACGCGCGCCGCCACTTCGAACTCGGCGGGCGAGCCATTGATCGTCAGCTTGATGGGTCTAGGCGTCATCGCGGGATTGACGTTCGGCCTGCAGCATAGCCTGTTCCAGCATGGTACCAAGCAAGGCCCGACGATAATCGCTATCGGCGTGGATGTCGCTCGGAGGATCGACGCTCGCCCGGCAGGTCTCGACGGCGCGGGCGAAGACCGCGGGTTCGGGCTTCTTGCCTGCCAGGACACTCTCCACCTCACGCAGACGGAGTGGCGTGTCGGCAACACCAAACGCGCCGACATGCGGATCTTCCATCCGCCCGTCCGCATCCAGATCGTAGAAGAGGGCGACACCCGCCATAGCAAAGTCGCCTTTGCGCCGTGCGAACTCCGCGAGGCCACGCCGGCGGCGTGCCGGCCAAGCGGGCAGGCGCACCGCGACGATCATGTCGGACGGCCCAAGCGCGGCGAGTAAAGGCCCTATGAAGAACGAGGCGGCCGGCACTGTTCGAGAGCCCTCAGGCCCGGCGATTTCGAGCGCGGCATCGCAGGTCACGGCGATCGCTGGCATCTCGGCAGCTGGGTCCGCATGCGCGAGGCTGCCGCCGACGGTGCCGCGGTTTCGAATCTGGTAATGGGCGACATGTTTGATCATGTCCGCGAGCAAGGGGTGGGCCGTCCGCAGGCGGAGATCCTGCTCAATGTCCACCCAGCGCACTTTCGCGCCCAAAGTGACGCCGTCGTCTCCGACCGTGATTCTGTCGAGATCGGGAACATGCCGCAGATCGATGAGAATTTTTGGGGAGGCAAGCCGGAACGCAAGCATCGGCATCAGGCTTTGCCCGCCACTGATGATCTTCGCATCCCCTTGCGCTTGGGCCAGCAGCGCGACCGTCTCGGCCACCGACGTCGGTGCCACGTATTCGAGAGGCGGCAGTTTCAATCGCTCGCTCCGATGCAGCCGCGCCCATTGTTGATCAAAGCCGCAGCTGTTTCACAAATCGGCACAGTGTTCCATTATCGTCGCATCGAGGCCGCGGGGTGTCAATTCAGACCTCACGGTTGACACCATCCATATCTGCCAGTCACATTGAAGTGGAACGGCGTTCCTATAATTGGAACAGAACGGAGTTCAGATGCTCGCCAATATCCCCCGCCTGCAGGATCTGATGAAAAGCGAAGGACTGGACGCCGTCATCGCGACCTGTCCGGAAAACGTCACCTATGTCAGCGGCTTCTGGGCCATGTCACAATGGGTGCGGCGCGGCCCGCAGGCCTACGTCCTGTTTCCGAAAGAGGGCCAGCAAGCCTGTGTCGTCGCCAATTCGAGCATTCTCGACCTGGTCGCCGACCAGGATATCTGGGTGGAGGAGATCCGCCGCTACGGGTATTTCCAGATGGACGTCGATCCGACGGTCAAGCTCGATGCGACAGACCAGTTACAGCAGCGCCTCTTCAACGGCGAAGCTTATAAAGGTTCGGTCGAGGCCCTAATCGCCGCGATCAAGGATAAGGGCCTCACCAAGGCGAAGTTCGGCCTGGACGAAATGGGAATCACGCCGCAGTGCATGGATCAACTCAAATCGTTGCTGCCGGACGCGACCTTCGTGCGTTCATTTTCGCTATTCGAACGCGTCCGCTCTATCAAGACGCCTGGCGAGATCGACATCCTCCGGAAAGCCGCGCGCATCACCGAAGGCGCCATCGACGCGGCGTTGGCGATCGCGAAGGAAGGTGTTACCGAGCGGGAGATGCTGCGGGCTTTCAATGCCCATCTGGCGCAGAACGATGCGTCGCCCGTCGTCGGCTGCATTGGATTCGGTACGCGCAGTGCGATGATCAACGTGCAGCCTTCCGATCGCGCGCTTGAGCGCGGAAACCTGATTCGCTTCGATGTCGGCGGCCGCTATCGCCACTACCGTTCGGACATGTCGCGCGGTGCCGCCTTGGGCGAGCCCGCGCCGAAAATCGCCAAATACTACAGTGCCGTCGAAAAGGGCGTTCTCAGCGCCTACGACGTCATCAAGCCCGGCCTCAAGGTTTCCGACCTGTTCACGCATGTCGTGAACACCGTGCAGCGGGAAGGCATCCCGCACTTCAAGCGCAGCCACGTCGGACATGGTATCGGCGTGGACGGCTATGACCCGCCGAATATCTCGGAAAGTTCGAACGAGGTGCTTGAGGAAAACATGGTCGTCTGCATCGAGACGCCTTACTACGAACTCGGTTTCGCGGGCCTTCAGGTCGAGGACATGGTCCGCGTCACCAAGGACGGAGCGGAATCGCTCATGAGTCTGAACACCGCCCTGCGGATCATTTAAAGCCTGCGGAAGGCCTCGCCGGATGGTTTTCTGAACAACGACAAATCGGAGCGATTGAAATGAAGTTTTCGGTGTGCCTGGCGACGGGTTACGAGGGATTGGTCTATCCGATCCCCTTCTGCGAGCCGCAAGACCTGATCAAGACCGGCGTCCTTTGCGAGCAGCTCGGCTATGACGCGGTGTTCGGCAACGATCACATCACCACGCAACACTATGTGCGCGAGATTTTCCCTGAGCCGCCAAATTTCTACGACGTGCTGATCACGCTCGCCATGATCGGACAGGCCACGACCAAGATCCGCCTCGGCACGTCGCTGCTCGTGATGCCGATGCGGGAGCCGGTCTATCTCGCCAAGCAGGTGTCGACCATCGACCAGCTCACCGGCGGGCGATTCATCATGGCCGTCGGTCTCGGCGCCTATCGCGAAGAATTCGAGGCCTGGGCCGGCAAGCGCTTTCCCAACGCGCACCGCGGCGAGATGCTGGAAGAAGGCTTAGTGGCCTTCAACACCTTGACCAAGGACAAGACCTCCTCCTTCGACGGAAAGTACTATTCCTTCACTGATCTCCAACTTTTCCCCAAGCCGAAGCAGAATCCCTTCGCGCTCTACATCGGCGGCCATAACATGGCGGCCATCGACCGGGCGGCGAAAATGGGACAGGGCTGGCTGCCCGGCTGGCGGCCATTCCACGAGATCGCCGAGCGTATCCAGCAGCTGCGCCAGCGTGCCGAAGCGTTCGGCCGCGACCCCAAGGAGATCGAGGTGGCCCCGCAATTTTCGCTTCTCATCGGCAAAACCGACGAGGCGGCGGAGCAAACCTATATGCAGAGCGGGTTGGTGGCGCATCGCAAGTCGCTGGCCTATACCGGCCGCGATCCCGTGCACCAGGTCACCGCGAACCTCGTCGGCTCGCCGCAGTCAATCATCGACAAGATACACCGGCTCAAGGAGATGGGGGTGGATCATTGCTCCGCTATGGCCATTGCCGTGAACAGCCAGCAAGAGTATTTGGAGCAAATTCACTGGTTCGCGGAAGAGATCATGCCGCATTGCCCGTAGCCCGCAATGCCCGGCTTGTCGCTCGACAGCGAAGTCCTGCTGCAACTTGAAACCCCTGCCTTGGTGCTCGACAGGGGCGCGCTGGAGCGAAACATCCAATGTATGGCCGAGACGGGCCGTCAGGCTGGGGTAGCGCTGAGACCGCACGCCAAGACGCATAAATCGCCACATATTGCATTGCTGCAGATGCGGGCCGGCGCGGTTGGGATTGCCTGCGCGACAGTTGCCGAGGCGGAAGCGCTTGCAGCGGCCGGAATTACCGGCCTGCTGATCACCTCACCGATGATGGGCGCAGCGAAATTCGACCGCCTGGCGAGGCTCAACCGCAATCATGGCGTGACGGTCGTAGCCGACGACTCAGCACAGGTGACGGGGCTGCTGGCCGCCCTGCATCCGGGCGACCGTAGGCTGCGGGTCGCCGTGGATGTCGATGTCGGTCAGGCACGGACGGGCGTAACCGATCTCGCAGCCGGCGTCGCCCTCGCCCGCATGATCGCCGCGGAGCCGCAACTCGAATTCGCCGGCATTCAGGGCTTTGCCGGTCATGCGCAGCACATCATCGATCCGGAGGGACGTAAAGCCGCCACCGCCCGCTCCGCCGCTACTCTCATGTCCTTTGCCAAGGCGCTCGGCGGAGCCGGCCTGCCGCCCGACCTGATCACCGGCAGCGGCACCGGCACCTATGGTCTCGACGCGCGCGGGCCCTACAACGAGCTGCAGGTCGGGTCCTATGTGTTCATGGATGCCGATTACGCGCGGATCAAGGACGAGCGGGGCCAGGGACTCTCCTTCGCGCCGAGCTTGTTTGCGCTGGCGAGCGTGGTGTCAACGAATCGCCCAGGCCAGGTGACCGTCGACGCGGGAACTAAAGCGCTCGCGACCAATGGTCCGTCGCCCTGCGTCATTATCGGCGCTCCGAACGGGACGGCCTACAAGTTCGCCGGCGACGAACATGGCATCCTCACGATTCCGAATGGGGCACCGCCGCCGCGTCTGGGCGCGCGGGTCCTCATCGGGGCCACGCATTGCGATCCGACGGTCAATCTACACCGATCATTCAATCTGTTCGAAAACGGCAACGTCGAGCAATGGCCGATCTGCGGCCGCTATGGCGACTGAACCGGCGTGATAGCCACGCGCCGACCCTTGCCGCATTCACAACTAGAGTTGACCCTTGACGATCTTTGCGGCCTTGATGGCAGCTTCCCAGCGCACGCGTTCGCTTTTCAGGAAAGCCGCAACCTCCTCCGGTGTGCCGCCGACCGGCTCTGACCCGAACGACCGCAATCTCGCGACAACCTCAGGCATGTGGAGGATGCGGTCGCATTCGGCGCTGACCTTGGCGACGATGTCCTTCGGCGTGCCGGCGGGCATGGCCAGGACATTCCACGAGCTCAAGGAATAGCCCTTGAGCACGGAGTCGATCGGAGGCACGCCCGGCAGCAAGGATACGGGATCCTTGGTCGACACCCCGAGCGCAAGCAATTGCCCCGACCGGACGAAGGGCAGGAGGGGGGCGATATTATCGATGGTCAGTCCAACGCGGCCGGCGATCAAATCCTGGACCGACTGTGACGTGCCCTTGTACGGCACATGCAGCATGTCGATCTTGGCCATCTCGGTAAAGGACGCAGCGGCAAGCTGGCTGGTCGTGCCGATGCCCGAGGATGCGTAAGTGATCTTGCTGGGATTGGCCTTGGCCTTGGCGATCAACTCCTCGATCGACTTCACTCCGACCGAAGGATGCGCCACCAGCACATTGGGAAACTGCGCCGCCAGCGACACGGGGACGAAGGCCGTGTCAGGATCATAGGATAGATTCGAATAGATGAACTGGTTCACCACGAACGATGCGGGCGCGCTGATGAGCATGGTATAGCCGTCCGGCTTGCTGTTCGCGACATAGACGGCCCCGATGTTCGTTCCCGCGCCGGGCTTGTTGAGGACAAGCACCGTCGTCTTGAGCGCGGTCTGCAAATGATCGGCCAAGACACGTGCGATCAGATCGGTGTTTCCGCCCGCTGGGAACGGAACGATGATTTGTATTGGTTCTCTCGGATAGTCCGTTGCGGCGATCGCAGGCGCGCCGAAACTCAAGAGACTCGCAATCATTCCGAGGCAGAAAAACATACGCATGATCAAACTCCTTTGAGGCGCGTCCTGCGGCTTTTTTCGTTTCGTCCTTCCGCTCTGCTGCTGGCGATCCGTTTTTGTTATGCTTCGACCAGTCAGCGCCTTGTCAGTGGCGCGATGGATGCCCGCGCCGAAAGAACGGCAACGATTATTCCCTCAGTTGGTCTGTCGAGAAAACACGTCCATGAAATGCGAGAAAGCAAGACATGTGCCATTGCGCGCGGTCCGCGTTGGGGTCTTGCAATCCGGATGCACCAGTCCTGAACGCCGCCATGCACAATCATGCAAACCGTCACGACGGGTCTTCAGCGCGCTGCACCTGAGCTTTCAAGACACACGCAAATTAGATCACGCCGAAATTCCACCGCGAAGAAAAACATTGCTCGTTATCGAGCAGATTTGGAGCCACGCTGTATTGACTTGGCGGATGCCGCCATTTCATATTTCATGAATGAAAGTGAAACGGTGTTCCAATTATCGGGACGCCTGGAAGCTCGGATGTGGGGGCGCCTGCGCGGCCTCAGGCACGTGTATGGTGCGTTGTGGCCGGTGCAGAAGCCCGTCAGGATTTGGCGACCTGACTTGAGCGGCGAACGCTCAAGATCGCGGCGCGGCCGCACAAGGAAGGCGCAGGACACATTATGGAACTGGTTGTCGGGCTCGAATGTGTTCGCTGCGGATCGTCATACCCACCGGACCATTACGCAGACGATTGCCCCCGATGCAGGTCCGTGGCTCCAAGCAATTTGGCCGTCACCTATGCGCCGCCGGTTCGCTCGCTGCGCGGCAAGCCGGATCAACTCGCTGGCGGCGGACTCTGGCGATACGGCGACGTCTTGCCCGTGCAGCGTGCCGATGCCGTTAGCCTCGGCGAAGGCGGATCGCCCCTTCACCGTCTGGAAATGGTCGCTCGGCATCTGAAGCTCGGCAGTCTCTTCGGCAAGGACGAGACACGCAATCCGACCTGGTCGTTCAAGGACCGTCTCGCATGCATGGCGGTTTCCGTGGCAAAGAAAATGGGTGCGCATGTCATCGTTTCCAGCTCGACCGGCAACGCAGGTGCATCAGCCGCGGCCTACGCGGCAAAGGCGGCCTTGCCATGCGTCGTCTTTACCACCAAGGGCGCGGTCGGGCCCTTGGTGACCCAGATGCGGGTCTATGGGGCTACCGTCCTCGCGGTCGAGAACAAGGCCGACCGCTGGACGCTGATGCAGCACGGCGTTCGCCATCATGGATGGTTCCCCACCTCGCCCTTTTTCGGGCCGGTCGTGGGAAGCAATCCTTACGGCATCGAGGGCTATAAGACGCTCGCTTATGAGATTGTCGAGCAGATGGGCTGGCGCGTTCCGGACTGCTGCGTGCTTCCAGTCTGCTATGGCGACGCGCTTCTAGGAATGTGGCGCGGCTTCGAGGACATGCGGGCCTTCGGTTGGACCGATCGCAGCCCGCGCATGATCGCCGCCGAGATCTCCGGCTCGTTGAGCATGGCCTTGGAGAAGGGCGGCGATGTGCTCCCCGATATACCAGCCACACACGAAACGGTCGCAAAATCGACCAGTGCGACGCGCAGCACTTACCAGGCCCTGGCCATCATTCGGCGCTCGGGCGGTACGGCCGCCGTCGTAGGCAACGAGGCCATTTTGCACTGGCAGCAGCGGCTTGCGCGAGAGGAAGGCCTCTACGTGGAGCCGGCCTCAGCCGGAGCCCTGGCCGCGATCGACGAACTCTGCAGGGCCGGGCAGATCGTGCCAAGCGATAACGTCGTGGCATTGCTCACCGCCAGCGGCCTGAAAGACCCGGACGCAACGGCGGCGGAGCAGGGCGATTTGATCACCGTTCCCGGTGACGTAGAGTCCGCGTTCTCGCGCCTGCGTGAGCTGAAGCTGATTTCTTGATCAGACCAATCTCCAGAACCGCAAGCCTTCGCGCCTTATCTGCCACTCAAGGCAGCATAAGTTCGCTACGTGGCGGCAAATACTCAGGGCGATAGAGCTCCGCAGCCTTCATGGTGGGCCTCTTGAGGGTCGTCGTGATCAGATCGACCGTCTTCTGCATCCGATCCATGTCGACTGCACTGAGCCCGGCTTTTTTCACATGATCGGTGACGATCGCGTTTGCAAGGACGAGATCGAGCCGACGCTGCTCGGTGCTCGGCTCGACCAATGCATCACGCTTCGCGAGCGCGCCAATCGCCACTGCCGGATTGGCAATCGATGCCTTCAGCGCCTCAGCGACGCCTTTTACCAATTTCCTGATGACGTCCGGATTCTTGGCCGCGAATGCAGGCGTGGTCAAAATGGCGTGACCGTACAGATTGACGCCATAGTCGCTGAACCGCATGATTGAAATCTCATCTTCCGTAAGATTGAGACGGTTGAGACCGGCGAGATCCGTAATAAGCGCCGTCGTCGCATCTGCCTGCCCCTGCTTCAGAAGGGTTTCGCGCAACTGTGGCGTGACGTCTATCCAATCGATCTTCGAGGTATCGATATGGTTTACAGCCGCAAACGTGGGAAACATGACACGGCTGGACGCGCCGGGCGGCGACGCGATTCTCTTGCCGGCCAAATCGGACGGCTTATTGATGTGCGACTTCGTCAGCGACAACATGACCATCGGCGCCGCATCATAAACCTGAAACACATCGATGAGTTTGGTCGACCCCTGCGAGCTATTGAAGGTGACGGCCGCGCCGACATCGGCGAACGCGACGTCATAGGCACCGCTGGCGACCTTTGTGATGGAATCTCCCGATCCATAGCCCCGATCCACACGGACGGTCACGCCGGCGCGCTCGAAATAGCCGCCATCGGCGGCGAGAACAATCGGGGATTGCTGGCCCTGCATGGCATAGTCGAGAACAAGCCTGACAGGACTTTGGGCCGAGGCGGCGCCGGTGACGGCGAGTGCAGACAGCGCCATCATGGCGCGCACAACAGTCTTCAACATCAAGCCCTCCTGCGAATGTGGCTAAAGCGATTGATCCTGATTGAAAAAGCCCGCTGACAAGTTCATCGATGGCAGTTTGCCGCAACCAGCCGGACCGATTACGGCTGCAAAATCCCCGCGCCTGACGTGAAGATCGAGTCCATCGAGAGTTGGAACGCCGTCCCAATGTCCAAATGCGAGGTGAAAGCCCTTGACTGAAACAGAAGTGTTCGTGCGCCCGGACATGACGACTCACGTGGCGCACTTTTGCGCTTTGAGCAGCAATTCGCTTCTCAAGATGCCTTCGCAATAAGCAGGCCGAAGACACCCCAT
>DASXOK010000651.1:0-13183 GCA_036494425.1 Pseudolabrys sp.
TGGCCGTGCTGGTGCTGCCGCTGACCATTCCGGTGCTGATCTTCGGCGTGGCGGCGGCCAATGCGGCCATTGTCGGCCCAGCGCCATTCGGCCCGCCTTTCACCATTCTCTGTGCGCTATCCTTGGCCAGCTTCGTGCTGGGACCGATCGCCGCGGCGGCGGCCCTGCGGCACGGGCTGGAGTGAACCGCGTTGCCCGCAACCCCGCACACGATTAAATAGCCGCCAATGGCCGTCATCGACCTCGCCAACCCGACGCGCTTCCTAGCGCTGGTGAACCGCCTGCTGCCCTGGCTCTGGGCCGCGACGGCTATCCTGTTTGTGGTCGGCCTCTACCGCACCATGGGCGCTCCCGACGACTATCAGCAGGGCGCCACCGTGAAGATCATGTTTCTGCATGTGCCGTCCGCCTGGCTCGGCATGTTCGGCTGGATCGTGATGAGCGTCGCCGCGCTCGGCACGCTGGTATGGCGGCATCCGCTCGCCGACGTCGCCGGCAAGGCGGCCGCGCCACTGGGGGCCGCCTTCACATTCATTTGTCTCGTGACCGGCTCGCTGTGGGGCCGCCCGACCTGGGGCACCTACTGGGTGTGGGACGCGCGGCTCACCTCGATGCTCGTTTTGCTGCTGCTCTATCTTGGCGTGCTCGCGCTCTATTGGACCGCCGAAGATCCCGGCCGCGGCGCGCGCGCCGCGGCGATCCTGTCGCTGGTCGGCGCGGTTAATCTGCCGATCATCAAGTTCTCCGTCGACTGGTGGAATACGCTGCACCAGCCCGCCTCGATCTTCCGCATGGGTGGCTCGACCATCGACCCATCCATTCTCGTGCCGCTGTTCATCATGGCCGGCGCCTTCACGCTGCTGTTCGTGACGCTGCACCTCGCCGTCATGCGCAACGAGATCCTGCGCCGGCGCGTGCGCACGATGCAGTTGATGCAGGCGCAGGCGCTCGCGGAGGCAGGCGCGTGAGTCTTGGGCCGCACGCCGATTTCATAGTCGCGGCCTACGCCGTTACGCTCTTCGTTGTCGCCGCACTGATCGCCTGGGTCGTGCTTGACTACGCGGTGCAGCGGCGCGTGCTCGGCGACCTCGAAACGCGCGGCATCACCCGGCGCTCGCGCCGTACCGAAGGCTGACGCATGAGCACGGTCGCGAACGAAACGCCCACCAAGAAGCGGCGCAATCTGTTGGTGCTGCTGCCGCTCGCCGTGTTCCTCGCACTCGCGGCGCTGTTCTTCTACCGGCTCGGCGCCGGCGACCCGTCCGTCATTCCCTCCGCGCTGATCGGCCATCCGGTCCCGCAAACCAATCTGCCGCCGCTGCCCGAGCTCACGCGCGACGGGAAGCCGGTGCCCGGCGTGACCAATGCGACCTTTGCCGGCAACGTCTCGCTGGTGAATGTGTGGGCGTCGTGGTGCGTGCCGTGCCACGATGAGGTGCCGTTCCTCGATCAGCTGGCGAAGGACAAGCGCTTCCAGCTCGTCGGCATCAACTACAAGGATTCATCCGATAACGCGCGGCGTTTCCTCAACCGCTACGGCAATCCCTTCAACGCCACCGGCGCCGACGACAACGGCCGCACCGCGATCGACTGGGGCGTCTACGGCGTGCCGGAGACCTTCGTGGTCGGCCGCGACGGACGCATCGCCTACAAGCTGGTCGGACCGATCAATGCCGAGAATCTCTCGCGCGCGCTGATGCCGGCGATCGAGAAGGCGCTGGCGCCGTCACCCTGAGGCGGCCGCGAAGCGGCCCTCGAAGGGTGGCGGGGGGGCTCAGGGCTCTTTCTTATCCGCGTGATACTTCGACACCAGCGGATATTGCAGCGCGCCGAAGATGAAGGTCAGCGGCACGACGCCGAACAGTTTGAAGCTGACCCAAAAGTCGGTCGAGAAATTCCGCCAGACGATCTCGTTTAATATGGCGAGCACGAAGAAAAAGATCGCCCAGCGCCAGGTGAGCTTGCGCCAGCCTTCTTCGGTGAGATCGAACACCGAATCGAACACCATGCCGAGCAGCGGCCTGCCGAACGCGAGCCCGCCCAACAGCGTGCCGCCGAACAAGAGATAGATGATGGTCGGCTTGACCTTGATGAACAGATCGTCGTGCAGGACGAGCGTCAGGCCGCCGAAAATGAGCACGATGATAGCGGTCACCAGCGGCACCACCTCGATGCGCCGCGTCAGCACATAGGCGACGGCGAGCGCGGCGAGCACGGCCACCATGAAGGCGCCGGTGCCGGCATAGATGCCGAACTTCGCATTGGCGGCGAAGAACAGCACCAGCGGCCCGATATCGAGCACCAGCTTAAGGGTGGGGTTGAGTTTTATCTTGTCGGACATCGGAGCTCTCTAGCGTGACCCTATCGATTTGTCATTCCGGGACGCCGCGAAGCGGCGGGCCCGGAATCCATACTCCGCAGCGCTGGGGTTATGGATTCCGGGCTCGCGACCTTCGGTCGCGCCCCGGAATGACAAGAAATTTACTCCAGCCCCACCACGGCCCGCGCGAAGTCACGCGCGGTGAACGGCGCGAGATCGTCGACCCCCTCGCCGACGCCGATGAAGTGCACCGGCAGCTTGAACTTGTCGGCGATGGCGACAAGGATGCCGCCGCGCGCAGTGCCGTCGAGCTTGGTCATCACCAGGCCGGTGACGCCCGCGGTCTTGCCGAAGATCTCCACCTGGCTAAGCGCGTTCTGTCCCACGGTGGCGTCGAGGACGAGCAAGACGGCATGCGGCGCGGTCGGCTCGACCTTGCGCATCACGCGCACGATCTTTTCCAATTCGCTCATCAGCTCGGCGCGGTTCTGCAAACGGCCGGCGGTATCAACCAGCACCACGTCGACGCCTTGCGCCTTAGCACTGTTGATCGCATCGAAGGCGAGGCTTGCGGGATCGGAGCCCGGCTCGCGCGCGATCACAGAAGCGCCCGTGCGCTCGGCCCATATTTTCAGTTGATCGATGGCCGCAGCGCGGAAGGTGTCGCCGGCCACCAGCATCACCTTCTTGCCTTCGGCGCGGAACTTGGCCGCAAGCTTACCGATGGTGGTGGTCTTGCCGGAGCCGTTGACGCCGGAGACGAGGACGACGAAAGGCCGCGTGGTGAGGTCGAGCGGCTTGGCGACCGGCGCCATCACCTTCTCGATCTCGCCGGCGAGCACGTTACGGACTTCCTCTGGTGAAATGCCCTTCTCGAAGCGGCCCCCGCCGAGTACCGAGGCGATGCGCATCGCGAAGTCCGGGCCGAGGTCGGCGCGGATCAACTCGTGTTCCAGATCCTCCAGCGTCGCCGCGTCGAGCTTGCGCTTGGAGATGAGATCGGTGATGGCGGTGCCGAGCTGCGAGGATGTGCGTTTGAGGCCGCTGCTCAGGCGCTTCCACCAGCTCTGGCCTTGTGTGCTGTCGTTCATGCGGCGCCCGTGATACCCGTTTCGGCTCCATTTGGTAACTGAATATGACTCCGGAAGAGATGCAGGGCCGTCTGCTGTACCGCGACGGGCTGATGCTGGTGATCGACAAGCCGCCCGGCCTGCCCGTGCATCGCGGGCCGAAGGGTGTGGACGCGTTCGAGGCCTATTTCGACGCGCTGCGCTTCGGGCTGCCGCGCGCGCCGGCGCTGGCGCATCGGCTCGACCGCGACACTACGGGCTGTCTGGTGCTCGGCCGCCACCGCAAGGCACTGGCGCTCCTCGGCAAGCTGTTCAAGCAGGGCAAGATCGGCAAGACCTATTGGGCCGTCGTCGAAGGCGGGCCCGAGGCCGACGAGGGGCGCATCGACATCGCACTGTCGAAGCGCGACGAAACGCGCGGCTGGTGGATGAAGCCGGACCCGGCCGGCATGCCCTCCTCGACGACGTGGAAAGTGATGGGGCATACTTTTTTCACCTCCCCCTGGAGGGGGGAGGTCGGCGAGCGCAGCTCGCCGGGTGGGGGTGACCTTCTGGATCAAAATCACCCCACTCCGGATCGCCTTCGGCGATCCGACCCTCCCCCTCCCGGGGAGGGTGAAAGAAAATACACCTGGCTCGCGCTGGAGCCGCTCACCGGCCGCACGCATCAGCTGCGCGTGCATTGCGCCGAGATGGGCTTCCCGATCGTCGGCGACACGATCTACGGCACGGCGCCGCGCACCGGCGGGCCGACGCTGCACTTGCACGCGCGCGAAGTCGTGGTGCCGATCTCCAAGAACAAGCCGCCGGTGACGATCACCGCGCCGGTGCCGCCGCACATGCGGGAATTGCTGACCGCGTGCGGGTGGAAGGGCGAGATCAGTACAACATCGCCTTGATCTTCGCCGGCGCGTCGCGGTCGTAGGCTTCGCCGTCGAACTTGCCCTGCGCCAGCTCCTTGATCATCGCGCCGGTCGACGGCAACACCATCCGATCGACCTGCACGCTCTGGTCCCACAGCTTTGAGCGCACCACCGCCTTAGAGCAGTGAAAATAGATGCTCTCGATGTGTACGACGAGCACGCTTCGCGGCATTCTGCCGTTCACCACGAAGCGCTGCATCAGCGCCGGATCGGTGGAGAGCGTGGCGCGGCCGTTCACCCGCAGCGTCTCGCCGACGCCGGGGATGAGAAACAGAATCGCGATGCGCGGATCGCGCAGCAGATTGCGGAAGCTGTCGAGCCGGTTGTTGCCCGGACGATCGGGAATGGCGAGCGTCTTGTCGTCGAGGATGTGCACGAAGCCGGGCGCATCGCCCTTGGGCGAGCAATCGAGGCCTTCGGGGCCGCCGGTCGCGATGGCGACGAAGGGCGCGAGCTCGATCATCTTGCGGTAGCTGTCGTTGATATGATCGATTTCTTTCATGATCGATGCCGGCAGCGTCTCGCCGTAAAGAGACTCCAGCTGCTCGACTGTTGTGATGTCGTATTCGCCCATGCCCGCGTGCTTTCTGGCTACGCCGCCAGAAGCTGGCGGCCGTCGTGTCCGGCGATTGTGAGGTCGGCGAGTGTACCGGGTTCAAGCGGCGCGGCAAGCTTGACCGGGGTGAACTGTTCCGTGCGGCCGATGCCGCCACGCTCCGCCAGCACGCGATGACGCGCGCCGACCTGCGCCGCGAGATGCGCGGCAAGCGCCGCATCGCCCTTGTCGCGCAGGCGGCGGGCGCGCTCCTTGATCTCGGCGCGATCGAGCTGCGGCATGCGCGCCGCCGGCGTGCCGGGGCGCGGCGAGAACGGGAACACGTGCAGCGAGGCAAGCCCGCATTCATCGACCAGATCGAGCGAGCGCGTAAACATCGCCTCGGTCTCGGTCGGGAATCCGGCGATGATATCGGCCCCAAAGGCCACCTCGGGACGCAAGCGCCGCACCTGTTCGCAAAAGGCAATGGCATCGCCGCGCGAATGGCGCCGCTTCATGCGCTTGAGGATGAGATCGTCGCCGGCCTGCAACGACAGATGTAGATGCGGCATCAGGCGCGGCTCATGGCCGAGCGCGTCAAGCAGATCGGCGTCGGCCTCGACCGAGTCGATCGAGGACAACCGCAAACGATCAAGCTCGGGAAGCTCGCGCAAGATCCGCTTGACCAACACACCGAGACGTGGCGGGCCATAACTGGTGATATCGACGCCTGTGAGTACGATCTCGCGGTAGCCGTTATCGACGAGCCGCCGCGCCTGCGTCACCACGTCGTCCATCGGCAGCGAGCGCGAATTACCGCGCCCGAACGGGATGATGCAGAAGGTGCAACGGTGATCGCAGCCATTCTGAATCTGTAGGAAGGCGCGCGTGTGCTGCTCGATGCTGTCGACGGCATGCATGTGTGGGCGCGTCGCCGTCATGATGTCGGAGACGGCAACGCGCGCGTCGCATTGCCACGCGCGCGCGTCGAGCTTTTCTTCGTTGCCGAGCACACGGGCGACTTCCGGCATCGCCGCGAAGGCTTGTGCGTCGGTCTGCGCCGCGCAGCCGGTGACGACGATCTGTGCACCGGGCCGCTCGCGCTTGACGCGACGGATCGTCTGCCGCGCCTGGCGCACGGCTTCCGCCGTCACCGCGCAGGTGTTCATGATGACCGCGTTATCGACCCCGGCCTTTGCAGCCTCGCGGCGGATCACTTCTGATTCAGTGATATTCAGCCGGCAGCCGAAGGTGAGGACATCGAGGCTCACGGCACGCCGGCCTTGGCAAACAGCGCCGGATCGAACGTCCCCTTGAACTCGAACGCCACCGGCCCCGTCATCAGCACATGATCGTCGCTCTTGCGCCAGTCGATGGTGAGTTCGCCGCCCGGCAGCGTCATGCGCACCTTGCGATTGGTACGCTTGAGGCGCGCCGCCGCCACCGCTGTCGCGCAGGCGGCCGAACCGCAGGCCTTGGTCAGCCCAGCGCCGCGCTCCCAGGTGCGCATCACGATGTGATCGCGCGAAACGATATGCGCGAGCGTGATGTTGGCGCGCTCGGGAAAGATCGGATGGTTCTCGAGCAGCGGCCCGAAGCGGCCGAGATCGTAGGCATTCACGTCATCGACCCAGAAGATGGCGTGTGGATTGCCCATGTTCACCACCGCGGGCGAATGCAGCACCGGTCTGTCGATCGGCCCGATCTGCAACTCGATGGCGCGGGTATCGCGGAATTCCTCCGCCAGCGGAATCTCGTTCCAGGCAAAGCGCGGCTTGCCCATGTCGACGGTGAACAGACCGTCGTGGCCCTTCCAGCAATTCAGCAGCCCGGCGGCGGTCTCGAAAGTCAGCGCGTCCTTGCCGGTCTGGTCCGCTACGAGTGACGCCACGCAGCGCATGCCGTTGCCGCAGGCGCCGGCCTCGGAGCCGTCATTATTGTAGATGCGGATGAATGCGTCGGTGCCCAGCGTGCGCGGCGGATAGAGCGCCATCAACTGATCGTAGGGCGCGCCTTCGGGCGCTGCGGCCGCGCGCGCCTCTTGCGGCTCGATTTTTACGGTGCGGTCACGCAGATCGACCACGACGATCTCGTTGCCGATACCGTTCATCTTCACGAAGGAATGGTTGGCGAGCGCGCCCATCGATCCGGCCAAATTCGGGCTCCGTGCCCGCCTTTCGCCCGGTTTATATGGCGAATAGACGCCCAATGGCCAGAGGCCATGATAATATGGACGAAACGCCGGCGAATCGCCGGATCGCCGCACACTCTGGAGTACCGGAATGTCTCGCATTCGCCTTGCGGCGCCGTCCGCTGTCGCGCTGGCGCTCGCCCTTGTGGCCAGCCAGGCCGTAGCGCAGCAGCCCGCGCCCCCGGCGGCTCAACCTGCGCCGGCCGAGCCGGCCCCCGCCGCGCCCGCACCGTCCCAGGCAACTCCCGGCGAGCAGATGCCGCCGGCGTCGCCACAGACGGGAACGATGGGCACGCCCTCCCCGCTGCAACCGGGCGACGCCTTCGGCCAGGAAGTGTCGCTGCCCGAGCGCACCATCATCTATCTCAAGGGCCACACCAACTGGGACACCGCCTTCGACACGCTGGTCGACTCGTTCAAGTCGTTGAATGACTACCTGGACAAGCAGGGCATCAAGGCCGACGGCCTGCCGATGACCATCTACACGCAGACCGATGACACCGGCTTCCAGTTCGAAGCGGCCATGCCGGTCGCCGAGGCGCCGAAGGACCCGCCGAAGGGCGACATCGCGGTCGGCAAGGCGCCGACCGGGAAGGCGCTCAAGTTCGTGCATCGCGGCTCTTACGATGCGATGGATTCGACTTACGAGGCGATCACCAATTATCTCGATGATAAGCAGTTGGAAGCCAAGGACCTGTTCATTGAGGAGTATACTACCAGCCCGGTCACATCAAATCCCGATAAGTTGGTCATCAACGTCTTCGTGCCGGTGAAATAGGACCTTCCATGCGCCGCCCTCTTCTTGCTCTACTCGTCGCCGCCGCGCCGCTTGCGCCCCTGTCGGCGCGGGCGGTGGACAAGCTCGTGACTGTCAACGGGGAGGCGACCGTGTCGGTGGCGCCCGACGCGGTCATTATCCGCGTCGGCGTCTCGAGCCAAGGCAAGACGGCACGCGAAGCGACCGACGCCAATTCGCACAAGATGACGGCGGTCCTCGCCAGCATCAAGGACGCGGGCATCGCTGACCGGGATGTGCAGACATCGCGGCTCTCGTTGCAGCCGCAATACGATACGAGCAAGCCCGGCCCGGCGCGGCTGCAGGGTTTCCAGGTCACGAATCAGGTCACGGTGAAGATCCGCGACATCGATAAGCTGCCGACCATTCTCGACAAGGCGATCACTGCCGGCGCCAACGAGATGTCGGGCATCGAGTTCGTCGTCTCCGACCAGTCGAAGCTGCTCGATCAGGCCCGCGACGAGGCCATCGCCGACGCCCGCCGCAAGGCCACGCTTTACGCCCAGGCCGCCGGCGGCAAGCTCGGCCACGTTGTGTCGATTGTCGAGGAGGGCTCCACGCCCCCGGCCCGGCCCATGGCCGCGCTGCGCGTTAGTGCCGTGCCGGTGGCCCCCGGCGAGCGCGAACTGCGCGCGGTGGTGAGCGTCAGCTACGAATTGGAGTAGCATTCCCCCCGTTGGCTCGCTTATCCCTCCCCCGCTTGCAGGGAGGGATAAGCGCTCATGTTCGCGCATATCCCCCAGCCCTTGACCGCCGCGACGATCCTGAGTTCAACACAGGGCGCGAAAACGGGGCCGGGTGGGATCAATGCCGTCCGGCGAAGGACAGAAAGACCGATTATGCCCACCGGCGATGCCAAGACGTCCGTGAAGAAAGTCGTACTCGCCTATTCCGGCGGCCTCGACACCTCGATCATCCTGAAATGGCTGCAGACCACCTATGGCTGCGAGGTGGTGACCTTCACCGCCGACCTCGGCCAGGGCGAGGAACTCGGACCCGCGCGCGAGAAGGCGCTGCGCGCGGGCATCAAGCCGGAAAACATCTTCATCGAGGACGTGCGCGAGGAATTCGTGCGCGACTTCGTCAACCCGATGTTCCGCGCCAACACCGTCTATGAAGGCCAGTACCTGCTCGGCACCTCTATCGCGCGGCCGCTGATCGCCAAGAAGCAGATCGAGATCGCCCGCAAGGTCGGCGCCGACGCCGTCTGTCATGGCGCCACCGGCAAGGGCAACGACCAGGTGCGCTTCGAGCTCTCCTATTACGCGCTCGAACCCGCCATCAAGATCATCGCGCCGTGGCGCGAATGGACCTTCAAGGGCCGCGAGGAATTGCTCAACTTCGCCCGCGAGCACCAGATCACCATCACCAAGGACAAGGAAGGCGAGGCTCCGTTCTCGGTGGACGCCAACCTGCTGCACTCCTCGTCCGAAGGCAAAGTGCTGGAAGATCCGGCGCAGGAAGCGCCGGCAATCGTCTATCAGCGCACCATCTCGCCGACGGACGCACCCGACAAGCCGACCGACATCCGCATTGGCTTCAAAAAGGGTGACGCAGTGAGCATCGACGGCGAGGCCTTGTCGCCCGCCACGCTGCTCGCGCGGCTCAATGAGCTCGGCAAGGCCAGTGGCATCGGTCGCCTCGACCTCGTCGAGAACCGTTTCGTCGGCATGAAGTCGCGCGGCGTCTACGAGACGCCCGGCGGCACGATTTTGCTGCAGGCGCATCGCGCCATCGAATCGATCACGATCGACCGCGGCGCCGGTCACCTCAAGGACGAACTGATGCCGCGCTATGCCGAGATGATCTACAACGGCTTCTGGTTCACGCCGGAGCGCGAGATGCTGCAGGCGCTGATCGACAAGTCGCAGGAGCTGGTGGAAGGCGAGGTGCGGCTCAAGCTCTACAAAGGCAACGTCATTGTCACCGGCCGCGAGAGCCCGGCGTCGCTTTATTCGTCGACGCTGGTCACCTTCGAGGACGACAAGGGCGCCTACGACCAGAAGGACGCGCAAGGCTTCATCAAGCTCAATGCGCTACGCTTGCGCACGCTGGGCCAGCGCCGGCGCAAGCTGAAGCTCGATTGAGCAGCCAAGGTTATCGGGGGCGGCGCCACGAAGAGCGCTTGAGGGAGAGATTTTCGATGCGTGGGAATGCCGTGAGCCTGTGCACGCTGTCGATGCTGGCAGTCGCACTGGCAGCCTGTTCGGGGGACAGCAAGAAGGTGGACAATGTCGATCCGAACCTGTTTCCCTCCGACTACAAGCGCGAAATCTTCACCACGCTGACGAAGAAGCTTGACGATCCCACCGGCGTCCGCGACTCGGGCATCACCGAGCCCATGCTGCGCCAGGCCGGCCAGGAGCAGCGTTATATCGTCTGCGTCCGCGCGAACTCGCGGAACGCAACGCGCCTCTACACGGGTGTGAAGGAGCGGGTGGCCTATTTCTACGCCGGCCATCTCAACCAGCTCATCGAAGCGACGCAAGGCCAATGCGCAAATGTCGTCTATCAGCCGTGGCCGGAACTGGAAAAATATTGTCTCGCCGCCAAAAGCTGCACCTAGCTCCAGAAACGGAAAACCGACCGGCTTGAGGCCTGTCGGTTTTCTGTGAGAGCAGGCAGAGTCTAGTACGGGCGGATGCGGCCGAAGAGCGCCTTCTCGTTATTCGTGAAGCTCGACGCCTTGCCGTGATGACGGCTCTCCACCGCCTGGGCACGGGCGTTCAAGCCCTGGTCCTGCGGCCGGATTTGGGATTGTTCCATCGCCCTCACGTTGCCCGTGCCGAAATCGTGGCTGTAGGACTGCGCCAGCGCGGAACCCGAGGTGATCGCGATCAAAGCGGCTGCAAATGCGATAGTCTTAAGCATGGCTTTTCTCCTTGTTTGTCTGCGTCTTCTTGCAGGTCTTCGTCAGGAGGTGTCCCTAACGACTACGAAATGGTCCCTGGCGATCTCGCGGTGTAGCCAATATCTTTCGATGCGATCCATCGTCAGGACCGATGCATGCTCGACGGCCTCACCCTCGACCAACTGCGCACCTTCATCGCCGCGGCCGACGAGCACAGCTTCTCGGCCGCCGGCCGCAAGCTCGGGCGCGCGCAATCCGTGGTCAGCCAGACGCTCGCGAACCTGGAGGGGCAGCTCGGCGTAAAACTGTTCGACCGGACCGGGCGCTATCCGATCCTGACCGATCAGGGGCGTGTGCTGCTCGAACGCGCCCGAACGGTCACCGGCGATCTCGATCTGTTCAAGGCGCACGCTCGAAGCTTGGCCAGCGGGCTCGAGCCTGAACTCAGCGTGGCCGTCGATGTGACGTTCCCCATAGGGGCACTGACCGCGGTCGTTGCCGACTTCCAGAACGAGTTTCCCGACACGCCGCTCCGCCTCGACGTCGAAGCGCTCGAAGCCGTCATTCAGCCGGTTTTCGATCGGCAGAGCGCGCTCGGCATCATGGGATCCGCGCCGTCGATGCCACCCGAATTCACCAGCGAACGGCTCTGTACGATCAATTTATGCATTGCCGTATCGCCGAAACATCCGCTCGCCCAGCTTGGACCGGTTGTGTCGGCGGCGGAGCTTGCCAAGTACGTCCAGATCAAGCTGACCGACCGCACGAACTTCTATCAGGGCAGAGAATTCGGCCTCAGCTCACCCAAAACATGGCGCATCCTCGACCTCGGCACCAAGCACGCTTTTATGCGCGCCGGCCTCGGCTGGGGCTTGATGCCAAAGGATTTCATCGCTGACGACCTTGCCAATGGCACGCTGGTTGAACTCCGCGCCGACAGCCTGCCGGCCGAAGGCTATCCGATCACCATGTTCGCGGTGTATCGGACCGACACACCGCCGGGACCGGCGGGCCGCTGGTTCATCGACCGGCTTCGCTCGCAGATCATTTCGCCCGCCTGCCAGGTGGCGCTTGAGCCGAGCACGGCATTGGCTGACGTGCCTTAGCGGATTCCCTCGCCTGAATTCATCGGCGGCTGTGCTTCTGCATTGATGAGCTTCAGCTCCGGGTCGAGCGGCAATCCACGGCTCTCCTTGTTGGCAATTTCGGCCGCCACCTTCTGCATCTGCAGGAAACGCATCGGCGTCGTGGGATGCGTCTTGGCGAAGCGGATGCTGTCGGGACTGAGCAAGGACATCGCGCGCCACACCTCTTCGGCGCCGGCAAGCTCGTAGCCCGCGCGTGCGGCGTAATAGGCGCCGACATAGTCGGCCTCGCGGTCGAAGCCGACGCTGAACGCTTTCGCCCGGCCTTTTGAAATTCGTGGGTGAAGACGCCGCCGGTTGAAATGCCTCCCACCAGAAAGCTCGTATCGACCATCGCGCCGCCGACGAAGCTGAGCACGCGGTTGAATTGCTGCTTCTGCAGGTGCCCCAGATTCACATGTGCCAGTTCGTGTCCGACGATGAGCGCGAGCTGCGCTTCCGTCTTGGCGACACGCAAGATACTCGAACTAATGACGATCTTGTCGCCATCGGTCTCCGCGTTCACTTCGTCGGCGGTGACGTAAGAAATCGGAATGGCGCAGGCCATGACCGGCGTCACGATCACGGTGCGATCGACGCCGTCATTGCGCAGGTCCGCCCGCACCGGTTTGACGCCGTTGTGCTTGAGCCATGCTCCCATCCAGCCGGCGGTGCCGGTCACCGGGATCAACTCGCCATTGAGCGCGATGATCTCGTCGCCCTTCACGATTCCCGCTTGCGCTGCGGGCGAGCCGTCCACCACCGAGATCACCGTCGGCCGCGCCCAGGTCAGATTCAGCGCCTCGCGCGCAAAGGATCGGTACTTGCGGGGCAGGCTCTGCGGCGTGACCGCATAGAGGCCGATCTGCGCGGAGACCCACTTCTTGCAATCGGCCTTGTTGGCAGTGCGAATGCGGAACGCGACGGTGTCGATCAGATGCAGTTGCGCGAAGTAGTCGCGGATCTGCGCGATCTGTTCGGTTCGTTGTTCGGCCTTAACCTCGGCCTCGGGCAATTGGGGAGGCCGCGACACCGGCCCCGCGCAGGCCGCGCACACGAACACACTTCCGATCACCATGGATGAGTGACGCAAACGCAACTCGAGACCCCACCACCCCGGAGCCTCAAGCTTGCGTCAGCGATGCAACCTAAGCAAGCATAAGTTGCAGCGCACCGGCTTCGGCGCGCCCGCAAAGGGACACGCCAGAATGCTCAAATAGCCTATAAAACAGAGACTTATAGCTGCCGGTCGACCAGCGCCTTCTTCAACTCGGCGATCTCCTTGGCCGGGTTGAGGCTCTTCGGGCAGGCCTTCGAGCAGTTCATAATCGTGTGGCAGCGATAGAGGCGGAACGGGTCCTCGAGATTGTCGA
>DASXOK010000652.1:0-4737 GCA_036494425.1 Pseudolabrys sp.
TGCGAACGCAATGCGCACCGGCTTGGCGGCCGTGCTGGCACTCGGACCGGAGCGCGGCGCCTTGCGCGTCGGAGCCGGTAACTACGGCGGCAAGCTCGGGCCGCATCACTATCACCTCAAGGATCTGCTCCCGTGAGCGCGCTCGTGTTCACATTGCGCGATGCGCCGGCGCAGCGGCTCGATCTGGCGCCGCTGGTGCCGCAGCAGCTGGCCGGGATGAGCGAGAGCGACATTGCCAGGATCGAACTGCAGACCACGCGGGAGCGCGTTTGCGCCGCCGATGCGTTCAAGATCGCGATGGGCGATGCCGCGAGCATTGTCTTCGAAGGCGGTTCCGAACGCCTCGATCGCATCGGCTGCGGCATGGACAGCGGCGACGTGCGCATCAATGGCGATGCGGGGATCCAGGCCGGACGCCTGATGCGCGGCGGCACGCTCGCCGTTAACGGCAACGCTGGTCCATGGGCTGCGTCGTGCATGAAAGGCGGCGTGCTCAAGATCACCGGCAATGCCGGCGACCGGCTCGGCGGTCCCCTCGCCGGCGAGACAGCCGGCATGCGCGGCGGCATCGTCGTCGTTGGCGGCAATGCCGGGGGGCGCGCGGCCGACAAGCTCCGCCGCGGCATGATCATCGTTGAAGGCGACGCCGGCGCGCACGCCGGCAGCCGCATGATCGCCGGCACCCTCATCGTCGGCGGCCGCGCCGGTCCCTTGCCCGGTTATCTGATGGCGCGTGGTACTCTGGTATTGGCCAGCGGCGGCGAAACGCTTTCGCCAACATTCGCCGACTGTGGCGTACACGACTTTGAAGCCAACGCGCTCATGGCTGCGTATATCAAGCCGTACAGTCCCGCGCTTGCCGACGTGCTGCGCCGCCCCTGGCGGCGGCTGGCCGGCGACATGGCGGTGACCGGAAAGGGAGAAATATTCTACCCTCCCGACTGAACGACGGTCGCCATATCGGGTTGCCGGAAGTAACTTGGAGTGAATCGCGCGGAGCACATCGCCATGGGTCTCATTGAACTGGTGATCACCGTCTGTGCCGTTGCGTCTCCGACGCAATGCGAGGACCAGCACCTGCAATACGCCTCCGCCGGATCGCTCACGCAATGCGCGATGGCGGCGCCGCCTTACATTGCGCAATGGATCGGCGACCATCCGAAATGGACCGCCGTGCGCTGGCATTGCGAGTATCCGGGCTCTCGTAAAGCCGCGTGATGCGGCCGGAGCTGCGCGCAAAGCGCGACGCCTTCCTGGACCGGATCGGAACACGCCCACTCATCATGGGCATCCTCAACGTCACGCCGGATTCGTTTTCCGATGGCGGGCGCTTCGTGGCGGCCGATGCAGCCTTGGCGCATGCGCGAGAGATGATTGCAGCGGGTGCCGACGCCGTCGATGTCGGTGCCGAGTCGACGCGGCCCGGCGCCACGCCGGTGACGGAGGCCGAGGAACTGCAACGGCTCGAGCCGATCCTGGAGGCCCTGGCGCGCCTCGACGCGCCGCTCTCGGCCGATACCAGCAAGGCCGCCGTGGCGGCGCGCGCGGCTTCGCTCGGCGCGGTAATGATCAACGACGTGTGGGGTTTGCAGCACGACCCGGCGATGGCCGATACGGCGGCCGAAGCCGAGACCGCCGTGGTTATCGTGCACAATCGCGCGGAGAAGGACGAGCGGCTCGACATCATCGCCGATATCCGCCGCTTCTTCGACCGCTCGCTCGCCCTCGCCGCGCGTGCCGGTGTCCTGCCCGGCCGCATCATCCTCGATCCCGGCATCGGCTTCGGCAAGACCAGCCGGCAGAATCGCGATTGCATCACGCGGTTGGGCGAGTTGAAGGACTACGGCCTGCCGATGTTGATCGGCGCCTCGCGCAAGCACTTCCTCGGCTCATTGACGGGCGATGGCAGCGAAGGAACACTCATCGGCACAGTGACGGTGAGCCTGGCCGCGATTGCCGCCGGCGCATCGATTATCCGCGTGCACGATGTCGCCGAGCACGTCACGGCGCAGAAGGTGTTTCAGGCCCTCACTTCTTCTCGCAATCCGTGAGCTGCCTTTCTTCAATGGTGAAGACGCCGCCGTCCTTCACCTCGATATTGCGCACGACGCAGAGGCGGCCGATCTTGTCCGCAAGCTTCGCATCGTAGCGGCCGGGCGAGACACCGGTGATGCGTAGGCGCTCGTCATGATCGACGGTGCCGTCGCGGTCGTTCTTGCACTGATCCGACCCCCAGGCGTCCTGGCCCGCTGGCGAAAGCTGCAAGCTCGTGACGGTGTAGAGCGTCAGATTCCAGAAGCGCGTGCCTTTGCTCTGCGCGCTTGCGCCCGAACACATCAACGCCAATACCGCTGCGGCGACCAAGACCATCCGCATAAGATGCCTCCCTGCTGGCCGGCTCTCTTTCGCATCATTCGCGCCGGAGCCGGTCCCGGTTCACAGCCTTGTCGAGATTGAGCGCCGTATCAAGCCCGACCGGAGCGGCGAGCCGCGCCGACGCAACATCGGCACCGGCGAAGTCGGCGCCGGCTATCGTCGCGCCGGAGAGATCGGCGCCGCTGAGATCGGCGCCACGCAGCGAGACGCCGGAGAGATCGGCCTTCGCCAGCGAGGCGAATTGGAGATCGGCACGCGACAGATCGGCCGTGCTCAAGTCGGCGCCATCGAGCCGTGCGGATTTCAAGACCGCACGGATGAGGCCCATCGACTGGTTCTTCATGTCGGCGGCCAAGTCAGCACCGACGAGCTTCGTGCCGATGAGGCTCGCATTGGTGAGGTCGGCGGCGATGCGCGCGCCCGAGAGGTCGGCGCGGTCGAGCGTCACGCGCTGCATCTGCGCCGCGAAGAGATGCGCATCCTTGAGGCTCGCGCCTTTCATATCCGCGTCGAGCAGCCAGGCTTGGTCGAACACCGCGCCATCGAGATTGGCGCCGGACAGATTGGTCTTGTTCAGCCGCGCGGCGCGGAAGACGGCGCGGGAGAGATCAAGCCCTGAGAGGTCGAGCCCGGATAACCGCTTGCCGGTGAAGTCGGCGGGCTTTCCCGGTGTGGCGGCGACGGCGAGCTTCGCGACCTCCTCGCGCGTCATCTCCGCCGTGGTCATTTCCGGCGACGACAGGTCGAGATGGCGCATTATGTCCTGCGCCGCGGCCGGCATTGCAATCGCGAGCCCGCAGAACGTCAGAACAGCAAACGAGGGCGACCGGCCCGGCATGGTCCGTCTCCGCTTCTTCGTGACGCGAGGACCGTAGCATGGGTGCGCGTTCAGATGGTGGTGGACATCCGGTCGCGGAGGTCCTCAACGGCGGCGGGAAGCTCGCTCATCGTCTTGATGATAATATCGGCGCCCGCCGCCGCGAGCTTCTCGCCAAGGCGCGTATCGGCATGACTTCCTCCGGCAAAGCCGACCGCCCTCATCCCGGCCACAAGCGCCGCCGTGACGCCGAGCACCGAATCCTCGATCACGATACAGCTGGACGGTGCCGCACCGCACGACCGCGCCGCGAAGAGGAACAGGTCGGGCGCCGGCTTGCCGTGCTCGACCTGATCGGCGCTGAACACTTTATCGCCGAACAGCGGCGCCAGCCCAGTCACCTCGAGCGCCAGTGTGAGCCGCTCGCGCGTCGAGGATGATGCGACGCAGCGCGGGTGGGGCAACGTCGTGATCGCGTCGCGGACGCCGTCAATCGGCTTGAGCTCGCGGCGAAACCGCTCGAACAGATGCTCGCCGGCCTTGGCGCTCGCCTCCGGCGGGATCGGCTTGCCGAGCCAGGCCTCTGCCGCAGCCAACGCGTCGCGCAGTCGCTTGCCCGCGAAGATGCCAAACGACTCTTCCAGCGTCATGGGACGGCCGAGCTCGGTCACCAGGTCGACCATCACCGCATGGGCGATCACTTCGGAATCCACCAGCACGCCATCGCAATCGAAGATCAGCAACGTCATTTGGCCGCTCCGCCGTTCACGCGGCGTGAGAGGTCGGCCAGCATGGCCGCGACCTCCACCTCACTCCGCTCGCGCCGGGGCGTCGTCAGCGGGATTTCGGCGACGATCTTCGCCGGCCGCGCCGACAAGAGAAATACACGGTCGGCCAAGCGCACGGCCTCCTCCAGATCATGCGTCACCAGCAATGTGGTCATGGCGCGCTTGTCGACCAGGCTCACCAGTTGCTCACGCATCCTGATGGCCAAGGCCGAGTCGAGCGAGACAAAGGGCTCGTCGAGCAGCAGCAGGTCCGGCTCTACCGCGAAGGCGCGCGCCAGCGCCACCCTGCGTGCGAGCCCGAGCGACAGCTCACCGGGAAAATGCGCCCGGTGCGCATCCAACTCCAGCACTGCGAACAGAGCGGTCAGGTCCTTTTCGGAGATGTTCGGCGCCACCAGCCGCACATTGTCCTCAACGGTCCGCCACGGCAGGAGGCGCGGGTCCTGGAACACCATGCCGAGCTTGCCGGCCGGCGGCCGATGGATCGTGCCTACGAAATCGCGATCGAGCCCGGCGACGATCCGCAGCGTCGTCGTCTTGCCGCACCCGGAAGGCCCGACCAGCGCGCCGACCTCGCTGTGCTTGAGCGTGAAGGCAAGATCGCGCAGCACGTCGAGCCGCTCCCCCGATGCGGCGGTGAACGCCTTGCGCGCGATGCGGACGTCAAGCGGTCCGGGTTCGCCAGCGGGACGCGCGTCGTTCAATGGGCTGCACCAGAAGGGTTTCGATCGCGAGAATGACGACAACGAACGCCAG
>DASXOK010000653.1:0-2752 GCA_036494425.1 Pseudolabrys sp.
TGAGCCTGAGCACGCTTCTACGACCGGTCATAGAAACGCTCGTAGCCAGCGGATCGAAGTGATCACGCGCGGCGAACGACGGCGTGCTTGGGACATAGAGCAGAAGCGAGAGATCGTTATCGAGAGTTTGCCGCTCGACGCCGGCCGGCACGGCATCAACGCCGGTCTGCTCTACACCCGGCGGCGGCGACGGTGTGGAATTTGATTCACGGCCTGAGCCGGTTCTGCTCGCGCGATTACGCGGCCAGTGCGGCCGCCGTGCTGGAATTGAGCGAGGTCCAGTTCCAGGGCAACAGCGTGTGCAGTTCATGGGCTTTGGTGCGGCCCGAGACGACGCGTTCGAGCACGTCGGTGAGCCACGCCATTGGATCGACGCCATTGAGCTTCGCCGTCTGGATCAGCGTCATCGCCATCGCCCAGTGACAGGCCCCGCCATCGGAACCCGCGAACAACGCATTTTTGCGAGTGAGGGTATGAGGCCGGATCGCCCGCTCCACAACGTTCGTGTCCATCTCGATGCGGCCGTCGTCGAGGAACACGACCAGGCCGGGCCAATGCCGTATTGCGTAGCGGATGGCCTTCGCCAGATCGGACACGGCGGACACGCGGCCGACGTGAGCCTGCAACCACGCATGCAGGGCTTCCACGATCGGTCGACTTCGCTCCTGCCGCACCTGCCTTCGGTGGTCGGCCGGGTGACCGCGGATCTCGGCCTCGATCGCGTACAGCTCGCGGATGCGTACCAGCACCTCGGCGGCAAGCGGCGACTTCGTGGAGATATAGAAGTCGTAGAAACGCCGCCGCATGTGGGCCCAGCAGAACGCCAGGCGTATCGCGTCGTCAGCGCGATCTCCGGCCAGCCGCTTGAACCCGGTATATCCGTCAACCTGGAGAACGCCGTTGAATCCAGCCAGGTGTCCGGCGGGACGGGCGCCCTTGCGGTCCTCGGAATACACGTAGGCTGCCGCAGGGTGAGACGGTCCGCACCAGGGACGGTCATCGACCGCGTAGCACCACAGCCGCCCCGTCTTAGTCCGGCCACGACCGGGATCGAGCACTGGCAGCGTTGTGTCGTCGGCGAACAGCTTGGTGGACGACAGCACTGTGTTGACCACCAGCTCATAAAGCGGCGTCAGCCACCAGCAGGCCCGACCCACCCAGTTGCTCAGTGTCGAGCGATCCAGCGTCACGCCCTGTCGCGCGAGCATCTGCGCCTGGCGATACAGCGGCAGCGAGTCGCAGAACTTGCTCACCACCACATGCGCCACCAGCGCTTCGGTGGCCATGCCGCCATCGATGGGCCGCTCCGGCGCCGGGGCGACGACCACGGCCCCCTCGCAGGCGCGGCAGGCGTAGCGGGGGCGGCGCGTGACGCGCACCCGCAACTGCGCAGGCACGATGTCGAGCTGCTCGGTGCGCAGTTCATCGATCACGTGCAACGCACCGCCGCAGCACGGGCAGTCGCGGTTCTCGATGTCGATCACCACCTCGTAGCGGGGCAGATGCGCCGGCAAGGCGCCGTGATTGCGATTGGGTCGAGCTTCGCGCCGCTGCCGTTGCGGGTCCTTTCCCGCGGCCGCCGCGTCCTGTGCCGCCTGGTTCTCGGCGATGGTCTGCTCGAGGTCCTCCAGCCCGAACTGGAGCTGGTCCGCATCGAGCTGTTCGGAGCGGCGGCCGAACTGATGGCGCATCAGACGCTGGATCAGCAGCCGGAGTTTGTCGTTCTCGGCATGCAGTTCCGCATGATGCTGTGTCGTTGCGGCGATGACCTCGCGCAGCATCTGCTGCAAGATGGCGGCGTCGTCAGGCAGGGTGTCGAGATCGATTTGCACGCGATGATCATGAACAACGCGCCCGCGTCGCTGCCAGCTCTTTGATCCACGTCGGTATTTTTTTTAACCGGCCAGTTCGGGCCTGCGGGCGTGAACGGGAGCGCGCCACTCGCAGCCCTCCAGCAGCGTCGCGAGCTGCGCCGCCGACAGCGCGACGGCGCCGGTGGACGTCGACGGCCAGATGAATTGCCCGCGCTCGAGCCGTTTGGTGAGCAAGCACAGGCCGATCCCGTCGTGCCAAAGCACCTTGATCAGCCCGGCATTGCGGCCACGAAAGGCGAACAGCGCCCCGCTGAACGGATTGTCGGCCAAGCCCTGCTGCACCAGCATCGCCAGACCGATCATGCCCTTCCTCATGTCGGTCACGCCGCAGGCCAGATAGACCCGCACCCCGGCGGGCGGCCCGATCATTGTCCCTCCAGAGCGGTCAGAACCCGCCGTAGCGCCCGGCTATCAACCTGGGCGTCGACACGAAGAGAAATGCCGCTCGGCAAGGTGATCTCGATCATCCCGCCGATGGTGGGCGGCGCAGGGATCGACACGGGCTCTCCGGCTTGCGTCCTGCAGCCCGGACTGCCCGGCCTGCCGTCAGACAGTTCCAGTGCGGCCGGGGCGGCGGTCGTGTCCACACGTGCAAAGCGAGGCAGAAGGCGTGGCGCCTCGCCAAGCTGCCCTTCCAACATCTGCCGCCGCCACGTGTAGAGCAGACCGGTGTTGATGCCGTGCCGACGGGCCACGTCCGCGGGGCGAGCGTCGGGCTGCAAACTCTCGATAACGATCTCTCGCTTCTGCTCCACGGCCCAAGCACGCCGTCGTTCGCCGCGCGTGATCACCTCGATCCGTTGGCTACGAGCGCTTCTATGACCGGTCGTAGAAGCGTGCTCAGGCTCCGGGGGCGCCATGGCGATGTCCATGAACGA
>DASXOK010000654.1:0-6596 GCA_036494425.1 Pseudolabrys sp.
AACACGCGCGGCCAGGCGATCGAAAACCGATACGTGCCCACGCCGAGGGATCGCATCAGGGCGATGTCGTCGCGCCAGCGATGATAGTGATCGTTGGCGACCGCCGCATTGGCGTTGCCGACGATGCGCCCGGGCGTGCGCGCGAACGTGTCCCAGATCGAGACTCCGCGGCCGTCCTCGTTGACGGCGCCTTCGACCTGATAGGCTGATGTCGCGGTCCCCCAGAAGAAGCCTTGGGGAAACACCCGCTCGGCCTTCCGGCTGGCAGCCTCTTGCGACGGCGCCGAGGCCGAGGCCGCCCGCGCGGCTGCGTCGAGCGACGGAGCGGATAATCCGAATGCGCCGCCAATTTTGGTGAAGTCGCGTCGTGTCAGACCTGCAGGCATTGATGGCATTCCATTGGACGAACGGTCGTGATCAAGCCGCCCTCAATGCAAAATGCGGAACGCCCTCCGGCTTCCGGGCGTCAGAACGTCGTATTGGCCGCGCGTGCAATTCTGGCGCGCCCAATGCTCTTGTCAATTTCATGAATGGGGCGCGTCGCTCGGGTACGGAATTTTGGAGACACATTAATTGTGGAGACACATTTACGAAAGTGTTCGTCATTGCAGGTTGCGTGTGACGGGCTGCGTCGGTGCCAAGGTAAGGACGTGGCCGGCGTTGTGGCGGACATCGCGCCGATGTCGGACGTACGCCGTTACCGATGCTGGCGAGGCCCTCGCTTGCACGCACGGATAAATATCCGAAATTGCCGACCCGCGGTATGTTTAAATCGGCGTTGGTATGGCACAATGATCTCGACGTTGAAGCCACCTTGCTGCGATCGGTGGGATCGCGACGACGGCATTACATCGGTGGGTCACAGAAAGCATTCGCATATGCGCCATCGGTGCCGCGGTCAATGCGGACCGAAAGATCCGAAAGATCCGGAAGAACGGTTGGAGCGGACCTGTGGGAATTCTTGAACGCGCTCTGCGGACAGCGATCGGTATCGGGCGGCCCATGATTGCCGCAAGTCTATTCATTGTTGGAGTGTTTGCGTCCGCAGAGGCGCAAACACCCGCGGCTCCGACAACGATCCCTGTCGGAACAGCGACGGCCGCGCTGCAGCCGACGGTGCCGGCGCTCGAGTTCGTGGGGCGCGTTGAAGCGGTCAACCGTGTTGATGTCAAAGCGCGCGTGACCGGCTTCCTCGAGGAAGTCCTGTTCACGGAGGGCGATCTGATCAAGGAGGGCGCGCCGCTCTACCGCATTGAACGCGGATTGTTCGAGGCCGCGGTCAAGGAGGCGGAAGGCGCGCTGGAGCGTGCGAAGTCGGCAAAAGTGCTGACCGAGATCCAGCTGCAGAGGGCGACCGAACTCCTGGATAAGGCCTCTGGAACGGCCGTTGCGCGTGACCAGGCGCAAGCGGCGGACCAGCAGGCCGCCGGTGCGATTCTCCAAGCCGAGGCCAATCTACAAACGGCCAAGATCAATCTCGGCTATACGGAGATCAACGCCCCGATCGCCGGCAAGATCGGCCGCACGAACATAACAAAGGGCAATGTCGTTGGGCCCGATAGCGGGACGCTGACGACCATCGTCAGCCAGGACCCGATGTACGTGACCTTTCCGGTCAGCCAGCGGGAGTTCTTGCGAACCCAGCAGACCGGTGAAGGACACGATCGGAATTCCCTCAAGGTCAAGCTGCGCTATTCCAACGGCACATTCTACGATTTGCCGGGCGTCATAAATTTCGTCGATGTCTCGGTCAATCGCGCGACCGACACGATTACGGTGCGGGCAACCGTGCCGAACCCGAAAGAGGGCCTCATCGACGGCCAGTTGATGAGCGTCGTGGTCGAATCGGCAAAGCCCGAGGAGAAAGTGGTCATCCCGCAGGCGGCGCTGATCGCCGACCAGCAGGGCGTCTACGTCTTCGTCGACGACGACGGCAAGGCTGCGATCCGGCGCATCAAGACCGGCGGGACCAGTGGCCCGGGCGTCATTGTCGAGAGCGGGCTTAAGCCCGGCGAACAGGTGATAGTCGAAGGTCTCCAAAGCATCCGGTCTGGAACGCCGGTGCGAGCATCGCCGTTACCGCCGACACCCGGCCAGGGGTAGGGCCATGTTGTCGGCCATCTTCGTCGATCGGCCACGGTTCGCGATCGTCATAGCGATCGTCACCACCATTGCAGGCCTGCTCGCACTGTTCGCGATTCCCATCGCCCAGTATCCCGATATCGTTCCGCCGCAGGTCTCGGTCACGACGATTTATCCCGGCGCCTCCGGCAGCGTGGTGGATGCCACCGTCGCACAGCCCATCGAGGCGCAGGTCGTCGGCGTCGACAAGATGATCTACATGAAGAGCGTCAGCGGCGACGACGGCAGTTACTCTCTCACAGCGTCGTTCGAACTCGGCACGAATCCGGACATCAACACCGTCAACGTCAACAATCGCGTTCAGATCGCACTCGCGAGCCTACCCCCCGACGTGCAACGGCAAGGCGTGACGGTCAAGAAGAAGTCGTCCGCGCTCTTAGGCGTCATCGCCATCTATTCGCCGAAGCATACGCACGACCCGTTGTTCCTGTCGAATTTCGTGACAATCAATCTGCTCGATCAGATCAGGAGCACGCCGGGCGTGGGCGATGCTTCGCTTTGGGGGCCGCAGGACTACGCGATGCGCGCCTGGGTGCGGACCGACCGCCTGACAGGGCTGAACCTGACCACAGCGGATATTATCAACGCAATCCAGTCGCAGAATATCCAGGCTGCCGTCGGCCGCATCGGCGCAAGGCCGATCTCGAATGAGCAGCAGCTCCAGCTCAATATCCAGACCAAGGGGCGCCTGAGCAGCGTCGAAGACTTCGACAACATCATCATAAGGACCAATCCGGACGGCTCGATCCTGCGGCTGCGCGATGTCGCGCGTATCGAATTGGGCGCGGCCAATCTCGACCGCGATACGCTCCTCAACGGCGGTCCGGCGGCCGCGGTTGCGATTTATCAATCGCCCGGTGCCAATGCCATCGCGACGCTGAATGCGGTGCGGGAGCGGATTGTCGCGCTGGAGAAAACCTTCCCCGACGACGTGGCCTGGAAGGTGACCTACGACCCGACGGTCTTCGTCAAGGATACGATTCACGAGGTGCAGAAGACCCTCATCGAGGCCTTCATTCTCGTCGTGATCGTGGTGTTCCTGTTCCTCGGCAGCGTAAGGGCGACCTTGATCCCGACTTTGGCGGTGCCCGTCAGCCTCATCGGCACGTTCATCGCGCTGCTGGCGGTCGGCTATTCGGCGAATTCCGTGTCGCTGCTGGCCGTAGTGCTGGCAATCGGCATCGTCGTCGACGACGCCATTGTGGTCGTAGAAAACGTCGAACGCGTCATGGAGGAGCATCCGGAGCTGTCTCCGGCCGACGCGACCAAGCGCGCGATGAACGAGATCACCGCGCCGATCATCGCCATCACCCTGGTGCTTCTGTCGGTGTTCGTGCCGGTGGCGTTCATCCCAGGCATCTCCGGCGAGCTGTTCCGGCAGTTCGCGGTGACGGTAGCGGTCTCGATGTTCCTGTCCGCGATCAACGCGCTCACATTGTCCCCGGCGCTGTGCGCGATCTTCCTGAAGCCGCATCACGGACCGCGACGCGGCGTTATGGGCTGGGTGATGCGCAAGATCGACTGGGTGCGCGATGGCTACGGCGCGGTCGTCGCGCGGCTGGTGCGGATTTCGATTATCGGCCTGGCGCTGGTCATCGTGTCGGGAATCGGTGTGTTTGGCTTCGCCAAAGTAACGCCGACCGGATTCTTGCCGGAGGATGACCAAGGCGCTTTCTTCGTCGTGGTGCAGACCCCCGGCGGCGCCGCGATCGGCCGCACGACTGACGTCATCCAGCGTGCGGAAGCGATCCTGCGCGAGGACCACGCGATAGAAGACATCACTTCCGTCATCGGCCTGAACTTCATCGACAACTACTCCGCGCCGAACGCAGCCTTCCTGGTCGTGACGCTGAAGCCGTTCGAGGAGCGCAAGGACCCCTCGATGGGCGTACGGCAGGTGATGGCTCGCCTTGTCCCGAAGTTCGCGCAGATCCGCGACGGAACGGTCGTGCCGCTGGCGCCGCCGCCAATTCTGGGATTGGGCACCGGCGGCGGCTTCGCTTATGTGGTTCAGGATCTGCGCGGCGGGGGATCCGCAGCCTTGGCGCAGGCCGTGCGTGGCCTGGTTGTCGCCGCAAACCAAGACCCTCGGCTGAACCGTGTCTTTTCGACTTTCGCAGCGAACAATCCTTCGCTCTATTTGAACATCGATCGCGAGAAAGCCGAGATTCTAAAGGTGCCGCTGAATACGGTCTTCCAGGCGCTACAGGCCTCGCTCGGCGGTTATTTCGTCAACAACTTGAATCTGTTCGGCCGCACCTGGCAGGTGCAGGTGCAGGCCGAGGCATCGGATCGTTCGCAGGTCGATGACATCTACCGCATCAACGTGCAGAGCACCGACGGCAAGATGATTCCCATGCGCAGCCTTGTCGAAGTGAAGCCGATCATCGGGCCGCCCGCGTTGATCCGCTACAACAACCGGCAGGCCGTGACGATCCAAGGCGGGCCGGCGCCGGGCGTGTCCTCGGGTCAGGCGCTCAAGGCGATGGAGGAGATTGCGGCGCGCACCTTGCCGCAAGGCTACGCCGGCGAGTGGACCGACACCGCGTTCCAGGAGAAGCGCGCCGAAGGCAAGACCGCGATCATCCTCGGCTTCGCCGTGTTGTTTGCCTATCTGTTCCTCGTCGCGCTGTACGAGAGCTGGACGATTCCCGTTCCCGTGCTCCTCTCTGTCGCCGTCGGCATTCTTGGCTCGTTCGCAGCCATCTATTTCGCCGGGCTGACGCTCGACCTCTATGGCCAGATCGGAATGGTCGTGCTGATCGGCTTGGCGGCGAAGAACGGCATTCTCATCGTCGAATTCGCCAAGGAGCAACGTGAGCGCGGCGTTCCTCTGCTGGACGCCGCAACCGAAGGCGCCAGGCTGCGCTTCCGGCCGGTGATGATGACCTCCTTCGCCTTCATCCTCGGGCTGCTGCCGCTGGTCATCGCGACCGGCGCCTCGGAGCTCGCGCGGCGTAACGTCGGCACGCCGGTGTTCGGCGGCATGATCCTGGCGTCGTTCATCGGCATCTTCGTGATCCCGCCGCTTTATGTGACGTTCCAGGCCATACGCGAAAGATTGCGGCCCTCGACGCGGCCGGAGAAAAAGGCCGAGCCCGGAATGCCCGGCGTACCGGACGCCACGATCAAGAAGCATCCTGCTCCTGTTGGCAGCGATTGACGACGAGCGGTTCCGTGGAGGGCATGCGCGCGCGGGGGAAACCGCGGCGCGTTTAGTACAACAAGGCGCCTTTGTTATTCATAGGATCAACTCGGCCGTAAGCCGGGCTTATGCGATTGGCCCGGTCGTGCCGGCTACGACGCGGCGTTCGGGACCGATCCCCTCCGCGACGCAGCGGACGAAAGTGTCCAGGTCGGTCAGTGTCACGGCACCTCCAAACGGCGACTCGCACACGACCGACTTTCGCGTTTTCACTTCGATGGCCGGCGCACGCCTCGCGGCGTAGGTGGTATTGAGGTCGGGCTCGTTGCGGATGACCACGCTGTTCATTGCCATGTTTCTGACCAATGAAAGACGGTCCTGCTTTGGTCCGCGGCGGAGCGCGCTTTCGTTCGACGGCTGGTTCTGAGCAAAGCGCAATGGCATTTGCGCTACCGCCGATGGCTTAAATTGGCTTGAGGGTTTGGTCGGAACCTTGGCGTACAGATTGACCTGGCCGTGCTCGAAGAAGGTCTCGCCGCTCGCCCGGAGGGTGGAGCCGCCCGGCGAAATGCGCGCGGTCGCGCCCACGATGACGAACGCCACGGTTGCCGCCGTTGCAACGGCGAGAATCTTTCCGTGGGTTGCGCGATCGGCATTCAGCAGCGAATAGCTCATGGAACATGCCACAGGTAACGGCGCGTAATCCGATAACGAGCGTGACGATGCTAGCGTTGGCAGCCGCGGTTGCTATTGCACCAAGGGACGCCGGCTCCATGCCAAGGGCTAGGTCGATAATATCGACGTATGAAAAGAGCGCGCTCGCTAAGAGATGGTAAGCAGAGAGGATTACACAGGATGGGCGCCGTGATTGCCGCTGCGGTCGTGGACGCCGGCTACCGAACACACGGCGGGCACAACAGGCGCTAAGCTGCGGCCGCGATTGTTCCGCACGCTGTTCCTGCGGCGCACTGTGCCGTCCGGATTAGTACCGAAGTGATCAAGCGAGACATCACGCAGCGACGGCAACGTGCGGTTCGCCGTCCTTGACCTCGCCGATGATCCGGGCCGCGGGATAACCCGCGGCGACGATCATATCGAGCGCGGCATTGGCTTCCCCCGCCGCGCACGAACTCAGCAGGCCGCCGAAGGTCTGAGGGTCGCAATAGAGCTGGCGCTGCCAGTCCGCGGTACCGTCGGGAAGCGTCACGCTCGCATCGTAGCTTTTCCAGTTGCGGCCGGAGGCGCCCGTCACAAAGCCTTGCTGCGCCAGAGTGGCAGCCTCCTTGAGGAATGGCAGCGCGTGGGCGTC
>DASXOK010000655.1:0-6085 GCA_036494425.1 Pseudolabrys sp.
GTTCATTAGGCGTCCTTACCCGCCGCGAGAGAGGTCCGCGGCCGTATGATCTTGGCCGCTATTCGTGGCGGCTTCACGTCAGGTCCAATGTAGGCAGCACGCCGCCGCATGGAAAGGCCTGGATTCTACTTATTCTAGCGCCGTTTGGCCTTGCTCGCTGGCGTCGCTCGGCGCTTGGTTAAGGTCTTGCTGCGCCGAAATGGCGCGCGTTCCACAATAATTCGCGCTCCAGTAAACGCCACCACCGCTCCCGCAAGGCTCCGCCGAAACCGTAAGTTGCCATCCCTTTGAGCCATGTCGAGCGCCTCCTTGAGGGCTTCCAGTTTGCGGAGTTCGACCGGTCCCTCGTTCCCCAGCGCGGCGACCGCAGTTCCAACGAGACGGAGTCCCACTTCAGCCGGCAACACGGCATAGCCCTTGGCGTCGAAGGCAACGGTACCCTGGTCAGCCGGCAGCGAAAGTTCGTCCCGTGCCCGGGCCGTGGCGGCTTCGACCGCCGCGTCCGCGCGTTTGAGCCGGTGCGCCAGCAGCGCCAGCCGGCGGGCCTCGAGCCCCTCCTCCGCCAGTGTCGGCATCAGGGCGCGCAGCCGCGCCCGGGTGAAGCGCGGATCGCGGTTGGAGGGGTCGTCGGCGAAGGGGATTTTCGCCTCGCGCAAGGTGGCGACCAGGCGGGATTTGGGGATGGAGAGCAAGGGGCGGATAAGGCGAAGCGCGTCCCCCCGTTCCGTCATTCCGGGACCGCCCACCGATCTCGGGTTTACCCGAGATCGGCATTTTGAGTTGCCCAGGTCGGCTAAAGCCGACCTGGGTTGGCCGGGCCCGGAATCCATATTCCGCAGCGCTGCGGCGTACGGATTCCGGGCTCGCTCGCCCTGCTCGCGCCCCGGAATGACGGAAATTCTCCCCATCGCCCCCAAGCCCGCGAGGCCGCTGCCTCGGCACATACGGATGAGTACCGTTTCGGCCTGATCGTCGAGTGTATGAGCGGTGAGAATGTGTGAGGCCCCCACTTTGCGCGCCGCCTCGCCGAGCAGCCGGTAGCGCGCGGCGCGCGCCGCCTGCTGCAAGCCGGTCTTTGGCTTTTTGCCGGTCCAGCGCAGTGTGCGGTGCGCGATCTTGAGTTTGCGCGCGAGCTTGCCAACCGCCGCCGCCTCGGCCTTCGCTTCCTTGCGCAGCCCGTGATCGACTGTCACCGCGATCATCTCGGGCTTGGCTTCGAGCGTGTCGCGCCATCGCGCGGCAAGCCACATCAGCGCGGTCGAGTCTGGCCCGCCGGAGACGGCCAGCACCAGCACCGGGACGGCTTCGAGATCGGAAAAAAGCGATGCGGTTTCCGCGGCCGACACCGGAGCAGGAAGCGCTTTGTTCGCCGTGGGCATGATCGTGACCGGAAACCCCATTCCGCTGTCGGGATCATACCCTAGCAATGCACGCGCTTCTGCTCCTGCACGACGGTGCGTTTCACGCTGGCAGACGCCTTCGGATATTTGCGGCCGACTTCGGCCAGCGTGGCGCAGGCCGCTTCCTTCTTGTTGAGCCCGGCGAGCGACTGGCCAAGGCGCAGCAGCGAATCCGGCGCCTTGCCCGAGCGGTCATACTTGGTCGAGACGGCGAGGAACGACTCGGCCGCGTCGCGATAGCGCTGCTGCTGGAAGAGGCTTTCGCCCAGCCAGTATTGCGCATCAGGCACTAGCCGCTCGTCCGGATACTTGCGGATGAAGTCGCGGAAGCCCTGCTCGGCGAGCCCGTAGTCCTTATGCAGCACATAGCCGTAAGCGAGGTCGTATTCGTCCTGCGGTCGCGCGGTCGGCGGCAGCGTCGCAAGCTGCGCGCCGGTCGCGCTCGGATTGCGCGGCGGCGGCGGCGGAAGCTGTGACTGCTGCGACATGCCCATCGGCGCGTTTGCCTGCGCATTGCCTCCAGGCGGCGGCAGTGACGCGCCGTTGCCGGCGAGGGTATTGAGATCGAGGGGCTGCCCCGCATCGCGGCCGCTCGGCGCTCCGATCGGCGGGGCGTCGGATACGCTCGGCCCGGCCGACGGCATCCCGGCTTCCTGATTCAAGGAACGCGGGACGCCGGGCGCATTCGGATCGCGGCTGGGATCGAACGCGTCGGAGCGGCGGCCGGGCGCCTGCGGTGCCGTATTCATCGGCGCGCCGGGCGTCATTTGCGGCGCAGCGGGGGGAACTCCACCGCCGCGCCCGCCTTGCTGGGAGCGATAGTCGGCGTCGTCCTGCATGCGCTTCATCTGCTGCTGAAGCTGCTGGTTCTGATACTGGAGCTGCTCGACGGTGCCGGTCAGCTGGCGCATCGCGCCCTCGATGCGATCGAGCCGCACCGACAGATCGCCGGGGTCGGCCTGTGCCATCTGCGGCGGTGATGAAGATGGCGGCGATCCAGACTGGCCGACATCGGCCGGCGGTTGGTCGCCGCGATTAAAAAGATTATCGAGGAAGTTGCCCGAGCGATCCTGCGCCATGGCGGCAGGCGCAAGCAGCAGCGTGCCAAGAACGGCAGCGGAGATCGTCGAGGCGAGTCGGATGCGGAGCCGGGTGCGTGTCATCGGCGAACGAATGGCCAATTTGCTTGTGATGTCGGTGATTTGCCGCGGGTTCTGTAGCATAGCGCGCCGAGTTCGACCAGAATGTGGCCGTCCCGTGCGCTGGAAAACAGCGCCGCCGAGGCGCCCCTACTCGGCCGGCGCCGCGGCCGCCAGCCGCTTTGCCTTGCGCGCGATCAGCCATTCTTCGAAGCTCTGCACCAGCACGAAGAACGACGGCACGAACAGCACTGCCAGGCAGGTCGAGGCGATCATGCCGGTGAACACCGTGATGCCGATGGAGGCGCGGGCGTTGGCGCCGGCGCCGCTCGCCAGCACCAGCGGCACCACGCCGAGGATGAAGGCAAACGAGGTCATCAGGATCGGCCGGAAGCGCGCGCGCGCTGCCTCGACGGCCGCTTCCGCGATACCCCTCCCCGACTCGCGCAGTTCGCGCGCGAATTCGACGATCAGGATGGCGTTCTTCGCCGACAGCGCGATCAGGGGCACGATGCCGATCTGCGTATAGAGATTGTTGTCGATGCGCAGCGCCAGCAGCGTGCCCACCGGCCCGAGCAGCGAGATCGGCACGGCGAAGATGACCGAGATCGGCCGGTACCAGCTCTCGTATTGTCCGCACAGCACCAGATAGACGAGCAGAAGCGCCATGGCGAAGACGAGATACATCTGACTGCCGACCAGCTTCTCCTGATACGACATCGCCGACCATTCAAATCCGACGTGCGGCGGGAAGGTCTTCTGCGCCACCTGCTCCATCAGGCCCATCGCCTGACCGCTGGAGTAGCCGCGCGCGGGCATACCGATGATTGTGGCAGACGGATACAGATTGTAGAGGCTGATGAGCGAAGGGCCCGCGACCGGCTTGATGTCGACCACCGTGCCCAGTGGGATCATGCTGCCGGCCGTGTTGCGCACCGTCAATTGCCGGATCTCGTCCACGTTCAGGCGGAAATTCGAGTCCGCCTGCACGAAGACCTGGAAAGTGCGGCCGAACTTGGTGATCTGGTTGACGTAGCTCGAGCCGAGATAACCGGCGAGCGCGGAGAATATCTGGTCGACCGTCACCTGCAACGTCTGCGCCTTCACCCGATCGACGTCGATCGTGTATTGCGGCACGTTTGCGCGGAACGACGACAGGATCAGGGCGATCGCCGATTGCGAGCCGGCATTGGCGAGAGTGCTGTCGACCACATTGCCGAGCTTGGCGAAATCGAGACTGTTGTCCTGCAACTCCACCTGCATACTGAAGCCGGCAGCGAAGCCGATCCCTTGGATCGGTGGCGGCGGCAGCACGCGTACCGTCGCCTCCTCGATGCCGCTCATGGCCTTGTTGAGGCTGGTCAGCATCGGCAGGAGGCCTTGCGCCTTGCCGCGCACATCCCAGTCCTTGAGGATGACGTAAGCGACACCGGCATTGGCCAGCGATGCGTTGTTGTCGAGCGCCGACACGCCGGCGATGGTGACGACCTTGTCGACGCCTGGCGTCTTCTCCGCGAGCGCTTGGACGCGGTCGAGCACCGCCTGAGTGCGCGGCAATGACGCGCCGTCCGGCAACTGCACGGTCACCAGCATGTAGCCCTGATCCTCGATCGGGATGAAGCCGGTCGGGATGCGCGAGAAGCCGTAGAGCGCGAGGCCGGTGAGAATGAGCGCGACGATCACCATCGGAGTGGCGTGCGAGACCAGCCGGCGCATCATGCCGGTGTAGCCATGCTCGAGCTTCTCGTAGGCCTTGTTGAATATGCGATAGAACACGTTACGCCGTTCCATCGGCACCGACGGCCGCAGCCACATCGCGCATTGCGTCGGCTTCAGTGTCACGGCGTTGACAGCGCTGATCAGCGCGGTCGCCGCGATCACCAGCGCGAACTGCGCATACATCTGGCCGGTCAGCCCGGGCAAGAACGACGCCGGCAGAAACACCGCCAAGAGCACCAGCGTGATGCCGATGATCGGCCCGAGCAGCACCTTCATCGCCTCGATCGCCGCCTGCGGTCCGTTCATGCCGTGGTCGATATTGTGGGCGGCGCCCTCCACCACGATGATCGCGTCGTCGACGACGATGCCGATCGCCAGCACGATGGCGAACAAGGTCGCGAAGTTCACTGTAAAACCCATCGCCGCCATGGCCGCGAAGGCGCCGATGATCGTCACCGGCACGGTAGTTGCCGGCACCAGCATGGCACGCCAGTCCTGGAGGAAGACCAGGATCACGATGAGCACCAGCAGCCCCGCCTCGATCAGCGTCTTGTAGACCTCGTGGATCGAGGCGTTGACGAATACGGTGGTGTCGAACGGGACGTCATAGACGAGCCCTTGCGGGAACGCCTTCGCCAGCACCGTCATGCGCTGCTTGACTTCCTCGGCGACGTTGAGCGCGTTGGCGCCCGGCGACTGGAAGATGGCGAGACCGGCGGCCGGCTTGCCGTTGTACGTGAACACCTGCCCATAGGTCTGCGCGCCGAGCTCGGCATGCCCGATGTCGCGCACACGCGTGATCTGACCCGACGTGCCAGTCTTCACGATGATGTCGTTGAACTGGTTCACATCGTCGAGCCGGCCGGCGACATTGAGCGTGTACTGGAACGCCACGGTGTTCGGGCCCGGCGGCATGCCGATCTGCCCCGCCGTCACCTGCGTGTTCTGCTGTTGCAGCGCGTTGATCACGTCCTGCACGATCAATCCGCGCGCCTTCATTTTCTCCGGATCGAGCCAGACGCGCATGGCGTATTGGCCGGCGCCGAACACCGTCACATTGCCGACGCCAGGCAGACGCGAAATGTCGTCCTTGAGGCTGATGGTGGCGTAATTCGCGAGATAAAGGCTGTCGTAGCGGTTATCCGGCGAGGTCAGCGTGACGATCTGCAGGATGGACGTCGACTTCTTCTGGACCGTCACGCCCTGCGATTGCACCGCCGACGGCAGCGACGACAGCGCCGCCGAGACGCGGTTCTGCACCAGCACCTGCGCGAAGTTCAAATCCGTGCCGATCTTGAAGGTCACCGTCAGCGTATAAGAGCCGTCCGCAGCGGCGAAGGACTGCATGTAGATCATGCCTTCCACGCCGTTGACCTGCTGCTCGATCGGCAGCGCGACGGTGTCGATGACGGTGCGCGCACTGGCGCCAGGATAGCGCGTGGTCACCTGCACGGTCGGCGGCACCACCTCGGGATATTGCGCGACGGGCAGCGCCATCAGCGCCACCAGGCCGATGACGATGGTGAGGATCGCGATGACGTTGGCGAGGACTGGCCGCTCGATGAAGAATTTCGAGATCATGGCGGGGCGCCGTCAGTTCTTGGCCGTGGGGGACGCCGCCGCGGCCGTGACCGTCTGAGGGTCTACCTTCTGTCCTGGAATCGCCCTCAAGAGCCCCGCGACGATCACGCGTTCATCCGGACCGATGCCCTTGTCGATCACGCGCATGGTCCCGTCGAGCGAACCGATCTCGACGTTACGTTGCTCGACGACGTTGTCCTTGTTGACGGTGAGCAAATAGCGGCCGCTCTGGTCACTGCCGAGCGC
>DASXOK010000656.1:0-43081 GCA_036494425.1 Pseudolabrys sp.
GGGTACTGGATGCCCCGCGCTTGCGCGAAGACGCGCTTCGCGCTTTTGCGCAGGGCATGAAAGCGTTGGTGTTAAAGTGGAGTGATCGTCGACGCGCGAGTGAGACTTGGACTCACAGCGAGCGTTGAATCGTCTCCACCCGGTAGCATTCGATCACGTCGCCCTGCCGCATGTCCTGGTAGTTCTCGAAGGCCATGCCGCATTCCATGCCGGAACTGACTTCCTTGACGTCATCCTTGAAGCGCTTGAGCTGCGAGAGCTTGCCTTCGTGGACGACGACGTTGTCGCGGATCAGGCGCACGTTTGCGCCGCGTTCCACGGTGCCGTCGGTGACGCGGCAGCCCGCCACGTTGCCGACCTTCGACACCTTGAAGACTTCCAAGATCTGCGCGTTGCCGAGCATGGTCTCGCGCAGCGTCGGCGCGAGCAGGCCGGACATCGCTTTCTTCACGTCATCCACGAGATCGTAGATGATGTTGTAATAGCGAATCTCGATTCCGGCGCGTTCCGCCGCTTCGCGCGCTTCCTTGTTGGCGCGCACGTTGAAGGCGATGATCGGTACGCCCGAAGCTTCCGCCAGCGTGACGTCGCTTTCGGAAATACCGCCGACGCCGGAGTGCAGCACGCGCGCCGCGACTTCGTCGGTGCCGAGCTTGTCGAGCGAGCCGACGATGGCTTCGAGCGAACCCTGCACGTCGGCCTTGATGACCAGCGGGAATTCCTTGCGGCCCGCGGTCTTGGCCTGCGCCATCATCTGCTCGAGCGAGCCGCGCATGCCGGTGGTGCGTGCCGCCGACTTCTCGCGCTTCTGACGCGAACGGTAATCGGTGACCTCGCGGGCGCGGCTTTCGTTCTCCACGACCGCCAGACGGTCGCCGGCGTCCGGCGTGCCGGAGAAGCCGAGGACTTCGACCGGCATAGACGGGCCGGCGCTGCTGATCGTTTCGCCGGTGTCGGAGACGAGCGCGCGAACGCGGCCCCACTCGGCACCGGCCACCACGAGATTGCCGACGCGCAGCGTGCCGCGCTGCACCAGCACAGTCGCCACCGGGCCGCGGCCGCGATCGAGCTTGGCTTCGATCACGGTGCCTTCGGCCGGACGGTTCGGATCGGCCTTGAGGTCGAGGATTTCCGCCTGGAGATTGATCATCTCCAGCAGCTTGTCGATGTTCATCTTCTTGGTGGCGGACACTTCCACGTCCACCACGTCGCCGCCGAGCGATTCAACCTGGATCTCGTGCTGCAATAGTTCGGTGCGTACGCGGGTCGGGTTGGCGTCCGGCTTGTCGATTTTGTTGATGGCGACGATGATCGGAACCTTCGCCGCCTTGGCGTGATGGATCGCTTCCACCGTCTGCGGCATGACGCCGTCATCGGCAGCGACGACCAGCACGACGATGTCGGTCACCTTGGCGCCGCGGGCGCGCATCGCCGTGAAGGCGGCGTGGCCAGGCGTGTCGATGAAGGTGACCTTGCCGCCGGACGGCGCGGTCACCTGATAGGCGCCGATATGCTGGGTGATGCCGCCGGCTTCGCCCGCGGCGACATCGGCCGAACGGATCGAGTCGAGCAGCGAGGTCTTGCCGTGGTCGACGTGGCCCATGACGGTCACGACCGGCGCGCGCGGCGCCAGATGCGCCGGATCGTCGGCGACATCGAACAGGCCTTCTTCTACGTCGGCTTCCGACACGCGGCGAACCGTGTGGCCCATTTCCTCGGCAATCAGCTGGGCGGTATCCGCGTCAATCACGTCGTTGATCGTCGCCATCTGGCCCTGCTTCATCAGCAGGCGGATGACGTCGACCGCGCGTTCAGTCATGCGGTTGGCGAGATCCTGGATGGTGATCGCGTCAGGAATCGTGACTTCACGCACCAGCTTTTCCTTCGGCTCGTTGGCGGCATGGCCCTTGAGCCGTTGAGTGCGGCGACGGAACGACGCGACAGAGCGTTCGCGGATCTCGTCGGCACTCAATGCATTGATGACCGTCAGACGGCCGCGCTGCTTCTCGGCGCCGGGGCGCGGAGCGGCCTTCGGTGCGACCACCGGACGGCCCGGTGCGCCGCGGCGCGCGGTGCGCGGCGGTTCTTCTTCTTCGGCTTCGAGCGCAGGGCGCGGCGCGGGCGCCGCTACCGCCGGTACGGTACGCTTGGTCTCTTCCTCGCCGAAGCGCTTCTTGGCGACTTCGTCGGCCTTCTTCTTGGTCTCTTCGTCGTGCTTGCGGCGCTCGTCTTCCTCGCGCTTGCGCGCCTCGGCGGCATCGCGCTCGGTCTTGTCGACGACGTCGCGCGAGGCTTTCCGGCGCGCTTCTTCCTCGGCGATCTTGCGCTCTTCGGCTTCGCGCACGCGCGAGTCGGCCAGCGCATGGGCGCGCGCGGTGCGCTCTTCCTCGGTCAGCGTGCGCAGGACGACGCCGGAGGATTTTGGCGCCTCGGCAGGCGCGCGCGCCGCGGGCCTCGGCGCGGGCGCGGCAGCAGCCGGCTTCTTCGGCGCTTCGACCGGCGCCGGCGCAGGCGCCGCCTCGCCGGGTCCACCGACCGCGCGGCGTTTCACCTTTTCGACCACAACCTGTTTGCTGCGGCCATGGCTGAAGCTCTGGCGCACGACGCCCGTCTCAGTGCGCGGCTTGAGCGTCAGCTTGCTGCCGGAGACGCTCAGCTTCTTTTCGCCAGGGTTCTTCGTGTCGCTCATTCCGTACTGTGTCCTTGTGCGCCTTCAGTCGGCGCATGCGCGTTGATTGCCTTGGGCGAATATCCGGTCCGAAAGTGCGCTAAGCGCGCCACGCGGGCGAGAAATGTCTCGCTCCCGGGCCCGGCAAGCAGGGCTGCATGTACCACATTTGGGCGGTTCAATGCCAAATCCAATTGCGCGCCGGAAAAATCGCCGATGACGGTGATTTCCCGCGCACTTTCCTCGTCACTTTCTTCATTAATGCGGCGCAAGAGCCCGTCCAGCTTGCGCTTTCCATCGGTCGCGCCGTCGCTGGCGTGGATGACCGCCAGGGCCTCGTTGCGGTTGACCGCGACTTCCACTTTGGCGAAGCCCGCGACCACCGCGCCGGCCTTGGCCACGATCGCCAGGGCGTCGAGCGCGGCCCGCTCCAACAGCCGTTCGGTCTCGGCGGCGAGATCGGGGCGGACCTTGACGTTTCGCTTGAAACCGCGGGCGAAGACGTTGCGCTTAATCGCGTCCTCAAGGGTTTTCCGGCTCCCGGTGAGCCAGAGGCCGCGTCCTGGCAGCTTGCGCTTCACGTCGGGAACCGCCTCGCCAGCGGGTCCCACCACGAAGCGGATCATTTCCGATACCGGCTTCTGGTCGCGCGTGGCGGCGCAGGTGCGCAACGTGCCGGGCGCGACACTGGTCGCCCCGCGGTCGAGTTCCGCCTCCTGCGTTGTCACGTCCTGTGCGACCGCCAGCATCCGCTCTCCTTTGAAGTTACGCGCCGGCCTGCTCGGCTTCCGCCGCGGCTTCCTCCGCCGGCGGATTGAGCTCGGCCTCGGTGATCCAGCCGGCCTTCAGGCGCGCCTGCATGATCAGCGCCTCGGCGTCCTCACGCGAGATGTCCATGCCGTCGAAAAAGCCCGCCTCGTGCTTGGACTCGCCGTCCTTGCGCTCGGTCCAGCCAGTGAGGTCGTCGGTGGCGCAGCCGGCGAGGTCTTCGACGGTCTTCACGCCGTTTTCGCCGAGGGCTACCAGCATCCTGTTGGTGATACCGGGCACGTCCTTGACTGCGTCCTCCACGCCCAGCTCCTTGCGCTTGGCGTCGAGTTCGGCTTCCTGCCCGGCGAGATATTCCTGCGCGCGCTCTTGCAACTCGCGCGCCGTGTCCTCGTCGAAGCCTTCGATGCTGGCGATTTCCTTCTGGTCAACCATCGCCAGTTCTTCGATCGAGCCGAAGCCCTCGGCGGCGAGCAACTGGCCGACCACCTCGTCGAGATTGAGTGCCTCGACGAAGATCTTGGTGCGGTTCTCGAACTCGGCCTGACGGCGCTCGGACTCTTCCTGCTCGGTGAGAATGTCGATGTCCCAACCGGTGAGCTGCGAGGCGAGCCGCACGTTCTGACCGCGGCGGCCGATCGCCAGCGAGAGCTGCTGGTCCGGCACCACGACTTCGATGCGCTCCTTGTCCTCGTCGAGCACCACCTTGGCGACTTCCGCCGGCGCCAGCGCGTTCACCACGAAGGTAGCGATATCCGGCGACCACGGGATGATGTCGATCTTCTCGCCCTGCAATTCGGTCACCACCGCCTGCACGCGCGAGCCGCGCATGCCGACGCAGGCGCCGACCGGATCGACCGATGAATCGCGCGAGATCACCGCGATCTTGGCGCGCGAGCCGGGGTCGCGGGCGACCGCCTTCACCTCGACGATACCGTCGTAGATTTCCGGCACTTCCTGCGCGAACAGCTTGGCGGTGAACTGCGGATGCGTGCGCGAGAGGAAAATCTGCGGTCCGCGCGGCTCGCGGCGCACGTCGTAGATAAAGGCGCGGATGCGGTCGCCGTTGCGGAATACCTCGCGCGGCAGCAACTCGTCGCGCCGCACGATCGCCTCGCCGCGGCCGAGATCGACCACCACGTTACCGTACTCCACCCGCTTGACCACGCCGTTGACGATGTCGCCGATGCGGTCCTTGTACTCGGCATATTGCCGGTCGCGCTCGGCTTCGCGCACCTTCTGCACGATCACCTGCTTGGCGGACTGGGCGGCGATGCGGCCATATTCCAGCGGCGGCAGCGGATCGGCGATGGTGTCGCCGACCTGCGCGGCGGGATGGCGCTTGCGCGCGTCTTCCAGCGTGATTTGGTTGGAAGGATTTTCGACCGCCTCGACCACCAGCATGTGGCGGGTGAGGCGCAGATCGCCGGTCTTCGGCTCGATCTCAGCGTGCACATCGGTCTCCGCGCCGTAGCGCGAGCGTGCCGCCTTGGCGATGGCATCTTCCATCGCGGTGATGACGATGCCGCGGTCAATCGACTTCTCGCGGGCCACCGCGTCGGCAATTTGCAGCAGTTCGAGCCTGTTGGCGCTGACAGCCATAGCTCATTCTCCTCCTGTGTCGGCAGGCCTCTGCGGCCGGTGCCGTGAATGTCTCTCTTCGCGTCGTTCTTCCCGTTTCGCCGCGCGCGCTTCGCGCTTGGCGGCTTTTTCGCGCCGCAAGGCTTCGGTCACCAATTCATCGGTGAGCACCAGCTTTGCTTCGCTCATGTCGCCGATCGGGAGCAGTACGTCAGCGTCTTCACCCTCGCGCGCATCGTCGCGATGCAGCCGCGCGGTGTCGCCTTCGGTTCCGGTAAGCTCCCCACGGAAGCGCTTGCGGCCGTTCACCGGGACTTCCATTTCGATCCGGACCAGATGGCCGGCATAGCGGTCGAAGTCGGATTTGCGGACCAGCGGCCGGTCGATCCCCGGAGAGGAAATCTCCAGCCGGTACGCCTTGTCGATCGGATCGGCCACATCGAGCACCGGCGACAGCGCGCGCGATACCGCCTCGCAGTCTTCCACCGTCATGCTGCCGTCCGGCCGCTCCGCCATGATCTGCACGGTGCAGCCTTCGGAACCCGACACGCGCACGCGCACGAGGCGGTAACCGAGTTGTTCCAGCACCGGTTCGGCGATGGTGGAGACTCGGGCAGGCAGCCCCGGCTCGACGATGAGCCGCGGTTCGGTCTCGCTTGTCGCGGCCAAGGCCGCGTACTGCCGTCCTACTTCGCTACCGGCCATTTCTGTAACAAAAAAGAGCGGGCCCCGGGGGGACCCACTCTCAAAACCCGTTCGGTTATGAGGGTGTCTAGTAACAGACGGAAATATAGCGAAATCCGCTGCTTTTGCAAGGGTCACTCGGATTTTCCCTGCTAACCCTTCCTTCAGAAATCGCTCTTAAATTTGGGTAAAGCCCGCCATCCGCGGGTTCCACGGGCGTTTTTTGTGAGTTTTGCGTATGGGTGCTCCTGCGTCGCTGCTTCCGGAGTTGGAAGACGTCGTGCAGCACGGATCGGCGGAGAAGCGCGCCGAGACGCTGCGCCGGATCACAACTCTTTTCCTCGATAGCGCCGCTCACTTCAACGACGACCACGTCGCCTTGTTCGACGACGTCATCGGCTGCCTCATCGAGGAGATCGAAGCGAAGGCTCTGGCCGAGCTCGCGCGCCGCGTCGCGCCGGTTCCCAATGCGCCTCCGGGCGTTGTGAACAAGCTCGCGCAGAACGACGACATCACCGTGGCTGGGCCGGTGCTTCAGCAGGCGCCGCTGGCCGACCCCGATCTCATGTACATCGCCGAGACGAAGAGTCAGGCGCATCTCTTGGCGCTGTCGACGCGCGCGGGTCTCAACGAGGCGCTGTCCGATATTCTCGTGTCGCGCGGCGACCGCGACGTGGTGCGTTCGATCGCGACCAATCACAATGCGCGCCTGTCGGATCATGCGTTCACCACGCTGGTGCAGCGCGCCGAGCAGGATGGCGTGCTGGCCGAGAAGGTCGGCATGCGCACCGACATTCCGCCGCGTTTGTTTCGCCAGCTTCTGATGCAGGCGAGCGATGTAGTGCAGAAGCGGCTTCTGGCGCAGGCCAAGCCCAACACGCAGGCCGAGATTCGCAAAGTCCTCGCCAAGGTCACTGACGAGGTCGCGGCCAAAGCGGCGCCGCGTAACTACGCCGCCGCATTGGCGACGGTGCGCGCGTTGCACAAGGAGCGCAAGCTCACCGAGGCCGATATCGCCGAATACGCGACGTCCGGGCGCTACGAGGAAACGATCGCCGGCCTTGCCACGCTCTGCGCGGTGCCGGTCGAGGTGGTTGACCGGCTGATGAATGGCGAGCGTGCGGACCCGGTGCTGATTCTAGCCCGCGCGATCGGCTTCGGCTGGCCGACGGTGCGCGCGGTGATGAATGCGCGAACAAGCGGCAAGCCGTCGAGCCAGGCCCTCGATGCGGCCTTCGAGAATTTCGAGCGGCTCACGGCGGCCACGGCGCAGCGCGTCGTGCGCTTCTGGCAAGTACGCCAGGGCACGGGGGAGTAAGCGTCCCGCGAGGGGGCACTCCCTCTCGCGCTCATTCCCGCGCAAGCGTGAATCCAGAGCACAAACGCCGGCATGCGTTGCAAAGGCTGGGTCCCCGCGTCCGCGGGGACGAGCGGCTATTGAGTCGCTTTCCGAAAAATAAAATACGCGGGCGTGCGGCCTTCACGAATCGCCTTCGCCTCATAGCGCGTGCGGACGAAGCCTTCCCAAGGTTTGCGCCAATCGTCGGCGCATTCGGCGGTCCAGGCGAAATCAGCCGAGCGCAAAATGCGCATCAGCACGTAATCGGCATAGCTCGGGATGTCGGTGGCGAAACGGAATTCGCCGCCGCTTGTGAGAATCCGCGCGAGGCGCTTCAGGCTCTCGTCCTGCACGAAGCGCCGCTTCCAGTGCCGACGCTTCGGCCATGGATCGGGATAGAGCAGATCGATGCGCGCGAGTGTGCTCGACGGAAGCCAATCGAGCAGCTCACTGGCATCGCCGAAATAGAGAAGAACGTTGTCGAGCTTGCGCGCGTCGATCGCCACAAGTGCTTTCGCCACGCCGTTGAGGAACGCGTCTGTGCCGATGAAGCCGACGTTGGGATGTGCTTGCGCCTGCGCGATCAGGTGCTCGGCGCCGCCGAAGCCGATCTCCAGGCGCACCTCATCGACGGCGCGCGGGAACAGTGTGCCCAGATCGGCGGGCGCGGGTTTTGTGAGATCGAGTCCCAGCCGCGGCAATAGCGTGTCGAACAGCGCCGCCTGGCGCGGCTTGAGCGCATGGCCTTTGCGCCGGCCGAAGAAGGCGCGTTGCGCCGCTTCTTTGTCATCACCGGGCCGACGCGAAGCGTCGTGACCCGGTAATCCCGATTTGTCTGGCAATGCGGTGCTTCCCTAAGCGAGATGGCCGGCACAAGGCCGGCCATGACAAGCTTAGTGCCGAATCGTTCGACCGGAAACGCGGTGCTTATTTCACCGCGCTCTTGATCGCGGCGGCGAGATCGGTCCGCTCCCAGGAGAAGCCGCCGTCCTTGTCCGGCGCGCGGCCGAAGTGGCCGTAGGCGGCGGTGCGGCGATAGATCGGCCGGTTCAGCTTGAGGGTGCGGCGGATGTTGGTCGGCGTCAGGCGGAACAACTCGGGCAGGATCTTCTCGAGCTTCTTCTCATCGACCTTGCCGGTGCCGTGCGTGTCGACCAGCACCGACATCGGGTCGGCGACGCCGATCGCGTAGGCGACCTGGATGGTGCACTTGTCGGCGATGCCGGCGGCGACCACGTTCTTGGCGAGATAGCGCGCGGCGTAAGCGGCCGAGCGGTCTACCTTGGTCGGGTCCTTGCCGGAGAAGGCGCCGCCGCCGTGTGGGGCGTAGCCGCCATAGGTGTCGACGATGATCTTGCGGCCCGTGAGGCCGCAGTCGCCGTCCGGACCGCCGATCACGAAGTTGCCCGTCGGGTTGACGAGGAAGTCGGACGGCCGCTCGGGCATCCAGCCTTTCGGCAGCGCCGATTCAACCGAGTCCTCGATCATCTCTTTGATCAGGCCGGGCGTGTACTTCTTGCCGTTGCGGCTCTGCGCGTTGTGCTGGGTGGACACGACGACCTTGGTGCAGCCGACCGGCTTGCCGTCGACGTATTTGATCGTCACCTGGCTCTTGGCGTCGGGCTGCAGGTCGAAGAGCTGGCCGGAGCGGCGCTTGTCTGAGAGAACCTTCAGGATCTTGTGCGCGAAATAGATCGGCGCCGGCATGAAGGAGTTCTTCTCGTAGACTTCGCTCTCGTTGCAGGCGAAGCCGAACATCATGCCCTGGTCGCCGGCGCCTTCTTCTTCGCCGCCTTTTTTCTTCTTGGCGTTGACGCCCATGGCGATGTCGGGCGACTGGCCGTGCAGCAGCACTTCGACGTCGGCGCCGTAATAGGAGAAGCCGTCCTGGTCGTAGCCGATGTCTTTGACGACATCGCGCGCGATCTGCGTGATCAGCTCGCGGTCGACGACCGCCGCGTCGCCATGCTTGCGGAACAGCGGCGCCTGGCCGCGGCCTTCGCCGGCGATCACGATTTTGTTCGTGGTGGAGAGGGTCTCGCAGCCGAGCCGCGTGTTCACCTGGCTGTCATCGGCAATGCCAAGCTTGATGTCGTTCTCGAGGAACGCGTCGAGCACCGCATCGGAAATCTGGTCGCAGACCTTATCCGGATGGCCTTCGGAAACGGACTCGCTCGTAAACAAGAAGTTCGTATGAGCCACTTGAAACTCCCTCCCGTATCGCGGATGTCCGCGCGGTGTGACGTTCGGGTGGTGTTTCTTGCAGCGACCGCAGGCGAGGTCAAGATGCGGGCAATAGTGGGCAGTGGCCTCGCCGCGGATGAGACCTGAACTTTAGTCGTTCAGTCTTCGCCTGCGATCTGTTCCACCAAGTCGACGATGCGCCGGCGGAGCTTGCTGTTCTTGATGCGCATGAACGACTTGGTCAGCGACAATCCGTCGGAAGTCGCCAGGAAGTCGGAGACATATGCAGGCGACGGCGCTTCAGCCATGCCGGTGGGCGCACCACCCGGGGCGTGCGGCGCACCTTCGAAGAAGAATGAAACCGGCACTTGCAGGATGTGGGCGATCTGCTGCAACCGGCTGGCGCCGATACGGTTGGTGCCTTTTTCGTATTTCTGAACTTGCTGGAAGGTGAGGCCAAGGGCGTCGCCAAGCTTCTCCTGGCTCATGCCCAACATCATGCGGCGCATGCGCACACGTGAACCTACGTGTTTATCGATCGGGTTCGGGGCCTTCTTAGCCATAAATATCTCCTATGCCGTCATCGATACGCGTAATGTCACAAATGACGGCTCGCTTGCAATCGGAGAAATGCGCTCTTCCGGGTAACAACCTCAACGAAAAATGAAATTTGGCCCGTTTTTTCGGTAGTTTTCGCATGTTCGAATGCCCCAAAAGAAACTGTTAATTAAGGTGATTTTCTTTAGTCGCTGCAACAACTTGGGACCGCGACAGCATCTAATGCAATCTATGCTAGCATTCGCTTACGCGCGACGATAAAGAGACTTACTACCAAAGATAGAATCAATGCGTACGCCCCAAAATTCACATATGTGGTGGGTCCGAGTGCATGGGGGAGCCGCGAATCGAACACGCCCTCGGCGCCCAGCGGTAGTGAGTTGACGATGCGTCCGACCGGATCGATCACCGCCGAAATGCCGGTATTGGCAGCGCGCACCAGCGGCAGGCCCTCAGCAATCGCCGTCGCGCGCGCTTGCGCAAAGTGCTGGTAGGGTCCTGAACTCATTCCGAACCAGCCGTCATTGGTCACATTCACGATCCAGCCGGGCCGTTCGCCAGGCGGAACAGCGCTGCCCGGGAAGATTGCCTCGTAACAGATGAGCGGCAGCATCTTCGGCGCGCCGGAAACGTCCATCGCGCGGCGGTGGTCGCCAGATAAAAATCCACCCGCGACTTTCGTGAGCTGCATCAGGCCCAATCGTTCCAGGAAGCTCTGGAATGGCAGGTATTCGCCAAACGGCACCAAATGGACTTTGTCGTAGATGCCGCGGATCGAGCCATCGGCGTCGATCACGTAGACTGAATTGTATGCGCTCGTGACCCGGTCGCCGTCCGGCGTCGGCGCGGCGCGCACCGCGCCCGTGATCAGCTCGGTCTTCGGTTTGAGCAGCGAAGCGATCTGCGCCAGTGCGTCAGGCTCGCGCGTCAGGAAAAAGGGGAACGCGGCCTCCGGCCAGATCAGATGCGTAACGTTGCTCAGACCTTGCGCGTCGGGCCCGGTCGAGCGGCCGGAGAGGCGCAGATAGCGCGCCATCACTTCATCTTTGGCGGAGTAGTTGAACTTGGCGTCCTGCGGCAGATCCGGCTGCATGACGCGGAGCACCACACCGTTGACGTAAGTCGTCGGGTGCATCCACAGCCGTGCGGCGCCATAGGCGGTGAAGGCGGCAAGCACCAAGAGCGCGGCGATCGGCGCGCGATAGGGGCGCGGCGTATCGATCTTTTCGTCGGCGAGGACGGCTGGGCTGGCGAAGATCGCGATCGCGAAGAACGTCAGCCCCCAGATGCCGACCAGTGACACGCTTTGGGCGAGCACCAGCGGCGAAGTGAGCGCATAGCCGAAAGTGTTCCAGGGAAAGCCGCTGAGCAAATGCCCGCGCAGCCATTCGGCGATCGTCAGCATCGCGGCGAGCGCGAGAATACGCTCGACGCCACGCACCCAGATCAGCCGCGCCGCGGCGAGCCCCAGCCCGGTATAGATCGCGAGATAGGCCGGCAGGCCGGCGACCGCCACCGGCAGCAGCCAGCCGAAGGTCTTGGCATCGACCAGGAACGCGTAGCCGACCCAGTAAAGCCCGCATAGGAAATAGCCGAAGCCGAAGCACCAGCCGGCGATGGCCGCCGACCAGACGCCGTTCCAGCGCCCCGCGGTCGAGCCGTCCACCAGCCAGATGAGCACCGGAAAGGTCAGGAACAGGATCGGCCAGGCATTCACCGGCGCCAGCGCCAGCGCCGAGGCTGCGCCGGCAAGGAAGGCGATGCCGGCGCGGCGCCAGCCGTAGGCGAGCACGACGGCGTGCGCAGCCGATGTGGCGAAACGGGTGAGGGTCACGGGCGCTGTGTCTGGGGCGGCGTGCCGGGCGATCCGGCGGACTCATCGATATTCAACGTTGGCGGAGTCGTGCCGGCCAGCACCGCGTCCGGCTCGCCGCGGCGGCGCGGCTCGCGCGCGCGCTCGCGCTTTTCCTTCAGCCGCGTGATGCGCACGCGTTTGATGCGGCGCGGATCGGCATCCAGCACTTCAAACTCGAACAGGCCCGGACCCGGGATCAATTCGCCGCGCAGCGGCAGCCGCCCGGCGCGTGTCACCAGATAGCCGCCGAGCGTATCGACCTCGTCCGCCGCTTCTCCCAATTCGAAGTCGTGGCCGACGATCCCCACCACGTCTTCGAGGTTGGCGCGCGCGTCGGCGACATAAGACCCGTCCGATTGGCGGACCACGTCCGCCTGCTCGTCCTCGTCATGCTCGTCGGCGATCTCGCCGACGATCTGCTCGACGATGTCCTCGATCGATATCAAGCCGTCGGTCCCGCCATATTCGTCGACCACCAGCGCGAGGTGAATGCGCGTTGCCTGCATGCGCGCGAGCAGGTCGATCACCCGCATCGACGGCGGCACGAACAATATCTCGCGCACGATCTTGGTCGCCGACAAAGGCGTGGCGAGATTGATCGCCTTGAAATCAAGCCCCGCCGGCAACGGCTTCTTGCGCTTGGCGTTCTTGTCGGGGTCGACCGCCGCCCGCGCGGTCATGAATGCGATCAGGTCGCGGATGTGCACCATGCCGACCGGATCGTCGAGCGTGTCGTTGTAGACGACGAGCCGCGAATGGCCGGCGCGTTCGAAGACGCGTACCAGTTCGCCGAGCTGGATGTCCTGCTGCACGTCGATGACGTCCGCGCGCGGGATCATCACGTCACCCACGCGCCGCTCGCGCAGGCCCAGGATATTCTTGAGCATCCGGCTTTCTTCCGGCGAGAAGCCGGATTCGCCGGGCGTCATGGCATCGAGGACGTCCTTGAGGTCGGCACGGATGCTGCTCGGCTTCCAGCCGAAGAGGGCGCGGAAGGTCCGCGTGAACCAGTTTTCGCCGTTCTCGCGCGGCGGCGCGACCGGCACGGGGAGATGGCGCGGCTCGTACGGCGCGCCTACGGAACTGGTACTGGTTGGGTCGCTGTCGGGCATGGCAGTTAGGCGTCGCCCTGCGCAGGATCACGGTAGGGATCGGCGATGCGCAGAACGTTCAGGATCTCCCGCTCGAGCCCTTCCATGGCGTCAGCCTCAGAATCAGTCTGATGATCGTAGCCTAAGAGATGCAGATAACCATGCACGGCGAGATGGGCCAGATGATGGAGCACCGGCTTTTTCTCCTCGACGGCCTCGCGCGCCAAAGTTTCATAAGCGATGATGATGTCACCCAGAAGTACCGGAAACCCCTTGGCTTTCGGCGCCGAGGCGGGAAATGACAGCACATTCGTGGGTTTATCGAAGCCGCGCCAGTCGCGGTTGAGCGTCTGGATCGCCGCGTCATCCGTGAGCGCGACGCTCACTTCGCCCGCGGCGGGAACCCGTTTGGCGGCGGCGGCGATGGCCTCGCGCACGGTATCCTCGGCCGCCGGCTCCTGATCCCACAGCGGCGATTGCATCTGGATATCGACCGATGGCGTGGCGGCGGGCCGCCTCTGTTGCGCACTCATTCCTGGCCCTCGCGCCCCTTGCCGTCGCGCTTGGGCGCAGCGCGGTCATAGGCTGCCACGATGCGCGCCACCAGTTCGTGACGGACGACGTCCTCATGCGAGAAGGCGACATGGCCGATGCCTTCGACGCCGTCGAGCAACCTCACCGCTTCGGCGAGTCCGGAGATCTGCCCGTTCGGCAGATCGACCTGGCTCGGGTCGCCGGTGACGATCATGCGGCTGTTCTCGCCCAGGCGCGTCAAGAACATCTTCATCTGCATCGATGTGGTGTTCTGCGCTTCGTCGAGGATGACGGCGGCGTTTGCCAATGTGCGTCCACGCATGAAGGCGAGCGGCGCGATCTCGATCTCGCCGCCTTGCAGCGCGCGTTCGACGATGCGCGCATCCATCAGATCGTAAAGCGCGTCATAGATCGGTCGCAAATAGGGATCGACCTTCTCGCGCATATCGCCGGGCAGGAAGCCCAGCCTTTCGCCCGCTTCCACTGCCGGCCGCGACAGGATGATGCGATCGACTTCCTTACGCTCGAACATCTGCACGGCCTGTGCGACGGCGAGCCAGGTCTTGCCCGTGCCGGCGGGGCCTGTGCCGAACACAAGGTGATGGCGCTTGAGCGCGCGGATGTAGGCGTCCTGCGCGGCGGTGCGCGCCCGCACCGGGCGCTTGCGCAGGTTGATTTCCTCGAAGCCGGAGCGCGTCGTTGCCGGATCGAAATCGAACAGCGAGCCTTGCGCGATCGCGTGGCGGATGGCGCCTTCGACATCGCCTTGCGACAGATCGCGCCCGCGCTTGGTCTGCTCGTAGAGGCCTTCGAGCACGCGCCGCGCCTGTTCGCAGGCCGCGCGCGAGCCTTCCAGCGTCACGTGGTTGCCGCGCGAGTCCACGGTTACGCCGAGCCGGCGCTCGATCAGCGCCAGGTTCTGTCCGTATTGGCCGAAGAGATTGGAGGCGAGCTTGTTGTCTTCGAAGGCAAGCACGACCTGCGTTGTGGCCGTCTCTTCGGAGGCGGCGGCGGACGGGATCACGGGATCCGGTGTGCGCAAAGGTCGTTCTAGGCTCCAGCGGTGGCAAGGACCGGCGCCGCGACGGCTCCGGTGATCGTGCCGAACAGGGTATTGGTCCCAATCTGCGTAATGGTCACAGGCACCACGGTTCCGATCAAAGAGCGCGGCGCCATGACCTGTACCGCTTGCAAATATGGGGACTTGCCGACCAGTTGCCCAGGGAGCTTGCCCGGCTTTTCCAGAAGCACGTTGAGGGTTTTGCCCGCGAAACTGGCGTTGAATCCGTGCCAATGGCGGGTGATCAGGGCCTGGAGCCGTTGTAGACGCTCGGATTTCTCCGCATCGGACACTTGGTCGTCCAGGTCGGCGGCCGGCGTGCCGGGGCGCGGGGAATAGGCGAAAGTATAGGCGCCCGCCAAGCCGACCTCCTCGACCAGCGTCAGCGTGTCGCGGAAATCCTCCTCCGTTTCGCCGGGAAAGCCGACGATGAAATCGGACGTAAAGGCGAGGTCGCTCCGCGCGGCGCGCAGGCGCGCGATCGCGGCAAGATAGTGCGCGCGCGTGTGCTTGCGGTTCATCGCCGCGAGGATGCGGTCGGAGCCGGACTGAACGGGCAGGTGCACATAGGGCATCAGCGCCGGCAGATCGGCATGCGCGGCGATCAGGTCGTCATCCATGTCGTTCGGATGGCTGGTAGTGTAGCGCAAGCGCACTATGCCGGGCACGTCGCTGAGCTGCCGCAGCAGTGCGCCGAGCGATGCGGACGCGCCGTTCGCATTGAGCCCATGATAGGCATTCACGTTCTGCCCGATCAGCGTCACCTCGCGCACGCCGGCGGCGGCGAGCCGCTCGACCTCGCCGACGATCTTCTCGACCGGCCGCGAGATTTCGGCGCCGCGCGTATAAGGAACGACGCAGAACGTGCAGAACTTGTCGCAGCCTTCCTGCACCGTGACGAAGGCCGCGACGCCGCGTTGGCGGATCGTTTCGCGCGCAGGCGCGGCAAGCGCATCGAACTTGTCCTCGACCGGGAATTCGGTGTCGACGATCTTCTCACCGTCATCGGCCCGCGCGATCATTTCCGGCAGGCGATGATAATTCTGCGAGCCGACCACGAGATCGACCGCGCCGGCCCGGCGCATGATCTCCTGGCCCTCGGCCTGAGCCACGCAGCCGGCGACGGCGATCAGCACGCGGCGGCCTTGCGCGGCGGCCTCCTCCTTCATCACGCGGATGCGGCCGATCTCGGAATAAACTTTTTCGGCCGCCTTCTCGCGGATGTGGCAGGTGTTGAGGATGACGAGGTCGGCGTCTTCCGGCCGCTCGGTCTCGGTGAAACCCGCGGGCGCCAGCGTGTCCGCCATACGATGCGAATCGTAGACGTTCATCTGGCAGCCGAACGACTTGACGTGGACTTTGCGGGCTTTGCTCATGCCGTTTCGATGCGACGCGAATGCCATTCTATCGTGCCGCGCCGGGGCTGTCCTGACTACCCATGCCTTTGAAAATCATAACAATTTCAAGACGTAAGTCCCCAAGCGTGGCGCGCGGGCGCGTAATAGCGCCTTTCGGCTCAAAAAGATACGCCGCTCAGGCCTTTTCGGGCGCCAGGGTGCGGCCGCGCAAGGCCCCTGTCATCTGGCGCCGCACGGCTCCTTCCAGGCGCCTGGTCATGGCCTTGCGGTCGAGAGAGCCGTCGGCTGCAACCGGGTCGCCGTAGGTGACCACGGCGTCGACCACGCCCTGCTGGATCAGCCTCTTGATGTGTGGGACGAAATCGAGGTCCCCATACCACGCGACCAAGGGCCGCTCCTGCCGGCTCATCGGCATGCCGTGCTGGGCCGTGTAGCAGATCGACATCGGCTGGATCAGGATCTGCCCGGCGGCGTCGCTGTGGCTTGCCGCTTCCTCCACCGCACCGAGCAGTGCCGAGCGGAACGGCAGCACGCGGTTGCCGTCGCTCGATGTGCCTTCGGCGAACAGCACCACCGAGGTCCCGCCCTTCAGGCGGTTGACGATCTGCGCAACAGCGTCGGTCGCCTGGTGCCGCCGTTTGCGGTCGACGAAGACCGTGCGCTGTATCTTCGCGGTGATGCCGACCAGCGGCCAACTCGCCACTTCGCGCTTGGCGACAAAGGCGACCGGCGAGATCGATCCGATCACCACGATGTCCGCCCACGACACATGATTGGACACGAACAGCACGGCGCGGTCGCGTGGCGGCGTCCCGACAACGCGCACCTTTATGCGCAGCAGCCGCGCCAGCACGCGATAATAATTCGAGCAGATGAAGCCCCAGCCGGGCAGACCCAGTTTGCCGAGCACCCATTGAATGGAAATCAGCAGCGGCGTCATCGTGACGAAGAAGACCGCGATGAACAGCGCGCGTGCCATGGGTCATCCACCCGCTCGTCCCCGCGAAAGCGGGAACCCAGTTCTTACTAGCTCTGTGATCGTGGCTCTGGATTCCCGCTTGCGCGGGAATGAGCGGAGTGTGGGTTCATGTCGACGCGACATGCGCCGCTTCTATTTCTTATCGTCGCTCAGCGGAACCGCGTAGAGCTCGAGCCGGTGGTCGACGAGCTTGTAACCGAGGCGCCGCGCGACCTCGGCCTGGAGCCGCTCGATCTCCTCTGACTGGAATTCGATCACCTCGCCATTGCGCAAATTGATCAGATGATCGTGGTGCGACTCCGGACTCGTCTCGTAGCGGGCGCGGCCCTCGCGGAAATCGTGCCGCTCGATGATACCGGCGTCCTCGAACAGGCGCACCGTGCGGTACACGGTCGAAATGGAGATGCGGTCGTCCACCTTCACGCAGCGGCGGTACAGCTCTTCCACGTCAGGATGATCGTCGGCGTCGGCGAGCACGCGCGCAATTGTGCGGCGCTGCTCGGTCATGCGCATGCCCTTGGCCGCGCAGAGGGCCTCGATGTTTCTCTTTTCGGCGTGTTTTACTGGCGTAGTGACCATTGCGTTCCGGCTTCCTGCGGCCCCGCTCTTTGTAACATATCGGGCGCGGCCCCTGTCTATTGGTGCTTAGATAAGATCGCGCCGCAGCACCAGTGCCGTGGCGGTTTTGCCGGCGGCGGCGGGATAATAGTTAGGGCGTCGGCCGACTTCGCGGAAGCCCGCGCGGTCATAGAGCCGGAGTGCCGGCGTGTTGTTTTCGTCGACTTCGAGAAATACGGTGCGCGCGCCCAGGCCCGCCAGCCGCCGCAGATGCAGCGTCAGCAGGCTGCGCGCGAGCCCGCGTCGGCGCTGACGCGTATTCACCGCGACCGACAAGATTTCTGCTTCGTCGGCGGCTTTGCGCGACATGATGAAACCGGTGACCTTGTTCGCGATTGTGACACGATGCGCAATCACGGCGCGGTCGAGCAGCAACGTTTCCACTTCCTGCTCGCTCCAGCCGCGGCGGAATGAGGCCGCATGCAGTGCGGCAATTGCCGAGGCGTCGCGTGCCGTAGCCTCCGACACGGCCGGCTCGCCGCGCGTGAACAAAGTGTTGAGGAACCCGATCATCGCCGTGCCAGTTGCGCCGCGTCCTGGGGCTGCGCGTCGGGTGCGCGAAGATAAAGCGGCTTCGGCGGCGCGCCGGTGTCGAGCGCGGCGGCGCCGAGTCGCGCCACCCAGTCGATATCGGGTGCCGCCTGCTGCTGCACGATGCTCGGCGGCCGTTCATCGGCGGGCCAAGCCATGGCGAGCGTTTTGGCGGCGGTGCCGACAAGGCGCGGCGCGCCGCTGTTGGCGGCCGCGTGGATGGCCTCGGCGAGCGGGGCGACGCGCGGCGCCACCAGCGTATGGCCGCCGGGGCCGAAGACTTGCAGATAGACGTGCTCATGCCGCGCATCGATCACCGCCACGACGGGCTTCGTGTCGTCGGCGGCGATGAAGGGCGCGGCGAAGACAGCGAGTGTCGAGAGCCCGACGACCGGCTTCCCAGCCGCGAGCCCGATGCCGCGGGCGGCGGCGATGCCGACGCGCAAGCCGGTGAAGCTGCCCGGCCCGGTGGTCACCGCGATGCGGCCGTAGGACGCGATATCGAGCGCGGCGCGGTCGAGCACGCGCTTGATGAGCGGCATCAGCGCTTCGGCATGGCCGCGCGTCATCGGCAGAGATTCACGCGCCAGGATCGCGCCGCGCTCGGTGTCGAGCACGGCGGCCGAGCAGGCCTCGATTGCGGTATCGATGGCGAAGATGCGCATGTTGTCAGTGTTACCAATGCGCGAACAAAAGCAACGGCGTCATTCCGGGGCGCGAGCAAAGCGAGCGAACCCGGAATCCATATCCCCAGCGCCGGGGTTATGGATTCCGGGCTCGCGGGCCAAAGCCCGCGCCCCGGAATGACAGAGTAAGTTAAACCGGCCGGACTTCCGTCACTTCCGGCACGAAGTGCTTCAGCAGGTTCTGGATGCCGTGCTTGAGCGTCGCGGTCGAGGAAGGACAGCCCGAGCAGGCGCCCTTCATGTGCAGGAACACGACACCTTCCTTGTAGCCCTTGAAGGTGATGTCGCCGCCGTCGCCGGCCACCGCCGGGCGCACGCGCGTCTCCAGCAGGTCCTTGATGATGGTGACGGTCTCTTCGTCGGCTTCGTCGAAGAACTCGTCGCTGGCGGGGGCGGCGGCGTCCGTCTCGGCCAGCAGCGGCGCGCCCGACATGTAATGTTCCATGATGGCGCCGAGGATCGCCGGCTTCATCTGCTGCCACTCGCCGTCGGCCTTGGTCACCGAGATGAAATCGGAACCGAAGAACACGCCGCTCACGTTGGGAATGTCGAACAGGCGCTCCGCCAGCGGTGATTGCGCGGCAGCCTCGCGGGTCTCCATGTCGAGGGTGCCGGTCTCGAGAACGGCCCGCCCGGGGAGGAATTTCAGCGTCGCCGGATTTGGCGTCGCTTCGGTCTGGATGAACATTTTAAGCGCTCCTTGCGGGTTCAAGGCCCGTGGATGGCAGGGTTACACTCGATAAATGGCGCTTCGGCTGGCCGGGGTCAACTGAGGGTCGGTTCTCTTCACGCCATCGCCTCCAGATCGGCGTCGTTGAGGTGGCCGGGCACGATCGCCACAGGAATCGGGAACGTTCCAGCGGTCTTGGCGATGCTGGTGATCAGCGGGCCGGGTCCGTCCTTGGACGTCGCCGCTGCCAGGACCAGGATGCCGATGTCGGCGTCCTCGTCGATCAGCTGGAAGATTTCCTCGGTGATATCGCCCTCGCGGATCGCCCGCTCGGGGGTGAAATCGGCGATTTCCCGGATGCGCGCGTCGAACTTGTCGAGCGCGGCATTCGCCGCCTCCATCTGCTCGGCCGCCATAATGTCGGCAACGCCCAGCCATTGCTGGTTGCGGTCGCCCGGATCGATCACGCGCAGCATCACGATCTGTGATTTGGTGCGGCGGGCGCGCTTGGCCGCCCAAAAGATGGCGCGGTCGCATTCCTCGGTGTCGTCGACGACAACGAGGTATTTGCGCTTATGCCCGGCCTCATAACTGCGGCGCTTGCTCGGCATCGTCGCCCCCGCTGCCGTCTCGGCTTGCCTGATGCGGGAATGGTGGCACGGCCGGAGCCGTGGCCACAAGCCACGCTGGGAGCTACCGCCGCACGAAGCCGACGATGTCCTTGACCGCCTTCATGGTCTCGGCGGCGATCACTTGCGCGCGCTGCGAGCCGTCGGCGAGCACGGAGTCGATGTAGATCGGGTCCTGCACCAGTTTCTTCATCTCGGCGCCGATCGGCCCGAGCTTCGCAACTGCGAGATCAACCAGCGCCGACTTGAAGGTCGAGAACTGCGCGCCGCTGAACTCGCCCAGCACCGCTGCCTTGGTCGTATTGTTCAGTGCGGCGTAGATGCCCACCAGGTTGTCCGCCTCGGGGCGCGGCTCCAGGCCCTTCTCCTCGCTTGGCAGCGGCTCCGGATCAGTCTTGGCCTTGCGGATCTTCTGCGCGATGGCGTCGGCATCGTCGGTCAGGTTGATGCGCGAATAATCAGACGGCTCTGACTTCGACATCTTCTTCGAACCGTCGCGCAGCGACATCACCCGCGTCGCCGGACCTTGAATGAGCGGCTCCGGCAGCGGAAAGAACGCATCGCCATAGCCATGCGCTTCGATCGATGCGGCGAAATCGGTGTTGAACTTCTGCGCGATGTCGCGCGCGAGCTCGAGATGCTGCTTCTGGTCCTCGCCCACCGGCACATGCGTGGCGCGATAGACGTGAATGTCAGCCGCCATCAGGTTCGGATAGGCATAGAGGCCGACCGAGACGTTCTCGCGATCCTTGCCGGCCTTCTCCTTGAACTGCGTCATGCGGTTGAGCCAGCCGAGGCGGGCCACGCAGTTGAACACCCAGGCAAGCTCGGCGTGCTCGGCCACCTGGCTCTGATTGAAGACGATGTTCTTCTTCGGATCGATGCCGGAAGCAATGTACGCCGCCGTCACCTCGCGCGTCGCACGCGGCAGTTCGGCCGGGTCCTGCCACACGGTGATGGCGTGCAGATCGACCACGCAATAGATGCAGTCATATTTGTCCTGCAGCGCCACGAACTTGGTGATCGCGCCGAGATAATTGCCGAGGTGCAGATTGCCGGTCGGCTGCACGCCCGAAAACACGCGCTCTTTGAACGCCATTGCCGTGCCTCTTGAGTTTGAGCGCGGACCCATGCCACGCCGAGGCGGCCTTGGGCAAGGGGTTCAGGCCCGCGTCTTGACCGCGGTCGCGATATCCTTGAGCCGCGCCACGCCGAGGATTTGCAGCGCAGCGGCGTAGACCGCGACCCCTGCCACGACGAGGACGAGGAGGATGGCGAGCCGCCCAAGCGGCGAGACCGACGCGGCCGGAAGCAGCAGGTGCCCGGCATAATGGCCGTAGGCGACGGCGGCGCCCATCACCGCTGTCGCGATCACGATGCGCGGCAGCCGCCGCGCCGCGCCAGCATCGAGCCGCAGCCAGCCGCGCCAATACAATGTGATCCCGAGGATCGTCGCCCCCACCCAGCCGGAGATGGCGATGCCCGCGGCGACCCCGGCGTGACCGAAACGTGGGAACAGCAGCACGCCGGCGACGATCGCGGTGGCGAGGCCGCACAGCGCGGCGAGCATCGGCGTATGCGTGTCCTCGTGCGCGAAGGACACCGCGCCGAACACCTTCTCCAGCACGTGCCCGGGCAGGCCCGCGCACATCGCGGCGAGCGCCGCCGCAACGGCGATGGTGTCTTGCTCGCCGAAGGCGCCGCGCTCGAACAGGCCGCCCGCGATCGGCACGGCCAGCACGGCAAAGCCTGTCGCCGCCGGCAGCGCCAGGCCGAGCGCGATTTCGAAGGCCCGCGACTGCGCCTCGGCGAACGAACGCGTGTCGCTCGTGCGCACCGCGGCGGCGATGCGCGGCACGATCACCGCCGTAACGGCAATCGAGACGACGCCGAGAGGCAACTCGTACAGACGATTGGCGTAATAGAGCCACGACACCGCCGCGTCGGACGACGAGACGATGGCCGCGGCCGCGATCAACTTGAGTTGCGGAATCCCCGCAGCGATCAACCCGGGGAAAGCGCGCGTAAACAGCGTTCGTGTCTGATCCGGCACGCGCGCGCGTGCGGAATGCCAGCGGCGGCCGGTGAGCAGCCACGCCCCCAGCGTCACCACAAACTGGATCATGGCGGCGATGACGACCGCGACCGAAAGCCATACGCCGGTGGAGAATTGACTGGTGTGCACGCCGAACAGCCACAGCAGCGTCAGCACCATCACGACATTGAACAGGATCGTGCTGATGGTCGCCGCGCCGACGCGCCCCTCCGCGTTCAAGGCCGCGGCGGCGACTGCGATCAGGCCAACGAGAACGATGTAAGGCGCGACGATGAGCAGATAGACGCTCGCCACCTGCCGGCGCGTCTCATCGAAGCCGGGCGCAATCGCCATCACGACATAACGCGCAAGCACCACAGTAAACAGGGCGGCGATGCCGGTGATGCACAGCATCGCCACGAGGCTGCGCCGCGTGAACTGGTCGGCATTGGCGGCGCCGTCCTCGCCGCCGCGCAACTTCAGCCAGATCGGCACGAAGGCTGCGTTCAGCGCGCCCTCCGCGAGCAGGCGGCGGAAGAAGTTCACCACTTGCAGAACCGCGAAGAAAGCCTCCGAGAACGGCCCCGCGCCGAGCAGCGCGGCGATGGCGGCATCGCGAAAGTAGGCAAGCAGCCGCGACACCAGCGTGCCGCCGCCAACGGTGGTGATATCGCGCGCAAGCGACATAGGTTCAGTGGGCCTCCGCCCGCAGCTTAGAGCATGTTCCGGCGCTCCTGACGATCATGAACCCATGCGCCCGTCGCATTGCCTCGGATCATTCAGCCGTTATAGTGCGCCGCGTTTTATCATGAGGAACCCGCATGACCGCTTCCCGCTACGACGTGCTCGGTATCGGCAACGCCATCGTCGATGTGATCGCCCGCGCTGAGGATGATTTCCTGGTTGCGCATGGCATGAATAAAGGCGCCATGGCGCTGATCGACGAGGCGCGCGCGGCGTCGATCTATGCGGCCATGGGCCCGGCATCGGAGAGCTCCGGCGGTTCCGCGGCTAATACTATTGTCGGCGTCGCCAGCTTCGGCGCGCGCGCTGCCTTTGTCGGCAAGGTCAAGGACGACGATCTCGGCCGCGCCTTTGCGCACGACATCCGTGCCGCCCGCGTCGCCTTCGACACAAAGCCGGCGGCGGACGGCCCGTCGACTGCGCGCTGCTACATCATGGTGACGCCGGACGGCGAGCGCACCATGAACACCTATCTCGGCGCGGCGCAGGATTTGCGCCCCGGCGATCTCGACGAGGCGGCAATCGCCGCTTCCGAGGTTGTGTATCTCGAAGGCTATTTGTGGGATCCGCCGCAGGCCAAGGAAGCCTTCGTCAAGGCGGCCGATATCGCGCACAAGAACGGGCGCCGCGTCGCGCTCACGCTGTCGGACGCGTTCTGCGTCGATCGCTATCGTGCCGAATTCCTTGAATTGATCCGCAAGGGCACTGTCGATCTCGTCTTCGCTAATGAGCACGAGCTGCACAGCCTCTATGAGACATCCGACTTCGACACCGCGGTGAAGGCGCTGCGTGGCGAAGCCAAGCTCGCGGTCGTCACCCGCAGCGAGAAGGGCTGCGTCGTCGTCAGCAAGGATGCGGTGGAAGCGGTCCCGGCCGAGCCGATCGAGCAGGTGGCGGACGTCACCGGCGCCGGTGATCTGTTCGCTGCCGGCTTCCTCGTCGGCCTTGCGCGCGGCAAAGATCACCGCACGGCGGCGCGTCTCGGCGGCCTCGCCGCGGCGGAAGTGATCCAGCACATCGGCGCCCGCCCGGCGGTATCGCTCAAGGCCCGCGCCGCCGAGAGCGGATTGGTGGTCTGAGAGCCGTCGTCATTCGGGGGCGTTCGCCGTCGCGCGCAGCGCAGCGGCGGACGAGCCCGGAATCCATAACCACCACCGGGAGTATGGATTCCGGGCCCGCGTCTAACGGCGCGTCCCGGAATGACCGAAACTGGAGAAAAGGCCTCGGCGTGAGACGCCGGGGCTAAAGCCCGGCTGTCTCACGCTGTCCGGTGTGTGCTCCTAGAACGAGAGAGCACGCGGCGTGCAAGGTCCTCGAGAGCTGCTTAGGCCGCCGGAACCGCGACGGCAAGCTTTTGGTAACCACTTGGTAACCGAACGTGGTTAGCGATTGGTGAACAGCCAATTGCGAGGACAGGCCATGGCCGAGCGCAAGGATAGCGAGCCCACCGGTAGCGACGCGTCGGCGACTCCTGAGAATGCGGCCACCCCGTCGGCAGCCAAGAGCGAGAAGAGCGCGCTCCCAAGCGTCGAATCGCCGCCGCTCTCGCCGGCCGCCGATGAACCGGCGCCGGTGGTGGGATCCGAAACGAACATGTTCGATCCGGTCGAGGACGCGCCGACGGTTTCGCCGGCCGGCGAATCACCTGCTCGCGAGATGCCTAAGAGCGAAGCCGGCTCGGCGCCGGAGGTGCTGCCGCCCGCGCTTTACGTGAGGCCCGCAGAAGCGCCGCGCGCCTCGGCCTTCACGCCCCGCCATAAGCGCTATGCCTTGCTGGCCGCCTCGCTTACGATTGCCGCCGCCCTCGGCGTCGTGATCGGTGCACTTGCGAATGGTGCCTTCAGCAAGCCGGAAGCGCCGCATGTCGATGTCGCCAGCATCGAAGAACGGAAAGCCTTGCAGCAGTCGATCGCGCATCTCACCAAAGAGGTCACGACGCTGAAGGCGAATCTCGATACCGCGAACAAGGCTGCGCGCACGCAGATTGCCAAGCTCAACGACAAACTCGCGGAGCGCATCAAGAAAGAGAGCGCGGACGTCACCGGCTCGATCTCGGCGCCGCAGACAGCCGCGCCAGCGCCCGCCGACCAGTCCGCAGCGGCTGCCACGACGCCCACGCCGATCCCGCAGCCACGCCCGGCGCAGGTTGCTTCGGTGGCGGCTGAGCCTCCTCCGGCGCCTCAGCCGCCAACCATGCGCTCGTCGATCGTGCCGGGCTGGTGGATCCGCGATGCCCGCGACGGCTACGTCTATGTCGAAGGCCATGGCGAGATTTACGAAGTGGTCCCGGGCGCGCCGTTGCCGGGTCTTGGCCCGGTTGAGCAGATCAAGCGCCAGGACGGCCGCTGGGTCGTGGTGACGCCGCGCGGCATTATCGTCTCCATGCGCGACCGCAGGTATTTCGAATCGTTTTGAGCCCGCCGTCGCCCTGAGGTGCTCGGCGCGAGCGCCGAGCCTCAAAGGGCCTCGGCCTCATCCTCATTTCCGCGTGAGGCCGCTATCGGCCTTCGGCGAACCATGCCAGATTTGCGCCCGCCGGATCTGTGCGGGTGACACGATGCGTCGTGCTTTTTTGAAAGTGCTCGCGGCGGCGTGGGCCGTCCTGGCGGGCAGTACAGCCTTGGCGCAAGGCGCGGCGCCGGCTCCGCCCACGGCGAAGCCCGAAATGACCGAGAGCTGCCCCGGCCTCGTCGCCGAACGGGCGCCCTTTGCCGAACCCGCCGCCTTCCGCCTTGTTGCGCTGAATGCCGATCAGGTGCGCCTGAGCTATATCGGCCATTCGACCTTCCTGATTGAAAGTCCACAGCTTGTGCGTATCGCCACGGATTACAACGACTATGTGCGTCCGCCGGTGCTGCCCGACATCGCGACGATGAACCACGCGCATTCGACGCATTACACGGATCATCCCGACCCGGGCATCAAATACGTGCTGCGCGGCTGGGTCGATGCTCAGAAGCCGGCCCGTATCGACCTGCAATACAAAGATGTGCGGGTGCGCAACGTGCCTACCAACATCCGCTCCTGGGACGGCGCGACGGAGTTTCACGGCAATTCCATCTTCGTCTTCGAGATGGCCAATCTCTGCATCGCCCATCTCGGGCATTTGCATCACACGCTGACGCAGCAGCAGCTCAATGAGATCGGCCGTGTCGATGTCGTGCTGGTGCCGGTGGACGGCAGCTATACGCTCGATCTCGACGGCATGATCGAGGTGCTGAAATCGCTCAAGGCGCCGCTAATGATTCCGATGCACTATTTCAGCGCCTATACGCTCGATCGTTTTCTGCAGCGCGTACGCCAGGAATGGGATGTCGAGGTGGCCGAGGTCCCATCGCTTGTGCTGTCAAATACCAGCCTGCCCGTTAAGCCGAAAGTCTTGGTTCTGCCGGGGCATTAGCGGTAACGCCTTCGCCTACCACACGCCCCTCTTTTTGACTGGTATCAATTCCCCGGGACGGGGATGCTTTATTAACAATGAGAGCTGTCGCGGGCGTTGACCGCGCGGAACGAATGCTTAGGTGTTGCGTTGCTGCATGGCGGTTTTTCAGCTTACGAATTTAAAGGGTGTTGCATGGTCCAGACCTGGAGCGGTTGGAAGCGTTTTCCTGACGCGCAAAGCGGCGATCACGTCGAAGCGCCGATCGGTCCCGGGGTCTACGAAGTGCGTCACACCCTCACCGGCCGGGTGATCGCGTTCGGCCACGCCGGCAACGTCGCCCATGCGCTGTCCGATTTGAAGCTCAATGGGGGCGCCGGCACCTTCGCCCGTCTGTTCCGCAAGCAGCCGCTGGTGTCGCGCGTGTCCGATCTCGAATATCGCACCTGTGCCGCAGCGACCCGCGCCGAGGCCAAGACCACGGCCAGCCGGCTGCTCGGCCTCCGTCAGACCGCTTGGCGCCGCCGTATGGACCTGGGCTGGGCGACCCGTCACGTCAGCTGACCAAATGCGATACGAATATCGAGGCGGCCGGCCATTCGCCGGCCGTTTTCGTTGTGGGTTCCGTTTAGATCAATTGCGGTGCCAAGGCCTCGGCCAGCGCCCATAACCGCGGCAGGAACACCTTGCGCATGGCATCGAGCGGAACGCGCTCGGTGTGGACTCCGACGTTCAGCGCGGCGACCGTTCGGCCGTCGCGGCGTTTTAGCGGCACGGAAATCGACCGAAATCCAGGCTCCGCCTCCTGGTCGACGAGCGAGAAGCCATCGGCGCGCGCTTTTTTGATCGCGCGATGCAATTCGGTTTTGTCGGTGACCGTCGCAGGGGTCAATTTCGAAAGCTTCGCGCCGGCGAGAAGGGTGTCCACCTGCTTGTCGCTGAGCGCCGCCAGCAGGACGCGGCCGAGCGAGCTCGATAGCGCTGGCAGGCGAAAGCCGACCTGCGCGCTGACCGGCAGCATGCGGTTCGGCGATGCGTGCGCGATCATGACGACCTCGATGCCGTCGAGCACGGCGGCCGAGCAGGCTTCACCGATATCGTCGCTTAACCGTTCGAGCGCGGGCTGAACGATGTCGGAAACGGCGTTCGACGAGAGATAGGCCCCGGCCAGTGCCAGCACGCGCGGTGTCAGGCGGAACAGCCGGTCATCGACTTCGGCATAACCTAGCGCCACCAGCGTGGCGAGGATGCGCCGCACCGAGGCGCGCGGCAGGTCGACGAGACGGGCGACATCGCTGAGCGTGAGCCAGCGCCGGTCGCGGCCGAAGGCCTCGACCACGCGCAACCCGCGCGCCAAGGCTTCGAGAAATTCGGGTCCGGAAGCGTCGGCGTGCTTCTGTTCGGCTTGCGATCGTTTTATCCGGGGCATGTCGATGGCGGTTCGCGGGCTCGTTTATGGACTTGGCGTCTGTTCTAGAATGCGATTAAATCTAACTCCGAACATTTGTTCGGTCAACGAACAGAGGGGACGGCTTTGCGGCCCCACGCGAGAGAGAGGAGCCTGCGGACATGCTGAGCGCGGAGCAAAACCAACTCATCACGCGGACCGGCCCCGGTACGCCCGCGGGCAATCTGATGCGACGTTATTGGCAGCCGGCGGCGCTCAAGGACGAACTCGCCGGCAATCGCCCGATCAAGCCGGTGCGGCTGTTCGGCGAGGACCTCGTGATTTTCAAGGACGACAAGGGGCGCTATGGCCTCGTCGGCCGCCATTGCGCGCACCGCGGCACCGATCTCGCCTATGGCCGGCTCGAGGATGGCGGCTTGCGCTGCCCGTTCCACGGCTGGCTGTTCGACGTGAACGGCAAGTGCCTGGAGACGCCGGCCGAGCCGCCGGAGAGCAACCTCTGCGCCAATATCAAGCAGAAGTCCTATCCGGTGGTGGAGAAGAATGGCATCCTCTTTGCTTACTTGGGCCCGGGCGAGCCGCCGGCCTTCCCGAATTTCGACTGCTTCATCGCGCCCGACAGCCACACCTTCGCGTTCAAAGGCATGATCGACTGCAACTGGTTGCAGTCGCTCGAGGTCGGCGTCGATCCGGTGCACACCTCGTTCCTGCACCGCTTCTTCCACGACGACGATCCCTCGCAGAGCTACGGCAAGGTCTTTCGAGACGTCACGCGGGACTCCGACATGCCGATGTCGCGCATCATGCGCGAGTTTACCCGCCCGCAAATCGAGGTGGAGCAGACCGAATTCGGCTTCCGCCTGGTGACGCTGCGCCAGATCAGCGACACGAGCACACATGTGCGCGTCACCAATCTGATGTTCCCCAACGCCTTCATCATTCCGATGAGCCGCGAGATGACGATCTCGCAGTGGCATGTGCCGATCGATGACACCAAGCACTATTGGTACGCGATCTTCACCTCGTTCGGAGAACCGGTGAACAAAGACGAGATGCGGCGCCAGCGCCTCGCGCTCTACCAGCTTCCCGATTACGTCCCGAACCGCAACAAGAGCAATGATTACGGTTTCGATCCGCACGAGCAGGAGAGCGAGACCTTTACCGGCATGGGCGCCGACATCAACGTGCACGACCAATGGGCTTGCGAATCGATGGGTGCGCTCCAGGACCGCACGACCGAGCACCTCGGCACGTCGGACAAGGTGATCATCGCCTATCGCAAGCTGTTGCGGCAGGCGATCGAGCAGTCCGGCAAAGGCGAGCGGCCGATCATGGTGCTTGATGGGTCGCAGGCTGCAGGCGTGACCGGGCCGGCGGCGGTTGACGGCATCGGCCCAGCAGACGATTGGCAGGGTTATTGGCAGCGGTCGGAAGCCGATAAGCGCCAAGGCGCGAGCTGGATCGGATGAAGCGCTGCGAGAGGCGACCACCTATCCACGTCATGGCCGGGGATTGTCCGGGCCATCCACGTCTTCCTTGTTGGTCCGCCGCAAAGACGTGGGTGCCCGGAACAAGGCCGGGCATGACGGCGGAGAGGGTTGAGCGAGCAACACATGCCTCTCGATAACGGCCACGCGGCCCCCACCTTCGTCTCCCGGCATAACCTCTGGTCCGAAGACCAGTCCCGCATGGCCGAGGACGTAGCGCACGCCATCAAGGCCGATAATCTTGAACTCGTGCGCTTCTCCTTCGCCGATCAGCACGGCGTCCTGCGTGGAAAGACGCTGCTCGCCGATGACGCGATCAGTGCGTTGCGCGCCGGCGTCAGCATGACGACGACGCTGCTTGCCAAGGACACCTCGCACCGCAGCGTCTTCCCGGTGTTCACCGCTGGCGGCGGCTTCGGCATGGCGGAGATGCAGGGCGGCGCCGATTTCATGATGGTTGCCGACCCTTCGACCTTCCGCGTGTTGCCGTGGGCGAACAATACCGGCTGGGTGCTTTGCGATATCTACTTCAGCAACGGCAAGCCAGTGCCGTTCTCCACCCGCGCGCGCTACCGGGAGGCGCTGGCGGCGCTTGCCAAGGCCGGCTTCGATTTCATCGCCGGGCTCGAGGTCGAATTCCATCTGTTCAAGATCGAAAATCCACGCCTTGCGCCTGCCGATGCGACCTGGCCGCCCGCTGCGCCCGACGTGAGCCTGCTGACGCAAGGCTATCAATACCTGACTGAATCGCGCTTCGACATGCTCGACCCGGCGCTCGAACCGTTGCGCCGCGGCGTCGTCGCACTCGGTCTGCCGCTGCGCTCGGTTGAAGTCGAGCTTGGTCCGAGCCAGTGTGAATTCACCTTCCGGCCGCAGACGGGCCTCGCCGCCGCCGACACGATGATCCTATTCCGTAGCGCTGTGAAACAGATCGCGCGGCGCAATGGCTATCTCGCGAGCTTCATGTGCCGGCCGGCGTTGCCCTCGATGATGTCGAGTGGCTGGCATCTGCATCAGTCACTGATCGACACCAAGTCCAACAGCAACGCCTTCACGCACGCCGACGGTCTCTCCACACTCGGCCGCCACTATCTCGGTGGCCTCGTCGATCATGCGCGCGCGGCTGCCGCCTTCGCGACGCCGACGATCAACGGCTACAAGCGCTATAGGCCTTATTCGCTGGCACCCGACCGCGCTACCTGGGCGCGCGACAATCGGGGTGCGATGGTGCGGCTGCTCGGCGAGCCCGGAGATGCCGCGACGCATCTGGAGAACCGCATCGGCGAGCCCGCGGCGAATCCTTATCTCTACATGGCGTCACAAATTTACGCCGGGCTCGACGGCATCGCGCGCCGGCTCGATCCGGGACCATCCGCCGACACGCCTTACGAAGCCAAGGCCGCGCTGATGCCGAAGAATCTGGGCGAAGCTATCGCCGCATTGCGCGCCTGCGCACGCTTTCACACCGCTTTCGGCAGCGCCTTTGTTGACTACTATGCGCAGATCAAGGAAGCCGAGCTCGCCCGTTACCTCAAAGACCAGGGCGACAGCACCGACGTCACGCCCTGGGAACAGAAAGAATATCTGGATTTCTTCTGAAGGTTCTCCGCTCGTCCCCGCGGAAGCGTGGACCCGGCCTGCGACGCAAACTCTACGGCCCCCCTGGATTCCCACTTGCGCGGGAAGGAGCCGAGTAGGGGCGATGCAAGGGCCCACGGGCGACCCGCGCAGCGTCGCGCCATACAGGTTCATCCCGAGAATGGAGAGGGCGCAGGGAACCCCTCCCCGGGCTCGCTCATTGGAAAAGCGGGACGCGGACGTGGAAGGAGCGGTTGATGCTGAAATGGGCCTTTGTCTTTCTGGTGATCGCAATCATCGCCGGTATCTTCGGCTTCAGCGACGTTGAAGCCACATCCGCCACCATCGCGCAATGGCTGTTCGGAATTTTCCTGGTGCTGTTCATCGGTGCATTGGTCATTGGCCTTGCCATTGGCCGCAGGCTCACATCGTGAGCGCCCGACACGCGCACTCTCTTCAGGGGTAAGCACGAATGGTACGAATGCGCGGGCGTTTATGCGCACGCATGGCGTCCCGCTACCGCCTCAGCGGACTGGTGAGCGGTGTATTGTGTCGTTACGATTAACCATGTTCGTCACCTGACAATTGAAATGCCAAGTGTTTTCCAGGGGATTTGGTCATGCGCACAACCTTCGCAATCCTGTGTTCCTGCGTGCTGCTTGCTTTCGGCCTTTCGATGAATCCTGCCACGGCCGGCGGCTATTACTCCAACGGCTACTACGGCAACGGTTACTACGGGAATGGCTATTACGGGAACGGCTATTACGGCGGGCGCTCCAGTGTCTGGTACAGCAGCAATTGCTGCTACCGGAAGCTCGTGCGTCACGTCCGCACCGTAAACTTTGTGCCGACCGAGCCATATCGCCGCTACGGCTACTACGGCGGAGGATATCGCGAAGGCTATTATGGCCGCCCTTATGGGGTCGGTTACTACGGACGACCATATCGTTACGGCTACTACGGCGGCGGGTATCGCTATGGTGGCGGGTATCGCTATGGCGGCGGCTACTATGTCGGGCGCGGCTATGGCGGTTATTCGGGCGCGCGCTATGACGACGGCTATGACGCCTACAACGCGGCCTATGGCGCCAAGGTGAAGCGTTGAGCGACGCAGCGCGCGCGGGTTCATGATGGCCACGCCTTCGGTTCACAAGCCGATGACGTCGCCCCACGCGTAGCGCTTCGCCTCTTTGTATGCCACCTTCTCGGCCCGGCCGATGACGCGTTCCTCTGCGCGCTCCGGCGCGCAGAGTGTCAGCGATATGCCGCCCTTGCTGACCTTTGGTGTGGCAAGGATACGTCTGCCTCTCGATAGGCTGGTGAAGCCCTTGCCTGCGATCAAGTAGGCGAACTTCTCATCCTCGAAAGGAACGCAGGCGCTCTTGGTGATCTGATGATCGCGCGAGCGCGGCAGGCGTTCGCTGAAATGGCACCATCGCGTGCTTTCGGCGAGAGGGCATAGGCCCTCATGCGAGCAGGGGGCGATAATCTGCGCGCCGCTCACGAGCAGGACATCCCGGTAGGCAAGAATTCGCTTGAATCCGTCCACGGTGCCGGGCTCGACGAGCACGAGAAGCCTGCCCGTCAACTTCCATAGCTGTGCGAGAATCCCGATCAGCGCGGCGGGAGCGATCTCCGTGAGCGCGTAGCTCGCCATCACCGCGTCGGCCATGGGCGCGCCGCTGAGCGCCTCCATGGCGTCTCCCTGTATCACGGACCCCTTGAATCCCGGTGCGTCGCGTGAGGCGCCGAGCTGACGGGCCAAGGCGAGCAACTGCGCATTCGAATCGATCAGCGTGGTGCGCTCAATCGATGGCCAGGCATTGGCGGCCGCCCAGCTCGCTGTGCCCGGTCCGGCGCCGACGTCGAGGATCGACCGCGGCGCGAACTCCGGAATGATCTGCATCGCCTGCGCCAGCGATGCGCGCACGGCCGCGTAGGTCGCCGGCATGCGCACGACGGCATAGGCGAGGGCGTCGTGGTCGGACCGGATGATCTGGCTGGTGCCGCCGGCGCGGTAGGTGTCGGATATCGTCTGTGCTCTGTCCCTGAGCACGCCGCGCGATACGGCCTCGAGCCTGCCGTTGAGCGCGACACTGAGCCAGTTTGGCAAGCCAGTCATGCGAAACCGAACGTCGGCCTTTCAGGCGGGCAGGTGATGCCCTCGAACACTAAGATGCGCTGTCGGGTATCACAGTAGCCCACCTCCGGCGATGAAAAAATCTCCTTTGAAATCAGGGATAGCGAGGATTGCTTCGCGTGCGCGTGCGCGTGCGCCACGGAGGGGACTTTTCCCTCGCTTGCCGTGCTGGTGCGCGACATCTCCAATCAGGTCACGCAATACGGCTCGCTGGCGAAGTTCCCGGCTGATGCCGTCGGCAACACGCGTAACGATATGTATCTGGTCTCCGAAACCATCCGTCTTCTGATGAAAGACAAGGAGAGCGATCTCAGCAAGGAAGATATCGCGACGCTCAATGCCTGTAAGGGGTCGCTCGACAGCGCGACCAAGTTCATCCCGGGCTGGGTTAAGATCGCGGTGGCCATCGCTCTCGGGCTGGGAACGATGGTCGGCTGGAAACGCATCGTCGTCACCGTCGGCGAGAAGATCGGCAAGACGCATCTGACTTACGCACAAGGCGCCTGCGCCGAGATCACCGCGGCTGCGGACGGATACGGATTGCCCGTGTCGACAACCCACGTGCTCTCGTCCGGTATCGCCGGCACCATGGCCTCGAACGGCTCCGGCCTGCAGTGGTCGACGATCCGCAACATCGCCTTGGCTTGGGTTCTCACGCTGCCGGCGGCGATGATGATCTCCGGCTTCTCGTACTGGACATTCTCTCAGGTGTTCTAAGGGCATTTCGCATCACCGGAGGCGTCCGCTTCGTGCTGCGCGGGCGGCCGCCGATCGCGGCTCGATCAGGAGGGGACAATGAAGGCTCAAGATGTGATGGTCCGCGATCTCGTAACCGTCGGGCCAGATGCGGATGTGACGGACGCTGTGAAGCTTCTCTACGAGCACGACATCAGCGCCTTGCCGGTGGTCGACGAGGAGGGGGATCTCGTCGGTATTCTCAGCGAAGCCGATCTTCTCGAGCGTGAGGAGCTTGGCGCCGAGCACCGTCATCCGTGGTGGATTGAAACCCTCATGCCGGCAAGCACGCTCGCCGAGGAGTTCGCCAAGGCGCACGGCAAGAAGGTGTTTGAGTTGATGTCGACCGACGTCGTCTCCGCCGACGAGGACACGCCGGCCTCCGAGATCGCGGCATTGCTGGAGCGGCATCGCATCAAGCGCATTCCGATCGTCCGCGACGGTAAGGTCGTCGGCATCGTCAGCCGCTCGAACCTCATCCAGGCGTTGGCGTCATTCAAGCCCACGGTCGAACCGAAGCTGGAGACGACCGCAGCATCCGCCTCGAACTGCTCGATCGGCTGGGCCGTCAGGAGTGGACCGACTTCGGCAACCGCAACATCCTTGTTCGGAAGGGTGTAGTTCACCTTTGGGGGCTCGTCGGCTCCGAAGCGGAGCGCAAGGCCCTGACCGCGCTCGCGCAAGAAGTGCCTGGCGTGTCGAGCGTTTCGGATGAGATGATCCCGGCCTATTGAGGGCCGACGCTTGACTTGGCATCGCGCCCTGGCCGCTTGGAGATGGCGGCCGGCAAGCTCTCGCCGTCTACGAATATAGCGATCTCCTGAGATTGCCTTGTGTCGGCTTATGGTCGCGCCAAGGGATGTATGTGCTCGCGGCTCGCCCAAGCCGACGATCCCGCGCCCACCACCCCATCTTGCAAGCTCATGCGACCCTGCTCCGTTCCTACGTCAAAATTGACAGGAACTGGCGGAGCGTTCGGCAGTTATGTGCGCTGACAACTCCACGCAAACACCGCCACGCTGAATTCAGGCGCAATACGAGGCCTCTGTTCCGGACAGCTCAGTTCCGGCCACCGCGCTGCGTTTTCCTCGATGAGCGGTCGCATCACTTCTCGGAAAGTCGAATCAACGACTTCGGGACAAACGAGGACACGCGGCAATGCCATTCCAGGGCGACGAGTATCTCATCAATTCCACCACAGCCGGTCACCAAAGCCTGCCCACACAGACCGTCCTCGGGAACGGGGACATTCTCGTTGCGTGGCAATCCGAAGAGAGTTTCGATGTTCCCAACGAGATCCGCGCGCGCGTCCTACACCCCGATGGAACGGTCAGTGCGCCCGATTTCATCCTCAATACGGCGCCGGAAGTGCAGAATGAGGTGACGACAACGACCTTGCCGAATGGCGATGCGCTGGTGACGTGGTCGTCGACCGAACTGACCTCGCCCACCGGACAAAGTGACATTTTCGCGCGTGTCGTCGATGCGCAGGGACACCTCGGGCCTCAGTTTGTCGTCAATTCGGGAGATTCCGAGATCGGAGTATCTACCGCCAGATTGGCCGATGGCGACGTCATGCTGCTGTCATCCGTCATTACCGACCCCGAGGGCGGGAGGGAAATTGCCGGCCATCTTCTCGGCGCCGACGGAAAACCGACCGGTTCCTTCACCATCGACCGTCCCGGCGATCAATTTGACCCGACGGTCACCGCAATGCCCGACGGCAACGCCTTCGTGACCTGGGGGGAGAACGGCGCAACATATGCCAGCATCCTGAATCCCGATGGCAGCGCGCACGCGCCGGATTTCCAGATCGGTCCAGCCCGCGCCGGACTGACGCCGACGGCTCTCAGCAACGACAATGTGCTGGTGACGTGGCATGCCGGCGACGGGATTCACGGACAAATATTCGATCCCAACGCCGCCTCAGTCGGATCGGACTTCCTGATCAGCTCGCCGGGCAGCAACCCGGCGGATCAATCCGTGACCGCGCTCTCCGACGGACGGGCCATTGCCGTCTGGGATGCATCCGATGGTTCGTCCGGCAACGGCATCTATGCGCGCGTCATCAATGCCGACGGGACCATGAGCAATCCGGAGTTTGTCGTCAACTCGGCGACGGACCGGGGCGAAAGCACCCCGCACGTGACGCAGCTTCCCAATGGCGAGATCTTTGTGACGTGGACCTCGACCGGCGCAATCTTCGACGAGGACATTTACGGCCGGCTGCTGACGCTCGACCACACCGTCCACGGAACGCCGGGCGACGATGTTCTCAAGGGCAGGGCCGGGAACGATGAAATCTATGGGGAGGCTGGGAACGACAGTCTGACGGGCGGCGCCGGCGACGACATCCTGTCCGGCGGGACGGGCCACAATCTCATCTGGGGCAATGATGGCAACGACACGTTCCTCGGCGGTCCCGGAACCGACAGCTTATTCGGCGGCGGCGGCAGCGACACTGTCCGTTACGAGCAGTCCGATGCCGGCGTGACGATCAACCTCGCGACCGGCACCGCAAGCGGCGGCGACGCGGCCGGAGATCTCGTCAATTCGATCGAGAACATCACCGGGAGCGCGCATAACGACACGCTCACCGGAGACGCGGGCGCCAACCGCCTCGACGGCGGCGCCGGCGACGACCGGATCTGGGGCAGTGACGGCAACGATACCCTTGCCGGGGGGCACGGCGCCGATGTTCTGTCGGGCGGCAACGGAATCGATACAGCCGATTACAGCGCGTCGGCGAGTGCGGTCACCGTCAATCTTTCGTCCGGCACGGGAAGCGGCGGCGACGCGCAGGGCGACAAACTGTCGTCGATCGAGAATGTCACGGGCAGCGCATTCGACGATCACATCACCGGCAACGCGGGCGCGAACCAGCTCGCGGGCGGCACCGGCAACGACACGCTCGACGGCGGTGCCGGCAACGATCATCTCAACGGCGGCGGCAACTTCGGCAGCGACATCCTGATCGGCGGCGCCGGGACGGACGTCCTGACCGGTGGCAACGGCTCCGACACGTTCGTCTTCAAGGCGGTCACAGACAGCACGCCCGGACACGAAGACCAGATCACCGACTTCTCGAACGTGGAGCTCGACCACATCAATCTTGCGGGCATCGATGCCAACACGCAGGTCGGCGGCGACCAAGCCTTTGGCTATATCGGCGGCGCTGCGTTCAGCGACAGGGCCGGCCAATTGCGCTACGCCGACCATTTTCTCGAAGGGGATGTCAATGGTGACGGAACCGCCGACTTTCGTGTTCACGTCAATGTCGCGAGCCTGGAGCACGGCGACGTTGTCCTGTAGTGCCAGGACACGGACCAAAAACAAAGTGGCGGGGGCCTATGTGCCGGCGCTGCTACGAGACACTGATGATTGCCTCACGGGCTGCTGCGGCGCTCTGCTCATGTGAGCCACGTCCGCCGCGGCGCGCGCGCTCTACACGTCCACGCTGGCCGACAGGGCATTGTCCTGAATGAATTGCCGGCGCGGCTCGACGAGGTCGCCCATGAGCTGGTCGAACAGCACATTGGCCTCGTCGACTTCCTTGATCTTCACTTGCAGAAGCGACCGGGCGTTGATGTCCAGCGTCGTCTCCCAAAGCTGCTCCGGGTTCATCTCGCCCAGTCCTTTGTAGCGCTGCATCGAAATGCCCTTGCGCCCGGCATTGGTGAGTGCCTCGAACAGGCCGACCGGCCCGTAGATCGGCGTCGTCTCGTCCTTGCGGCGGAGCATCGCCGGCGGGGTCGGACGCGGGAATATCTGCTGCAATGACGGCGCAAACTCGTCGAGCTTGCGCGCGTCGGCGGAGCCGATCAGCGCCTGGTCGATCGTGGCGGCTTCCTTGACGCCGCGCACGGTGCGCTCGAAATGGAAGCCTTCTTCGTTGAAGCTGCCGACCCAGCCGCGCTCGGTCTCGTCTTCCAGCGCATCAAGGCGCCGCGCGATGTAGGTGGCAGCCTGCTCGGCTTCCTCCGGGCTTTGGATGACCTCGGGCCGCAGCACGCCGGCGATCGCCGCCTGCTCGATGACCTTGCGGTTATAGCGGCTGTGCAGCCCGTGCAGGGTATTTCGGATCGCGCGTGCGTCCTCCACCAGCCGGCGCAGGTCGGGGCCGGCGCGTTCCTCGCCGGAGGCGAGCCGCAGCACCGCTTCCTCGATGCCGGTCGCGATCAGATAGTCTTCGAGTGCGCGCTCGTCCTTGAGATATTGCTCGGACTTGCCGCGGTTGACCTTATAGAGCGGCGGCTGTGCGATGTAGATGTGGCCGCGCCGGATCAACTCCTCCATCTGCCGGAAGAAGAAGGTCAAGAGCAGCGTGCGGATGTGGGAGCCGTCCACGTCCGCGTCCGTCATGATGATGATCTTGTGGTAGCGCAGCTTGTCCGGATTGAACTCGTCGCGGCCGATGCCGGTGCCGAGCGCGGTGATCAGCGTGCCGATTTCCTGGCTGCCCAGCATCTTGTCGAAGCGCGCGCGCTCGACGTTCAAGATCTTGCCCCGAAGGGGCAAGACGGCCTGGAATTCGCGGTTGCGGCCCTGCTTGGCGGAGCCGCCGGCCGAGTCGCCCTCGACGATGAACAGTTCGGACTTCGCCGGATCACGCTCCTGGCAGTCGGCGAGCTTGCCCGGCAGCGAGGAAATATCGAGCGCGCCCTTGCGGCGCGTGAGCTCACGCGCCTTGCGCGCCGCTTCGCGCGCGGAGGCGGCTTCGACCACCTTGCCGACGATGACTTTCGCTTCGGACGGATGAATCTCGAACCAGTCCTGGAGCGCCTGGTTGACGACGTTCTCCACCACCGGCCGCACCTCGGACGAGACCAGCTTGTCCTTGGTCTGCGACGAGAACTTCGGGTCGGGCACCTTCACCGACAGCACCGCGGTCAAGCCTTCGCGGACGTCGTCGCCGGTGAGCGCCACCTTCTCCTTGCGGCTGGTGCCGAGCGTCTCGGCATATTGCGTGATCTGCCGCGTCAACGCACCGCGGAAGCCGGCGAGATGCGTGCCGCCGTCGCGCTGCGGGATGTTGTTGGTGAAGCAGAGCACGTTCTCGTGGTAGGCGTCGTTCCACCACATCGCGCATTCGACGGTGATGCCGTCGCGCTCCGCCTTGATCATGATCGGCGCCGGGATCAGCGGCGACTTGTTGCGGTCGAGGAACTTCACGAAAGCCTCGACGCCGCCCTCATAGCGCAGCTCCTCGCGCTTCTCGACCGCATGGCGCATGTCGGAGAGCACGATGGTGACGCCGGAATTCAGGAAGGCGAGCTCGCGCAAGCGGTGTTCGAGCGTCGCGAAGTCGAACTCCACCATGGTGAAGGTCGCCGGCGAGGGAAGGAACGTCACTTGCGTGCCGCGCCTGCCATTCGCGTCGCCGATCTCCTTGAGCGGAGCCACAGCGTCGCCGTTGCGGAACTCCATGAAGTGCTCTTTGCCGTCGCGCCAGATGTTGAGCCTCAGCCAGGTGGAGAGCGCGTTGACGACCGAAACGCCGACGCCGTGCAGGCCGCCGGAGACCTTGTAGGAATTCTGGTCGAATTTTCCGCCGGCGTGCAGCTGGGTCATGATGACCTCGGCCGCCGAGATGCCTTCGCCGGCATGGATGCCGGTCGGGATGCCGCGCCCGTTATCGCGCACGGTGCACGAGCCGTCCGGATTGAGCGTGACGTTCACTTCGCTCGCGTGGCCGGCCAGCGCCTCGTCGATCGCGTTGTCGACGACTTCGTAGACCATGTGGTGCAGGCCGGAGCCGTCATCGGTGTCGCCGATATACATGCCCGGCCGCTTGCGCACGGCGTCGAGGCCCTTGAGGACCTTGATCGACTCTGCGCCATAGTCGGATTCGGATTGGATATCGCGGGCCGGTTCAGCCATTGGCGGCACCTTCGCAGGCGGGAAAATGAGTCGGATTGACTCGTTTGTGTGACACGAAAACCAAGTCTCGTACAGAGCAAAGTCGGTACGGGTAATATGTTGATCGACAAGGCATTTTTCAAGGTTTTTGGGCGCTTCAAAAGGGCTTGATTCCGCACCTTGAAAAGGCGCATTCGCTCGTCCGCAAAGCTTGGGTTCCAAGACCGCCGATTGCCTGTTGCGACGCTGTTATGCGTAAAGGCATTCGGCTCGCTGACGAAGCCATTCAGCGGATAGCAAGGTGAAGCCGTTCACTGTGCGCGCGAACGGGACTTGCCTGTCACGATCACTTGGCCTCTAAGCAGGATCGCAATCCGCCCGAGCCGATTAGTCTCCCGATGCGCTGGTTGAGTCGTCCTCCCGAAGTCCCGCACCGCTTGCGCGCAATCGTTCGCGCACGCGAATCGAGCATCATTGTGCTGGCCGCCTTCATCGGCCTGCTCAGCGGCCTGGTCGTGTCCGCCATGAGCGAGGCCGTCGGCCTCATGCACACGCTGTTTTTCGGGCTCGAGCCTGGCGAGCGCCTGTCGGGACGCAGCATGCTCGACCCGTTTCACGCCTTCCTCGTGCCTTGCCTTGGCGGCCTGGCCTTCGGCTTGGTCACGGCCTACATCGCACGCAAACGCGGCACCGAGATCGACCCGATCGAGGCGAACGCGCTGCACGGCGGGCGCATGTCGCTCACGGGCAGTTTCATCGTCGCAGTCCAAACCGTGTGGTCGAGCGGCGTCGGTGCCTCCGTGGGCCTGGAAGCCGGCTATACCCAACTCGCCAGCGGCCTCGCCTCGTGGCTGGGGCGATCGTTCCGCCTGCGCCGTGGCGATCTGCGCACGCTGGTCGGCTGCGGCGCCGCCGCCGCCATCGCCGGTGCCTTCGGCGCGCCATTGGGCGGCGCCTTCTACGCCTTCGAGCTGGTCATCGGCACCTATTCGATCGCGAGCCTGGCGCCGGTCGGCATGGCCGCGCTGGTCGGCTATTTGACCGCCCAGGCTTTCGCGCCCTTGCGGCTCGGCATCGAAGCCAATGCCGTGTCGGATGTCGCCGTGCACGACGTGGTGGTCGCCGCCGGATTTGGCTTGGTCGCGGCCATCTTTGGAATCACGTTGATGCGTGGCGTCGCTGCCTTCGAGCGCCTGTTCGTGCGCTTGCATGTGCCGCCGGCGTTCCGCCCAGCCATCGGCGGTGCGCTGGTGGGCCTCTTGGCGATGGTCTCGCCGCAGGTCATGTCGTCCGGTCATGGCGCTCTGCATCTCACCGGCATCTTCAAGCTGCCGCTGCAGATGATCGGCCTGATCTTCGTGCTCAAGGCGCTCGCCTCGGTGATATCGCTCGGCTCCGGCTTCCGCGGCGGGTTGTTCTTCGCTTCGCTGCTCTTGGGCGCGCTCGGCGGGCAGCTTTTCGCAACGGGGCTTGGCAGCGTCGTGCCCGGCATTCGTCTCGATCCCGACGCCTATGCCATCATCGGCCTGTCGGCTCTGTCGGTGTCGGTGATCGGCGGGCCGCTGACCATGACCTTCATCGCGCTGGAAACCACCGGCGATCTCTGGCTCACCACAGCCGTGCTGATCGCGGCCATCGTCTCTATGCAGGTGACGCGCGAGTTCTTCGGCTACTCCTTTGCGACCTGGCGTTTCCACCTGCGCGGCGAGACCATCCGCAGCGCCGCCGATGTCGGCTGGATCCGCGATCTCACCGTCGGGCAGATGATGCGCTCGGATGTGCGCACGACGCCGGTGGAGACGCCGATCTCCGCCTTCCGCGAGGCCTTTCCGCTCGGGTCAACCAATCAGGTCATCGCCGTCGATGAAGACGGCCGCTATGCCGGCATGGTTCTGGTCGCGGAAGCGCACGCGGGCGAACTCGCTGCATCCAAATCGGTGCGTGAAATCCTGCATCAAGACGATCACATGCTGCTGCCGCAGATGACCGCGCAGGAAGCCATTGCCGCCTTCGACCGCTACGAGGCGGAAGCGCTTGCCGTCGTCGATACGGTGGAGCGCCGCCAAGTCACCGGCCTGCTCTCGGAGGCGCATGCCCTCCGCCGATATTCGGATGCCTCCGAGCGGCAGCGGCGCGAGCTCCTGGGCGAAACCTGATTGTCTCGTCAATCGCCGGAAACCGGCTGCCCCAGCTCCTGCGCGTGCACAGTCAAATGCCGCAGATGCTGGAACCCTGGCTCGTAATCGGGAACCGGCCGCGCAAATGCGGCGAGAGCGGCGGTGAGGATTTCAATGCGATCGATCTCAGCGCGCACGTTGTCGAGCGCGTGATTGATCTCGCATTTCACCCGATCTGCTGCCGTCGCCGTCGCCATATTTTAAAGCCTCATGCCTCAGCGGATACCGCCGATCTCCTAAGGTAAGACGAAGAGTGCCCGATTGTTCCGCAATGCCGAGGTCTCAAGAATCCTCGATTATTGAACCGTTCGCTGTACTTTAACGAAGCAATCTGGCCTTCGGGCCCAGGCCGTCAGGAAAACGCGCTCGGGGCCGTTTCGGCGACGCCCGGCCGGATCACAAAGAGTTTGGCGCGGCCGACGATATCGCCGAAGGCCGCGGGGTCGGCGCCGGTCATCCAGACCTGCGCGCCAAGCGCCGAGAGTGCATCGTAAAGTGCCGCCCGTCGGCCGGGATCGAGGTGCGCGACGACTTCGTCGAGCAAAATCAGCGGCGCATAGCCGGTCATGTCCTTGATCAGCCGTGCATGCGCCAGCACCAGCCGTATGAGTAACGCTTTCTGCTCGCCGGTGGATGCATTAGACGCCGGAATATTTTTGCCCGCATGGCTGACCGCGAGATCGGAGCGGTGCGGTCCCTCGAGCGTGCGGCCGGCCGCAGCGTCGCGTGCGCGGTTGTCCTTGAGCAGCGCGCGATAACGATCCTCGACCTCGATGGCGCTCTGAGCCGGCAGCAGCTGTTCCATCCAGCCTTCGAGCGCAATCTCGGCATGAGGAAATTCCGGCGCCTCGTCGCGTGCGCTGCGAAGCGCCGCCGAAAGCCGGTTCACCGTCTCGCTACGCGCCGCGGCGACGGCAACGGCGACTTCCGCGGTCTCGTGCTCGACCGCGTCAAGCCAATGCGGATCACTCCGTGCGTCTTCCAAGAGCCTGTTGCGCGATCGTAACGAGCGCTCGAGCGCGGCGACGCGGCTTGCATGCTGCGCATCGACGGCGAGCACGAGACGGTCGAGAAAGCGCCGCCGCTCCGAGGCCGGCCCGTTGAACAGCGGGTCCATCGCCGGCGTGAGCCAGACGACGCGCAGGTGATCGGCAAAGGCCGCGGCGGAGGAGACCGTTTCGCGGTCGATGCGGCATTTGCGCGACGGCGAGGAATCCTCGCCGGCCGGCGGATCGATGCCGGTGCCGAGCGTGGCGAGCCCCAGCATGCCTTCCATGTCCGCCGACACCGCCCAGGCGCCGTCGCCTTCGCTGAACGCGATTTCCTCCATGGTGGCGCGGCGCAGGCCGCGGCCCGGCGCCAAGAGCGAGATCGCCTCGATCAGGTTGGTCTTGCCGGCGCCGTTGGCGCCGGTGAGCACTACGGGGGCCGCCGTGTCGGGCGAAAGCGCCGCGGCGTGATAGCTGCGGAAATTCGTCAGCGTCAGGCGGCGAATGAAGGCGGCGGGCATCGTTGAACCGGGCTCGCGGGGGACAGGCGAGACTACGCTTGTCTTTCGACCGTGAACATCGCGACGATCGCATCGACGATCTTGTCCGGGGCGGGATCGATCGGCACCATGATCGAGGGCTCGTCCGCCGCCGGCTCCTGCAGCGCGGCGAACTGGCTGTCGAGCAACTGCGCCGGCATGAAGTGATTTTTGCGCGCCGCCAGCCGCTGCGCGATCAATTCCTTGGCGCCCTTCAA
>DASXOK010000657.1:0-2727 GCA_036494425.1 Pseudolabrys sp.
TACGAATTCGCGCGGCTCAATCTCACTTATACGGTGCTGTCCAAGCGCGTGCTGACGCTATTGGTGCGCGACGGGCACGTGACCGGCTGGGACGATCCGCGCATGCCGACTCTCGCCGGTCTGCGCCGGCGCGGCGTGCCGGCAGCGGCGGTCCGCGATTTCGTCAAGCGGATCGGCGTCGCCAAAGCGAACAGCGTCGTCGATGTCGGCATGTTCGAGTTCTCGGTGCGCGAGGCGCTCAATAGAAGCGCGCAGCGGCGGATGGCGGTGCTTCGGCCGCTGAAAATCGTGATCGAAAACTATCCGGAAGGGCAGACCGAAGAGCTCGAGGCGGTCAATCATCCCGACGATCCGGCCGCGGGCACGCGCAAGATTACGTTCTCGCGCGACCTTTATATCGAACAGGAAGACTTCATGGAGAACCCGCCGAAGAAGTTCTTCCGGCTGTCTCCGGGCACCGAGGTGCGCCTGCGCTACGCCTACTTCGTCACCTGCAAAGAGGTGGTCAAGAATGCCAAAGGCGAGTTGACTGAGCTGCGTTGCACCTACGATCCGGCGACGCGCGGCGGCAATGCGCCGAACGGACGCAAGGTGAAGGCGACGATCCACTGGGTGTCGGCGGTCGACTCCATCCCGGCCGAAGTGCGGCTCTACAATCCGCTGTTCACCAAGTCCGATCCGACCGGCGGCGAGGGCTATGTCGAAGACCTCAATCCGAACTCGCTCGACGTGCTCAGCGATGCGCGCGTCGAGCCGGCGCTGGCCGCCGGCAACACGGAGGAGGCGGTACAGTTCGAGCGGCAGGGCTATTTCGTCGGCGACAAGGATTCGAAGTCCGGCAAGCCGGTGTTCAACCGCACCATCGGCCTGCGCGACACCTTCGCCAAGGATGTCGTGAAGGAGAAGGCGGGCGGCTAGTCCCCAGCGTTCACAACTGTTCTCCTAGCCACAACCTAAGATTGCCATACCATGCTTCGTCTGCGTGGGCGGGGCCGTCATGGCGTTGGGGCGAGAACCACGGGCGAGAGCCTGGTCGGCGACGGTCGCCGCGGCGCGTCGCCGTGCCGTCATCGCGTTGCCGGACGGATTGGCGCTACGCGCCGGCCAGCTCGGCCACCTGGTGTCGCAATGGGCCGTTGCCGAAGTCGCGCCAAGGCGCCTGCTGCCCTGGGTGCCTGTCGCCTTCGGCTTTGGCATCGTCCTCTACTTCACCGCCGATCGCGAGCCGGCCCTATGGGCGGTGCTTCCTGTCGCGGCGGCCGGAATCGTAGTTGCCTTTCTGGCGCGGCGAAGCGCGGCCGGCTTTCCGCTCGCGCTTGGCTTTGCGACGATTCTGGCGGGCTTTGCCGTCGCGACCATGCAGACCGCGCGCATCGCCCATCCGGTGGTGCAATATCCGGTGGCGAGCACCGCGATCTCCGGCTTCGTCGAAATCCGCGGGGAGCGCGAGCGCAGCGACCGAATCGTCGTGCGCGTGCAGTCGTTCGACGGCGGCCGCCTGAAGGAAATACCCGAGCGCGTGCGCGTCGCCGTGCGCAAGGGTGCCGCGCCTGCCGTCGGCGATTTCGCCAGCTTCAAGGCGCATCTGTCGCCGCCGCTGTCGCCCTTGCGGCCGGGCGGCTACGACTTCGCGCGCGACATGTATTTCCAACAGATCGGCGCCTCCGGCTATGCGCTCGGCAAGATCAAGACAGCGCCGGCGCCCGTCGCGAGCGGGTTCTGGCTGCGCTACGCGGCATTCGTCGACGGGATCCGTGAAGCGATCGATGACCGCATCCGCGCGCAATTGCCCGGCGATCAAGGCTCGATCGCGTCGGCGCTGATCACCGGCAAGCGTGACGCGATCTCAACGCCGGTCAACGACGCGATAGTCTCGATCCTGGCGCATGTGCTGTCGATCTCCGGCTATCACATATGCTTAGTCCGCAGGAGTGAGCACGAGTCGGCAAGCGTCTGAATTATCTGCATATTTTTAACTTTGCCACATGTAGATAAATGCTACAGTCCGCACGAGTTGGCGCGAGGTTGCTTCCCATCTGCTTCCCCGACAGCGTGGCGTGCGTCTTTTTCCTGCTTCCCAAACAGGAGACGACACTATGGAATTCACGAAAGCGGCGATCACGTCCCTTGGTCTGCCGATCGGAAAAGCCGATCTGATCTGTTTCGACGATGAACTTCCAGGGTTTGGAATCCGCCTCAGGGCGGGCGGCAAACGGGCGTGGATCGTTCAATACCGTGCCGCCGGTAGACAGCGACGGGTTACCATCGGCGACGCACGTATCGTCGATTTAAAGGCTGCCCGAGCCGCAGCGGCGAAGCGGCTGGCCGAAGTTACCCTCGGCCGCGACCCTCAAGCCGAAAGGGAGGCTGCCAAGGCCAAAGCCGCGGTGCTGCTCGGGCCTGTGGTCGACCGATATCTCGAACTCAAAAAGACGAAGACCCGTAAAAATACTTATGTCGCCGACCACCGGTACCTGACGTCCTATTGGAAGCCGCTCCGGAAGCTTCCCATTGAGTCCGTAACCCGCCGACAGGTCGCGGCTCGCCTGAACGACCTCTTATCGGAGAGGGGCCCGACTGCGGCGGCACGTGCACGGCAGTCGCTTAGCGCGTTTTTCTCCTGGGCCATCCGCGAAGGCCTTGCCGACGCCAATCCGGTGATCGGCACGAATGATCCCGCAAGCCACGTGCGCGCTCGTGATCGCGTGTTGTCGAATGATGAGTTTC
>DASXOK010000658.1:0-1802 GCA_036494425.1 Pseudolabrys sp.
TCCGCACGCAGGAGGCGTCGATGACGTTGCTGCGCCGCGCCATCGACATCGTGAAGCGGATCATGGCGGCAGCCTGAGCCGGCTGACACTTTGGTGATCTTGCGCCGCATTGCTTCCCGCGCTGTTCCTCGTCACTATGCGAAAAAAGCCAGTGGGAGGATCCGTGAAGCCGGCGCCATTCGCATACCGGAAAGCGCGTTCGCTCGACGAAGCGGTTGCGCTTCTCGGCGAGCAGGCGGACGCGCGGCTGCTGGCCGGCGGCCAGAGCCTGATGGCCACGCTCAACATGCGGCTGTCGGCGCCGTCGCTGCTCGTCGATATCAACGGCATCGGCGGCCTCGACCGTATCGAGGTGAAGGGCAGCATGGTCGAGATCGGCGCGCTGGTGCGCCACGTGCAGGCCGAGCGCTCCGAAACAATCGCCAAGCACGTCCCGCTGATCGCGCGCGCCATGCCGCACATCGCGCATGCCGCGATCCGCAATCGCGGCACGCTCGGCGGCTCCATCGCCTTCGCCGATCCGGCGGCGGAATTGCCCGCGTGCTTGCTCGCCCTCGACGGTGAAGTCGAAGCCACCGGGCCGCAGGGCAAGCGCACCATCAAGGCCCGGGATTTCTTCAAAGGCTTGTTCGAGACCGCGCTCGGGCCGCGGGATGTGCTCACCGCGATCCGCTTGTCCGTGGCGACACCCGAGACGCGCATCGGCTTCGCCGAACTGGCGCGGCGGCACGGGGATTATGCGATGGTCGGGCTGGCGGCGAGCGCCCGCGCCAGTGGGGCCGGTCTCAGCGATGTCCGTCTCGCTTATTTCGGCATCAGCGATACGCCGGTGCGCGCACGCCGGGCGGAAGAGGCGCTCACCGGCGGGGCCATCGACGACAAGCGCCTCGACGCCGCCGTCGCCGCGCTCGATCTCGACCCGCACGACGATATCCAGGCGACCGCGCCGGTGAAGAAGCATCTCGCCGGCGTGCTGCTTAAGCGTGTCGCGATGCAATTGACGGAGGCGCGCACGTGAGTAAGCCCTTGATCGACATCTCCCTCACCGTGAACGGCGAGCCGGTCGACGAGCAGGTCGAGGCGCGAACGACGCTGGTCGATTTCCTGCGCGAGGACCTCGTGCTCACCGGCAGCCATGTCGGCTGCGAACACGGCGTCTGCGGCGCCTGTACGGTACGCGTGAACGGCGAGATCGTGCGCGGCTGCCTGATGCTGGCCGTGCAATGCGACGGCGCCACGGTGGAGACCATCGAAGGCTTGTCCGACTCCGGCGAGGTCGCCGACCTGCAGGCGGCCTTCGAGCAGCGCAACGCATTGCAATGCGGCTTCTGCACGCCAGGCATGATCGCCACCGCGCAGGAGCTTCTGGCGCGCGCCAAGCACTTGAGAACCGTGCCCACGCGCGACGAGATCCGCGAGCACATCTCCGGCAATTACTGCCGCTGCACCGGCTACCACGCCATCGTCGACGCAGTAGAGGCCGTGGCGAAGCAGAGGGCTGGACAACAACAATGAAAATCACGCCCGACTCCCCGCCTGTGCTCACAGTACTCGACCGGCCGAACTCCTACATCGGGCGCGCGGTGGCGCGGCCGAACCTGCAACGCCTCACGCAAGGGCGCGGACAATATGTCAGCGACATTGTGCTGGCGCGGATGGTACATGTCGCCTTCGTGCGCTCGCCGCATGCACACGCGCGCATCGCCGGCATCGCAACGGACGCCGCTAAGAAGTCGCCCGGCGTGATCGCCGTCGTCACCGGCGCCGAGCTCGCCAATGTGATGACGCCCTGGGTCGGCGTG
>DASXOK010000659.1:0-1942 GCA_036494425.1 Pseudolabrys sp.
CTTCCTCCGGCTCGTATTCGTAGGACGCGGCGGCACCCGCTTCCTTTGCCGCCTCGAATACCGGCGGGATGATCTGCAGCGCAGTCGGGATCTGCGCGATCACCGAGCGGAAGCGTGAGAAGAACAGCGTGCAGATGTCGAATTGGCCTTCCTCGAACAACGTGACGATCTTTTTGGCGATCATCTCGCCTTGTTCGAAACCCATCTGCTTGACGCCGCGCAATTCAATAGTTTCGATGATCAGCCTGCCGTAGACCCGGCGCAACTGGTCGGCGCCCTTGCGGCCGACACAGAGAATTTTGACATCCTTGCCCTGACCCATCAGCGCATTGATCCGCTCGCGGGCGAGGCGCACGATCGATGAATTGAAGGCGCCGCAAAGGCCGCGCTCGGCAGTGCAGACTACCAGCAGGTGAACTTTGTCATTGCCTGTGCCGGCCAGCAGCTTGGGCGCGGAGGCACTGCCGCCCACAGCCGCCGCGATCGAACTCAGCACATTGGTCATGCGCTCGGCATAAGGACGCGCGGCTTCCGCCGCTATCTGCGCGCGGCGCAGCTTCGACGCCGCAACCATCTGCATGGCCTTGGTGATCTTCTGCGTCGCCTTGGTCGCGGCGATGCGAACGCGCATGTCTTTGAGGGAGGCCATCGGTCGCTCTGTCTATCCCCTTACTCAGGCGTGTCCCCTCTCCCGCTTGCGGGGGAGGGTTAGGGAAGGGGCCAATTCGGTGTTCAACAAGCCCCCACCCGCCCGGCCTTGCGGCCGGTCGACCTCCCCCGCAAGCGGGGGAGGTAAAGAAAAAGATTAGGCAAACGTCTTGGCGTAGCCGTCGACGACTTCCTTGAGCTTCGCTTCGGTCGCCGACGAGAGGTCGCCCGACTTGCGCACGTCTTCAAGGATGTCGTTGTTCTTGGTGCGCACCAGCGACAGGAGGCCGTGCTCGAAGTCGCGCACCTTGGCGACCGGAAGCTGATCGAGATAGCCGTTGACGCCGGCATAAATCACCACGACCTGCTCTTCCATCTTCAGCGGCGAGAACTGTGGCTGCTTCAGGAGCTCGGTCAGGCGCGAGCCGCGCGCCAAGAGGCGCTGGGTGGTGGCGTCGAGGTCGGAGCCGAACTGCGCGAAGGCCGCCATTTCGCGGTACTGAGCGAGCTCGCCCTTGATCTTGCCGGCGACCTTTTTCATCGCCTTGGTCTGCGCCGACGAACCCACGCGCGACACCGAGAGGCCGACGTTCACCGCCGGGCGGATGCCCTGATAGAACAGATCGGTCTCGAGGAAGATCTGGCCGTCGGTGATCGAGATCACGTTGGTCGGGATGTAGGCCGACACGTCGTTGGCCTGCGTCTCGATGACCGGCAGCGCGGTCAGCGAACCGCCGCCCATGTTGTCGTTCATCTTCGCCGCGCGCTCGAGCAGGCGCGAGTGGAGGTAGAACACGTCGCCCGGATAGGCTTCGCGGCCCGGCGGGCGGCGCAGCAGCAGCGACATCTGACGGTAGGCGACGGCCTGCTTCGAGAGGTCGTCATAGATGATCACGGCGTGCATGCCGTTGTCGCGGAAGTATTCGCCCATGGTGCAGCCGGAGAAGGGCGCCAGGAACTGCATCGGCGCCGGATCGGAGGCGGTGGCTGCGATGACGATCGAGTATTCGAGCGCGCCCTGCTCTTCCAGCACCTTCACGAACTGCGCGACGGTCGAGCGCTTCTGGCCGACCGCGACGTAGACGCAGTACAGCTTGATCTTTTCGTCCGGCTGCGCGTTGAGCGGCTTCTGGTTGAGGATGGTGTCGAGCGCGATGGCGGTCTTGCCGGTCTGGCGGTCGCCGATGATCAGCTCGCGCTGGCCGCGGCCGATCGGAATGAGCGCATCGATCGCCTTGAGGCCGGTCGCCATCGGCTCATGCACCGACTTGCGCGGGATGATGCCGGGCGCCTT
>DASXOK010000660.1:0-8913 GCA_036494425.1 Pseudolabrys sp.
GAGCTCGCGCTCGGCCGGCTCGAGGCCGTGCAGGGTGTCCCAGATCAGGTGGCGGATGCCGCCGAGCATGTGGTGCATCAGCGCCCAGGTGTATCCGAACAGGATGATCCGGCCGATGAAGCTGCCGATGAACCACTCGAAGTTTGCATAGGCGTTGGGTCCAGCGGCCGCCGCGATCAACCACCAGGCAAGCAGCAGCATGCCGAAATACAACGCGCTGCCGGTGATGCGGTGGACGATGGACATCATCATCGTCAGCATCGGCCTGTAGATTTGCAGGTGCGGGGAAATCGGACGCGACCGTCGCGGTCCTGTTGCTCCCGCCTCGACATCGGCCATCGTCAATTCTCCAAAACGCTCGAATTCCGCCGCACGACCGCCATCGGTGATCGCGCCCGGTTCCTATCGGAAGTCCACCAATGCCGCAACGCACCATTCGGCAAGAGGGGTCTGCAATATCACGGCCGCGGATCGTCAACGTCCAACGGCGGTGAAACGGCATTGCACGTGCTTCGTGTCAAACCCGCACGACAAGCACGTGAACCATCAGTAGAGCGCTCCATCCGCACATCCGCCCGGTTTTCCGCTTGACCTATGGCAGGGACGCCTTACTTCACCGATTGCGAAGTTGAACTTAGAATAACTCCAATGCAATATGTGTTTTGCATAGCCTGCCTTCGCAAACCGAGAAGGTAACCGGTCATGCGTTTCGACTTCACCGACCTTAGCCTGTTCCGCAATGTGGTGGAGGCGGGCAGTATTACCCATGGCGCGGAGCGCTCGAACCTGGCGCTTGCCGCCGCCTCGACGCGCATCCGCAAGATGGAGGATGCCTTCGGCACCGAGCTCCTGGTGCGCGGCCGCGCCGGCGTGACGCCAACCCAAGCGGGCCGGACCCTGCTGCAGCATGCGCGCGGCATCCTCGCGCAGACTGAAAAGCTCCAGGAGGACCTGAGCCCCTATGCGCGGGGGCTCGCCGGCCAGGTGCGGGTGCTGTCAAACACCAATGCGCTCACCGAATTCCTCCCCGAAACGCTGAGCTCGTTCCTGATGGCCTATCCCGATATCGGCGTCGATCTCGAGGAACGCCTGAGCGACGAGATCGTCGGGCTGATCGCCGAAGGCACTGGCGACATCGGCATCGTGGCCGGCACCGTCGATTACGGCGGCCTGCACACCTTCCCGTTCCGCAGCGACCGCTTCGTGTTGGTCGTGGCGCGCGACCATCCGCTCGCCAAACGATCGAGCGTCGGCTTTGCCGAGGTGCTCGACTACGACATGGTGGGACTCGACCGCGCCAGCGCCATCCAGCGCTTCCTGGCGGAGAAAGCGACGCGGGTTGGCCGCGCCATCCGCCTGCGCGTGCAGCTGCGCAGCTTCGACGCCATCTGCCGTCTGGTCGAATGCAATGTCGGCGTCGGCATCGTGCCGGAGACGACTGTGGAGCGTACTGCGCACACCATGGCGATCACAGCCGTGGCGCTCGCCGATCCCTGGGCACAGCGCGAACTGACGATCTGTGTGCGCGACGAGAACGCCTTGCCGCCTTATGCGCGGCAACTTGTGGATCATCTCAGGGCGAGTGCGTAGCTCCATCCCCTGAAAAAGGGGAAGCGAATACGAGCGCCTCACATCGCCCGCTGCGGATCATGCACCGCGCGTGAGTCGTCCGGCGCCTCGGCGCGATCCGTCATGCCGTAGTCGCGCACGACGGCGGCGATGCGCAGCCGGTAGTCGGCGAAGATGCCCTCCCTGCCCTGTGCCTGGCTCGCGCGGTGATGCGCTTGATTGCGCCAGGTCTTGACCGCCTCCTCGTCGCGCCAGAACGAGAGCGACAGCAGCTTTTTCGAATCGGTAAGGCTCTGGAATCGCTCGACGGACATGAAGCCGTCGATGGCGTTGAGATCGGCGCGCAAGGAGGCCGCGATGTCGAGGTAGTCCTCCTTGCGGCCATCCGCGGGCCGAACTTCGAAAATAACCGCGATCATTGTCACCTCTCCCGTCGAAGCCGCCGATCTTACTTCGGCATCAGCACCCAATAATCGAGATCGAGGATCACCGCCGGATCGTAATCGTCGCCGGCTTTGAGTGGGAAATCCGCGCAAGTCCTGTCCTTGGTGGCGATGGTGCGCAGGCGCAGCGCGCCGACGTCGTTGCGGCCGGGCACCTCGGCGGTAGCCAGCACTTCCGACCACGCGAAGACGGTGAGGCCCGCGAACAGCGGCGCCACGTGCCGCCCGCCGTTGATCGCGGCAACGTGGAAGGCATTGCCGAGACCATTGAAGGAGAGCGCGCGCGCCAGGGAGATCACGTGGCCGCCGTAGATCAGACGCTTGCCGAAGCGGTCCTTGCTCTGGGCGAACAGATTGAAATGCACGCGCGCGGTGTTCTGATAGAGCCGCGTGGCGATCATGTGCTCGGCTTCTTCCACCGTGATGCCGTCGACATGATCAATTCTGTCGCCGGCCTTGTAGTCGCCGAAGAGGTAGGGGCTGCCGGCGAGCGCCAGGTCATAGGCCGACACATCGATATGCGGGCAGGCGGCGCCAAGCTGCGCGGGGTCCACGGCCTTCGGCAGATCAGGCACCTTTTCACCCGGCGCAGCCGCGGCCTCGTCACGCTTGCGCACCATCACCCAGCGCACGTAGTCGAGCACCGTATCGCCGGTCTCGTCGAAGCCGCGCGAGCGCACGTAGACGATGCCGGTCTTGCGGTTTGAGTTCTCCTTCAGGCCGATGACTTCCGAGACCGCATTCAGCGTGGCGCCGGGATAGACGGTCTTGAGGAAGCGGCAGTCGGCATAGCCAAGATTGGCCACGGCGTTGAGCGAGATGTCCGGCACGGTCTTGCCGAACACGACGTGGAAGACGAGCAGATCATCGAGCGGCGCCCGGCGGTAACGGATATTGGCGGCGAACGCGTCCGAGGACTGGACCGCAAAACGTGAGCCGAACAGCCCGTTGTAGAGCGCGACGTCGCCCGTGGTGACGGTGCGCGGCGTGGCGTGCTCGATGCGCTGGCCGAGTCGGAAATCCTCGAAGAAGTTGCCCGGATTGGTCTTGGAATCCATGTCGGTAAACCATTTCTTGCCGAATGAGCCCGCTATCCACATCTTACACGCGCCACGCCCTCGCACCGCAAGGGTCTCCCGGCGGCTCAGTCATTCGCCAATTCTCCAAGACGCGATGTAACCGCCGCGCGCCGACGAACGATATGGAAGGAATCGCGATCCCACCTCGTTTCACCGACCTCGCGAGGGGAATTGCATGACCGGCCAAGCGCTTCAACCGAACGTGATACCGCCGTGTAACGAGTGTGCGTTGCTTCTGCCCCCGTTCCCAGGCATGGCGGTGGAGAGCCATCACGCACGGCGTCTGATGACCACGGCTGAAGCCCAGTTCCGAAGCTCGGACGACATGCGCCGCTCAGCCCAGATGGCGGCGGCGCAGACCGGTGACCGCGGCGCCTACGAGGCGCTGCTGCGTGATTGTGTGCCGTTGATCAAGGCCATCGCCGCCCGGCAGGGCGTCCCGCCCGACCGCAGCGACGACGTCGTGCAGGACGTCTTGCTGACGGTTCATCGCGTGCGCCATACCTACGACCCAGCCCGCTCGTTCACGGCCTGGCTTCGCGTCATCACTGAGCGGAGAGCAATCGATCTGCTGCGCCACGTGCGCCGCCGCGACGCCCGCGAACTACATGTGCCGCTTGCCTTCGAGGCCTACCCCGACGAACACGCGGACCCCGCGCGCGGCATCGAGAGCGCCGATGCGGCCGGCCGCATCAACGAGGCGCTCGCGACGCTGCCGCCGCGCCAACGGGAGGCGGTCGAGGCGCTGGTGCTCAAGGAGCAATCATTGACAGAGGCTGCCGCCGCCACGCGCCGTACCAGGGTGGCGCTGAAAGTGAATTTGCATCGCGCGCTCAAAGCGCTGCGCCAAAAACTCGAGCGGAGGGAGTGGACGCCATGACCGACTCCCACCACGAGTCCCTCATCCGCGGCCTCGCCGCCGATCTGAAGCCGGTGCACCGCTTGCCGGCGCCGATGGTGCGGGCCCTCGCTTGGCTGGGCGTGGTCGCCGCCATTGCGGTTGGGTTCGCCGTTTTCGCCGATCTCCATACCATGTGGGAGCGCATTACGGCCGCGCCCGATATGTGGCTTGCCGTCGTCGGCTCGACCGCAACGACCGTTCTCGCCAGCATCGCCGCTTTCGAACTAAGTCTGCCGGATGCGCGACGGGCGTGGGCCTGGCTGCCGCTGCCGGGCGCGCTGCTGTGGGTCGCGGCGAGCGGAATCGGCTGTCTGCGCGCCTGGGTCTTGCCGGAATCACACGTCGCGGTCCTCACCGAATCGCGCGATTGCCTGGTCTTCATCGTCTCGTTGTCGGTGCCGCTGTCCGCGCTGATGCTGTTTATGCTGCGCCGCGCTTACCCCTTGGAGCCGGGGCTCACCGCAGCAATCGCAGGCCTCGCGGTGGCGGCTGCCGCGGCCACGCTGCTCAATTTTTTCCATCCCTATGACGCGGCGGCAACCGATCTGACCGTACACGCGGCCGCTGTCGCGCTGGTCGTGATCGCCAATCGCGTGCACGGAGGACGCATTTTGCGCCGGCCGACGTAACCGCAGGCCGGCCCCGGTCGAATTAGGAGCGATGGGGCAACGCCGCCATCGAACATCCTCAGAGGAGCACGACATGACTCATTCCCGCATCACCCTGTCTCTCGCTGCCGCGACCTTGGGCTTCGCGCTCGCATTTGCGCCCGCTGCTTTCGCCGACGACATGAAGAAGGACAGCATGTCGAAGGAGACGACGACGCACGACAGCATGGCCAAGGACGCCATGAAGAAGGACTCGACGGCCAAGGACACCATGTCGAATGACAGCATGTCCAAGGATTCGATGTCGAAGGATTCGATGTCCAAGGACAACATGAAAAAGTGATGCGGCGTGAGCCGGGCTCGCGCATCTGCGGGCCCGGCCTCGTCGTATACTTGGGTTAGTGATAGGGGAGGACGTCATGACCGCCGAGGCCATCGCCAAGATGCACGTCAAGCCGCAGGCCGCCTCCGTGACCATCCATCCCGGCTGGGTGCGCATCTGCCATTGGATCAATGCGCTTGCGATCCTGATGATGATCGGCTCCGGCTGGCAGATCTACGACGCTTCCCCCCTGTTCAACTTCACCTTCCCGCGCTCGATCGCGCTGGGCCAATGGCTCGGCGGCGCTTTGCTTTGGCATTTCGCGGCGATGTGGCTGCTGGTGATCAACGGCCTCGTCTACGTATCGCTCGGGCTCATTACGGGCCGCTTCCGGCGCAAGCTGCTGCCGATCTACCCTTCGGAGGTGATTGCCGACGCCAAAGCCGCGCTCACGTTCAAGCTCTCGCATGAAGACCTGTCGCACTACAACGCGGTGCAGAAACTGCTCTACACCGGCGTTCTCCTGTGCGGCGTCGTCATCGTGCTGTCGGGCCTGTCGATCTGGAAGCCGGTGCAATTCCAAGAACTCACCGCACTCTTCGGCGGCTACGACTTCGCCCGCTACGTCCACTTCACAGCGATGGCGTTGATCGTGGCCTTCATCGTCGTGCACGTATCGCTTGCGCTGCTGGTGCCGAAGAGCCTGCGCGCCATGATCGCCGGACGGTAGGAGGAGCACATGCGCATCCGCAAAATCATCCCCGGCGTTGATGCCAAGCTGCTGATCAAGGAGGCGGCCAAGCTGATGCCCGATGCCGGCCGCCGCGGCTTCCTGCGCGGCGCGGCCAGCCTCGGCGCGCTCTCGTTCCTCACAGGCTGCGACATCATCGACGGCGACACCGCCGAAGGCGTGCTGCGCAAGATTTCGTCGTTCAACGACGGCGTCCAGGCGGCGATTTTCAGCCCGACCAAGCTGGCGCCGACCTATTCAGAGAGCGAGATCACGCGGCCGTTCCCGTTCAACGCCTATTACAGCGAGGACGAGGCGCCGGTGGTCGACGGCGAGAGCTACAAGCTCGAGATTTCAGGCCTCGTCGATAACAAGAAGCCCTGGACTTTGGCTGAGCTGCACGCGCTGCCCGAGGTGTCGCAGATCACGCGGCATGTCTGCGTGGAAGGCTGGAGCGCGATCGGCTCGTGGCAGGGCGCTTCGCTCGCCGATTTCCTCAAGCGCATCGGCGCCGACACGCGCGCCAAATACGTCTGGTTCAAATGCGCCGAGGGCTACACCAACACGATCGACATGCCGACCGCGCTGCATCCGCAGACGCAGATGTCGTTCAAGTTCGACCACAAGATGCTGCCGCAGGCCTACGGCTTCCCGATGAAGATCAGGATGCCGACCAAGCTCGGCTTCAAGAACCCGAAATACGTGGTGGCGATGGAAGTCACCAACGTCGACAAAGGCGGCTATTGGGAGAACCAGGGATACAACTGGTTCAGCGGGCTGTAGAGCTCACCCCTTCGGCGGCGATGGCGGATCGGAATTGGTGATCAGCCGCGCGCCGCGCTGGAAGGTGAGGTAGTCCCAGAGCCAGATGAAAGCGACGATGAAGCGATTGCGCAGGCCGATCAGGAAATAAATGTGCGCGACGCTCCAGAACACCCAGCCGAGAAAGCCCGTGAGCTGAAGGCGACCGAACTTCACCACCGCGGAGCGGCGGCCGATGGTGGCGAGATCGCCGAGATGCATATAGCGGAACGGCTTGTCGTCCTTGCGGCCGGCGACGCGGGCTGCGATCAGCTTGCCGACATATTTGCCCATCTGCTTCGCCGCCGGCGCGATGCCGGGCACGGGGCGGCCCTTGGCGTCGGTGACGGACGCGGTATCGCCGACGACAAAGATTTCCGGATGCCCCGGCAGCGACAGATCGGGACCGACCTTCACCCGGCCCGCGCGGTCGGCTTCCGCGCCGAGCCAGCGTGCGGCCGGCGAGGCGGTCACGCCGGCGGCCCAGATGATCGTGCTCGCGTCGATCCGCCCGCCGTTGGTATCGACCCCGGCGCTGTCGCACTTGGTCACCATGGTATCCGTCTTCACGTCGACGCCGGCGTTCATGAGCGTGCTGCGGACGTAGTCGGACAGTTCGGGCGGGAAGCTCGGCAGCAGGCGTGGGCCCGCTTCGATCAACACGATATGCGCATTGCGTGGATCGATCCGGCGGAAATCGGTGGCGAGCGTCTGGCGCGCGATCTCGGCGATGGCGCCGGCCATTTCCACCCCGGTGGCACCGCCGCCGATGATGACGAATGTCAGCAGCTTATTCTGCACCGCGCGGTCGGCCGCGGCTTCCGCCCGCTCGAAGGCGATGAGGATGCTGCGGCGGATGCGCGTCCCATCTTCGATGCGCTTGAGGCCCGGCGCGTAAGGGGCCCAGTCGTCGTGGCCGAAGTAAGAATGCATCGCGCCGGTAGATATGATCAGATAATCGTAGGCGATCTCGCCGACATTTGTGCGCACACATTTGCGCCCGGGATCGACCTCCACGACTTCTTCCATCAGCACCGTCGCGTTCTGCTGGCTGCGCAGAATATGGCGGATCGGCCAGGCGACATCGGCCGGCGACAGCGCCGCTGTGGCAACCTGATAGAGCAAGGGCTGGAACGTATGGTGATTGTGGCGATCGATCACGATCACCTCGACCGGCGCGCGGGCCAGGGCTTTGGCGGCTTCCAGCCCGCCGAAGCCCGCACCTACGATCACAACTCTCGGAGCGCCCTGCGCCATCTCGCACCCAATCTTCGCGCCGAGGATCGGGACCCCAGTGTCGCCCCATCGCCGGCAGTTGCCAAGGGATGGGCGAGGCTTTAGCAATCCCCGGCTTTAGTCACTGTCATGCGGACCAGTTCCGCACATCCCGTTAAGTGGGTGCGCCCGCGCACACTTGATCGGGGTGGCCGGTCACATTTCTGGCATGACAGAGGAACGCTTCCCATGAGGGCCCAAAATGGCAACCCATAATCTCCTCCTTCTCCCCGGCGACGGCATCGGCCCGGAAGTCATGGCCGAGGTGAAACGCCTCATCGATTTCTTCAACAAGAAGGGCCCCGACAAGTTCGCCTTCGAGGAGGATCTGGTCGGCGGCGCCTGCTACGACGCGCACCAGGTCTCCATCACCGACGCCACCATGGCGAAGGCCAAAGCCGCCGATGCCGTGATCTTCGGCGCGGTCGGTGGCCCGAAATGGGACAAGGTCCCTTACGAGGCACGCCCGGAAGCCGGCCTGCTGCGGCTGCGCAAGGACCTCGACCTTTACGCGAACCTGCGCCCCGCCGTGACCTATCCGGCGCTCGCCGACGCCTCCTCGCTCAAGCGCGAGCTGGTCGAAGGCCTCGACATCATGATCCTGCGCGAGCTCACCGGCGGCGTCTATTTCGGCGAACCGAAGACGATCACCGATCTCGGTAACGGGCAGAAGCGCGCCATCGATACGCAGGTCTACGACACCTACGAGATCGAGCGCATCGGCCGCGTGGCCTTCGAGCTGGCGCGCAAGCGCCGCAACAAGGTCACTTCGATGGAAAAGCGCAACGTCATGAAGTCCGGCCTGTTGTGGAACGAAGTCATCACGGCGCTGCATGCGCGCGAGTTCAAGGACGTGCAGCTCGAGCATCAACTCGCCGATTCCGGCGGCATGCAGCTCGTGCGCAATCCGAAACAGTTCGACGTGATCGTCTGCGACAACCTGTTCGGCGACATGCTCTCGGACATCGCCGCGATGCTCACCGGCTCGCTCGGCATGCTGGCTTCGGCCTCGCTCGGCGAGGTCGATGCCAAGACCAAGAAGCGCAAGGCGCTGTATGAGCCGGTGCACGGCTCGGCGCCCGACATCGCCGGCAAGGGCATGGCGAACCCGATCGCCATGATCGCCTCGTTCGGCATGGCGCTGCGCTACTCCTTCGATCTCGGCAAGCAAGCCGACATGATCGA
>DASXOK010000661.1:0-2201 GCA_036494425.1 Pseudolabrys sp.
TGCGGCATCGGCAGCCGCTCGGCGACGTAATCGGGAAAGCGCGTGTGGAAGCTCGTCGTGAACGGATGACCGCGCTTCATGCAGATGCGGCGCATCGCGTGGCCGAGCGGCCCTTCGGTCGCGATGTGGATCGCATCAGGCGCTTCGCGTTCGAGCCGCTTCTCGATCGCGCCCGGCGCCGGAATAGCGAGCCGCACTTCCGGATAGGTCGGCATCGGCAGCGTGAAGAACGCCTCCGGCGTCAGGAAGGCGATCTCGGCGCCGAGCGCGCGTGCCTCGCGCGCGACATGCCCGAGGGTGCGCACCACGCCGTTGACTTGCGGGTGCCAGGCGTCCGTGGCGACAAGGATTTTCATGTGAGCATCTTTTTGTTGCGTATGAACGCGAAACGAGTTGAAGACCTCATCCTGAGGAGCCCACCGAAGCGAAAGCGAAGGCGGGCGTCTCGAAGGATGGCCTCATGGTTCGAGACGCGCCGCTCTCGCGGCGCTCCTGACCATGACGAAAAAGAGCATCACGCCGCCGCCTGCTGTCGCACGCTCGCGGTTTCGTCGCTCGTTTCGACCGGCTCGATGTCGCTACCGGTGTGCGTCCAGGTGATGATCTCAAACTGCCCGTCGTGGCCTTCCGCCACCGCCGTGCAGCTTTCCACCCAGTCGCCGCAGTTGATGTAGCGCAGGCCGAAGTCGTCGTGCATCGCCGCGGTATGGATGTGGCCGCAGATCACGCCATCGGCCTGATGATGCTTGGCCTCGGTCGCCAGTGCCTTTTCGAAGGCGCCGATATAGTTCACCGCGTTCTTCACCTTCAGCTTGGCCCATTTCGACAGCGACCAGTAAGGCGCGCCGATGAGGCGGCGAAGAATGTTGAACAGCCGGTTGGCGGTGAGCGCGAAGTCGTAGGCCTTGTCGCCGAGCAGCGCCAGCCAGCGCGCCTGCGTCACCACGAGATCGAAGATGTCGCCATGCACGACGAGATAGCGGCGGCCGTCGGCGCCTTCGTGGATGGTGTTCTCCACCACCTCGATGCCGCCGAAATGCGTACCGTAATAGTTGCGCAGGAATTCGTCGTGATTGCCGGGAATGTAGATGAGCCGCGCGCCCTTTCGCGCCTGGCGCAACAGCTTCTGCACCACGTCGTTATGCGCTTGCGGCCAGTACCAGGATGAGCGCAGCGCCCATCCATCGACGATGTCGCCGACGAGATAGATGGTGTCGGCATCGTGCACGCGAAGGAAGTCGAGGAGTTTGTCGGCTTGGCAACCGCGCGTTCCGAGGTGCACATCGGAGATAAAAAGCGCGCGAAACCGTCGCGTGGCGTCTTGCGTCACGGCGCGACAGTCCTAGTGGGTCTATCCATGTCCGCAATCATTAGCAGCCCCCTATTGCAACTTTATGACAGCCCGTCTGACGTTTTCCTCACGCCTTACTGAGTCCGCCATCAGCCCCGTGTCGGACCGCGCTAGGCAGCCGCCTGCTGCCGCTCCGCCCGGCGGAAGCGCACCAGCGTGTAGACACCGAACGGCTTCACCTTGCGCCGCTCGATGAGTTCGGCGCCACCGTGGTTTTCGGCCCAGGCGGCGAGACGCTGGAACGGAAACTCCGGACGCAGGCCCAGCTTGCGCGCCTTCTGCGCCAGCAGCCGTTCGACGGCGGCGGCAAGTCCCTTCTCGGAGTAGAGATGGTTGACCAAAATGATTTGACCGCCCGGCCGCACCACGCGGGCGCACTCTGAAAGGACGCGCTCGGGATCTTCGACCAGCGTGATGACGAACTGCCCGACCACGCAGTCGAACGTCGAATCGGGGAAGGTCATGGCCTGCGCGTCCATGACGAGCAGGTCCTTCACGAAGGGATAGCGGCCGCTCGTCAGGCGCTCGTGCGCCCGCGCGATCATCGGCTCCGACATGTCGATGCCGGTGATCTCGGTGGTGGCGTCGTAGTCGTCGAAGGAGAGCCCGGTGCCGACGCCGATCTCCAGGATGCGGCCGCCGACTTCGCGCGCGGCGGAGGCCGCCGCCTTGCGGCCGTTCAAGAATACGGGACCGCACAGCGCGTCGTAGATCGGCGCCCAGCGGGCATAGGCTTTTTCCATCACGGATTTGGCGGGATCGCGCTGCTGCATGGTTCCCCTCGCGAATCGAGACGTCCGGCTTGCAAAACGAGTTACCAATCGATTGCTACAGTTCGGCGACAAGGCTT
>DASXOK010000662.1:0-2711 GCA_036494425.1 Pseudolabrys sp.
CCAGGAGTTGCCCAGCCATTCATGGAAACGGATTTTACCTTCAGTGGTTTCCGCCTCGAAATCCGGGGCGGTATCGCCGATCGCCAATGTCATGATGAGCCTCCAAGCGTCAAAAACACGCGTGCGTTGTTGCGTAGTATAGGCCGTCACACAAGGGGGGAATAGGGCGGCGCGGCAAAGAGCAGCGGCCGTCTGCGGCGCGCTTGCGGTAGAGCACGCGCCTTCGCCTTCATCACTTCGATTTGAAATGATATTCTCGCGGCGGCTTAATGGACCGGCTGATAGTCGTCCGTCAGCGTTTTCAAGAACGCGACCATGTCATCGATCTCGGAATCAGTGAGCGCCGGTCGATCGCCAGCCTTGCCGCCGAAAGGCGGCTCCTTGTTCACATTCTCCCGATATTGCGCCGGCAGATCATCGAACGTCTCAACGCGTCCGTCAGGACCACGCGGATACCATTTGCCCGGATTGGTATCGCGCTCGACATAAAAGGCGATCGCCTCGCGCAGGCTGCGCACGAGCCCGTTGTGAAAGAATGTCTGCCGCAAGGCGACATTGCGCAGACTGGGCGTGCGGAACAGCCCGCAATATTCCGAACGGCCGGCGAAGTCAGTCCGCAGTGGTCCGCACAGACCGAGATCGAAGTAGTGTGGATCGGCATTGGCGGGGATCGCGCGGTTGCGCGGTACGCCGATGGCGATCAGCCCGTAATCAGTGAACTGCGGTGGCGTGCCGTCGTCACCCGGGTAGCTGCGGTGGCAATTGCCGCAATTGCCCTTGGCGGGATCGTTAAATAGCGCGAGCCCGCGCGCCTCCTGGGCCGTGAGCTGCGCACGGCCGACGAGGTAGGCGTCGTATTTGCTGCTGTAGGGATAGAAGTCGCGATAGCTCTGCTGGAACACCTCCAGTGCATGACCGATGGCCGCGAAAGCTTTATCCGGGTCGTCGAAAATCGCGTCGCCGTAAAGCATGCGCAGGTCGGCGGCGTAGCTCGCCGTGCGCGCACGGGCGACCACGTCGGCCGCACTCGCATTGCCCATCTCGAAGGGCGAGAGCAGCGGGAAGCTGGCCTGATCGCGCGCGCGGTCCATGCGTCCGTCCCAGGTGAAGCCGCCGGTGGGCCCGTTGTCGATGCTGGCGTCACCCTCGTCGTCGGATTCGAAAAAGTGCTCGGTGAACTGCGGCAGCGCCTGGAGGTACTTGAGCGACGGCACGGCGCGCAGGCCCGGCTGGTGCAGGTCCTTGCCGCCGAGTTGCACCGAAAGCGCGTTGGGCGGCCCGAAGCCGTGCGCCGGGTCGTGGCAGCTGGCGCAGGAAATCTGACCGGACGCGGAGAGGGACGGGTCGAAGAACAGCGTGCGGCCAAGCGCTTCCAGCGCCGTCGCGCGCGCGTAAGCCTGCGGCCGCGTCAGGCCGGACGGCCGCTCTTCGCCTCGCGCCAGCAGGAGACCAAAGCCGACCGCCAGCGCGAGCGCTAACAGATATCGTCCGCCTGCGGCCAAACTCATCCGTCTCCAAGCCTTTATCGAGCCCCGCCGCAGACTGGCGGCTCTCCGTAACAGTATTCTAACAGCCGGACCGGCTCTTACCCATCCATCTTCATGCTATTGTTATGGAGAGGGGCCAAGATTGGACGGTTTTTCCTACCCGAGCTTCGCGGCCGCCTGATTCCAAGGATGTCGGCCCGGTATTTCATATCCATGAGGAGCGACTATGAAGCGATTGTCCCTGGCTTTGGCCATGCCCGCGCTGGCGATCGGCGCAGCGCAGGCGCAGTCGCCACGCACCGGCCTTTCGGCCATCGACACGGTGGTGGTGATCTACGCCGAGAACCGCAGCTTCGACAATTTATATGGGTTGTTCCCCGGCGCCAACGGTTTGCAGAACGTCACGCCAGAGAACTCTACACAAGTCGACCGCGATGGCTCGGTGCTCAAGGAATTGCCGCCCGTATGGGACGGGCTGACTGCCAAGGGCGTCACGCCGCCGGTGACGCAGGCGCAGACCGAGCATCTGCCGAACAAGCCCTTCGCCATCGACGATCCGCAAGGCTTCGACACAAAGCTCGGTGTCATCACCCACGATCTCTGGCACCTGTTCTATCAGAACCAGATGCAGATCAACGGCGGCAAGAACGATCGCTTTGTCGCTTACGCGGACGCCGGCGCGCTGGTGATGGGCTACTACGATGGCTCCAAGCTGCCGCTCTGGCCGATCGCCAGGCAGTACGTACTCGCCGATAACTTCTTTCAGGCGGCATTCGGCGGTTCGTTCCTCAACCACTTTCAGCTCGTTTGTGCCTGCACGCCGGTCTATCCGAACGCCGACAAGAGCCCGGCCAAAGACCTGATCGCCGTGGTCGATCCGGACGGCGTATCGCTGACGCTCGCCGCCAACTCACCGAAGTCGGCGATGGACGGCATCCCGAAGTTCGTCAAGAACGGGCAGATCTCGCCGGACTTCTATGCCGTCAACACGATGCAGCCGCCTTACCAACCGAGCGCCAACAAGCCGGCGAAGGAGGGCGATCCGCGCTTCGCCGATCCGGAAACGCCGAGCACGCTGGTGCCGCAAACCGAGAAGACCATCGGTGATCTCCTGAGCGACAAGGGCGTCTCATGGGCTTGGTATGCCGGTGCCTGGCAGGCGACGCTCGATGGCGACCGCAGCAAGCCGGTGCCGAACTTCCAGTTCCACCACCAGCCGTTCAA
>DASXOK010000663.1:0-3122 GCA_036494425.1 Pseudolabrys sp.
GAACGCAGGCGCGCCGGTGACGATCGTGCCGCTCTTGAAGGAAACAAATGGTCCGCGCTTGAGCTATCGCATCGGCATGGGCGTGCGCTATTCCGATCAGGACTGGAAGCGCGACCTGAACCGAGTGATCAAGGAGCAACAGCCGATGATCGACGCGCTGCTGCAAAGCTACGGCGTCCCGCTGGTCGACCAGAGCAATAACCTTATCGCCCCGGCCGCCGCCACGAAGTAGCATGGGCGTCGGGGGGCGACGCACAATGCTCGCCGCCCTCGGCGCTATTGTCGGCGTAGTGGCCCTTGCACATATGCCGGCGCTGGCCGAAGAGTTGGGGCCTCCCGAACCGGACGATTACCGTCTTGACGAATATCGCGCACCGGTGCCGGAAACCCTGCGCGGCGCACGCGTCGCGAACACCGCCGAAGCGGCGGCGCTCTGGAAGCAAGGAGACGCCGCCTTCATCGACGTTCTGCCGCGCCCGCCCAAGCCCGCCAATCTGCCCGCCGGCACGATCTGGCGCGACAAGCCGCGCGTGAACATCCCCGGCAGCCTCTGGCTTCCCGATACCGGCTACGGCGCGCTCACGTCCACGATGGATGCTTATCTGCGCGCGGGGCTTGCCAAAGCGAGCGGCGGAGATCACGGCAAGATGCTGGTGATCTACTGCCTGCGGGAATGCTGGATGTCCTGGAACGCCGCGAAGCGCGCGATCGCCTATGGCTACCGCAATGTCGTCTGGTATCCGGATGGGACCGATGGCTGGGAGAAGGCCGGGCACCCGGTGGCGCCCGCAACACCTGAGCCTCGGCCGGCGGAGTGAGGGCCTGAAATGGCGGTGACCGCAGCCGACGCGTGACCTGAAAGAACGAAAATAGCGACCGTGCGTTCTTCTCAAGCAGAGAAGCGGAGGCGACCATGACCAACAAGCAGAAATCGAAAAAGAAGAACGAGAAGCCGAAGCAGCAGGGAAATTTCGGCCAGAGGGAAGCTCAGCAGGAGCAGAGCAGCCGCTCGGAATTGAGCCACATGGGTGAGCTTAGCAAGTCCGGCAAGGCGGCCAAGGCCAGCAGGACAAAGCAGCAGACATGAGTCGACCGTCACGGCCAGCCTCGCGGCGGACATGACGGTCGATAGGGGAGTGGGAAAAGTTCTAGTGGACGGTCGGGGCCGGACGCTGCGCCAACGTCGTATCCTGGTTCGCAACGGTCTGTTTGCGGGCGCACACGACCTTGACCTCTTCCTTGTCGGTGAGGTTGCGGCCGATGTCGGTGCCGGCCAAGTATGCCTGCCCGTGCATGAAGCAGGTCGCCGGGTTCGCCGACTCCACTGGGGTGTACATCACGTCGACCGCGTTGGTGCGGCTGCAGTCGCGGACGTCCGGGGTTGTGGCGAGCGAGCAGATCAAGATCAGAGCAGTCAGCATTATAAGCTCCAAAAAGTGAGTAGTTGGGGGGCATGTGCCCCCACGCCGCGCGCCTGACGGTGCAGACGCGTCGTTTGCAGGCTTTGCTACGCAAGAGATGGGCCACAGGCGAAAAATGTCACGCTAAGTGCTTGCTGATTATTGTGGATTCTTGCGCATTTGGCGCTATGCGCCGCTCCCCGCCGTGCGGGTGGTAAAGAAGAGACGCCCGAACGGAATTTAGGGAGGGAAATGGGTATCAGGCGCCGTAATGAGCCGTCACTTTATCTTTCAGCCAGGACCAGGCTTCGAGTTCCACAGATCCTGCCGTCTTCTCGACGGCGCTCTGCAGAATGGCGAGTTCCCGATCGATCCGCTCGCGCGGAAGCATATTGAGCCGGCTGACCAAAATGGCGGCTTCGATCACCGCGGCCTGGGCGCGATTAAAGCCCCGGAACGGGGCGTGCTGGGAAATCCGCACCACGCGGCAACGGAACCGGGGGCGCTGCGGGTCCGCGGTCACCCCCGTCACAACAAGTTCCATATGCGTGAGCGCCTCGGCCAGACGCTGCACCGGCACCACATCCGCATCCACCGTTGGCCAGTCACGCCGGCCGGTGAGGCAACCTGCGAAAACGCGGACATCGTCGGTATGGCTTGCCGTCGCGAAAGGCACGGTCTCGAGATTGTCGAGCGTGGTCGACGGCCGGAACGGCGCGATGATCCAATCGTCACCCTCGGCGATCAGCCCGAGCGGCGCTATATGCGCGCGCCCGTCGCGGCCGGTCGTGATCACGATGGTTTCGCGGATCAAAGGCATCGCTCAGGCTTCGAGCTCTTTGTCGTCGTCCGCGGCGGTGCCGCGCAACGTATGCCCCGCCGCGCGCAGCCTGGTGAGGTCCTCCGGCTTGCGGTCGACCGCGCAGCCCCAATCGAGCGGCTCGTCCTGCATGTAACGCTTACCCAGCCGCCAGGCGATTTCGGCCTTCGCCAGTTCGGCGCCGAGATAGAAAGCGTGCGGGCCATTGCTCTCGACGCCGAGCTTGGGGAACAAGGAGAAGGCATCCGTGGCGACGTGGTGCACGCCGCGCGCATAGACGTGGATGCCGTCTTCCGCCGTCTCGATGCGGAAATTTCCGTCGCGCACCTGCGCCGCAATCGCAGCGATCTCGTCAGGAGTGTTGGGGAACGGCTTGCGGTCGTGTAGCGACAGAAGCGCGCCGCCGTAGTCCTTGGGCAGGCTCTGGTCTTCGTGCGCCGCGCACATCATCCGCCGTGCCGCGTCGTGTTCTTGCAGCGTGCGCCGCGTATGCGGGCTGACCTGCACCACCAGCACGTTGCGAATATAGAGCTCCGAACAGACCCCAAGCAGCGCCGCCGTGACCCCGCCGGAATCCGCGTCGGTGAGCTCGGTGAGATTGCCGGTGCCCATCAGGATATCGGCATCCGGCAGGCGCCGGCGCAGCTCAGCATAACGCGCAAGCGACTCCATGAAGCCGAAATGGATGGGATCGAGGATCGGGTCGAGGAGCGCTCTGATGCCGCGCCTGTCCGCCGCCTCGGCTGCACGCAACAGCGAAGCCATATCCCCGTGGTTCGCCGGCACCAGCACCGGCATAGCCCCCGTATCAGCGGCGATGTCGAGTGTGTGTTCGGTGAGGCTGAGCAGAAACTGCGCACCCGCTTCAGCGCCGGCGCGCAATTCCTTCGGCTCCGCTGAAT
>DASXOK010000664.1:0-16743 GCA_036494425.1 Pseudolabrys sp.
TTTCCGGTCCCGGAGAGCGCCGAGGTTGAGCCACAAAAGCCGCGCCAGAAATCCACGGGTGGCAAGGAACCGCCGGAGCCGCTGATGAACGGGAAGGTCGATCTGGGCGCCTTGGCGGCCGAGTTCCTCATTCTTGGGATCGACCCTTATCCACGCAAGGCCGGCGTGCAATTCGCCCCGCCGAAGGCTGAGGATGGTGGCGAGCATCCGTTTGCGGCGCTGGAATCCCTCAAAAAGCAGCTCGGCGGCAAAAAATCGTGACAGAAGTGTCAGCCAAACGCTGCCGGCCCAACCGGCTTGTCTGCCGTGCCCGAGTGGTTATGGTCGCGCGGTCGCGTCGATTCCAGATGACTGCGCGGCCTGCGCCCACTTCGCCCAGGTCTATTCATGCCGGATAAAGTTCGCATCGCATTGGATGCCATGGGCGGCGACCATGGGCCGTCTGTCGTCCTGCCGGGCGCCGATCTCTCGCTTGCGCGCCATCCCGACATTGAGGTGCTGCTGTTCGGCGACCGCGCGGTGGTCGAGCCTCTGCTCGACGGTTTGCCGCGGCTGAAGGCTGCCGCCAAATTTACCCACACCGACGTCGCCATCCGCATGGACGACAAGCCGAGCCAGGCCTTGCGCTATGGGCGGTGGAAATCGTCGATGTGGCTTGCCATTGACGCGGTGAAAAAGGGCGACGCGGACGTGGCGGTCTCGGCCGGCAATACCGGCGCGCTGATGGCCATGGCGCGCTTCAATCTGAAGATGATGGAGGGCGTCGAGCGCCCTGCCATCGCCGCCCTCTGGCCGACACTCAAGGGCGAGTCCGTCGTGCTCGATGTCGGCGCCGCGATCGGCGCCGACGAGCATCATCTGGTCAACCTTGCCGCGATGGGCAGCGCCATGGCGCGGGTGCTGTTCGACATTCCGCGGCCGACCGTGGGCCTCCTGAATATCGGCGTCGAAGAAGTGAAGGGGCTGGAGCAAGTCCGCGAGGCCGGACGTATCCTGCGTGAGACCAGCGTGCCGCATTTCGACTATCACGGCTTCGTCGAAGGCGACGATATCGGTAAAGGCGCGGTGGACGTTGTCGTCACCGAAGGCTTCGCCGGCAATATCGCGCTCAAGACCGCCGAGGGCACGGCGCGCCAGCTTACCACATATTTGCGTGCGGCGATGAATCGCACTTGGGCGGCGCGGCTCGGATATCTCCTCGCGCGCCAAGCCTTCCGCACCTTGCGCGACAAGATGGATCCGCGCAAATCCAACGGCGGCGTCTTCCTCGGGCTCAATGGCGTCGTTATCAAGAGCCACGGCGGCGCCGATGCCGAGGGCACGGCGTCGGCCATCGACATGGGTTACGACATGGTGCGTTACGAGCTGCTCGCCAAGATCGGTCAATCGATGGCGCGCGACCTTCAGGCAACCACGACCGAGCGTCTGGCGAGCGGAGCCGCCTCGTGAGCGTTCTGCGTTCGGTTGTGCTCGGCTGCGGCAGTTATCTCCCCGCGCGCATTCTCAGCAACGACGAGCTGGCCCGTTCGGTCGACACAACCGATGAATGGATTGTGCAGCGCACTGGCATTCGCGAGCGCCACATCGCCGCGCCGGGGGAGCTCACCTCCGACATCGCCATCAACGCCGCACGTGCCGCACTTGCGAACGCGCACGTGGAGGCAAGCTCGATCGATCTGATCGTGCTCGGCACCTCGACGCCGGATCAGACTTTCCCGGCGACAGCCGTGTCGGTGCAGACCGCGCTTGGCATCACGCATGGCGCCGCCTTCGATCTCCAGGCGGTCTGTTCGGGATTCGTCTACGCGCTGTCGGTGACCGATGCGATGCTGCGTGCCGGCATGTACAAACGCGCGCTGGTGATCGGCGCCGAGACCTTTTCACGCATTCTCGATTGGAACGACCGCACTACCTGCGTGCTGTTTGGCGACGGCGCTGGCGCGATCGTGCTCGAAGCGCAGGAGCAGTCCGGCACGAACGCCGATCGCGGCATTCTCACCACGCATCTGCGTTCCGACGGCCGCCACAAGGCGAAGCTCTATGTCGATGGAGGTCCGTCGTCGACGCAGACCGTCGGCCATCTGCGCATGGAAGGCCGCGAAGTCTTCAAGCACGCGGTGGCAATGATCACCGATGTGATCGAAGATGCGTTCAAAGCGACCGGCACCACGGCGACCGACATCGATTGGTTCGTGCCGCATCAAGCCAACAAGCGCATCATCGACGGCTCGGCGCATAAGCTCGGCATTGCGGCGGAAAAAGTAGTGATCACTGTCGATCGCCACGGCAATACCTCGGCCGCTTCGATCCCCTTGGCGCTCGCCGATGCGGTTGCAGACCGGCGCATCAAGCGCGGCAATCTCATCCTGCTTGAAGCCATGGGGGGCGGCTTCACTTGGGGCTCCGCCTTGCTGCGCTGGTGAGGTGCTGGCCACCGGCGCCACACGCATACGGCGAGGCGTTGCTCTCTTGCAGCGAATGCGACGCCTCTTGTCTGACGGATGCTCTCCGTACAGGACCAAAATCTAACGCCCTCATTTTTGAATCGCCCGTTGACCCGCCCGGAACATGCTAATATCGTTGTGTTTTCAGCGAGATATCTTCGCCGGGGGCAGGGCAGGCGATGACTGGTAAGACAGTGACGCGAGCGGACCTCTGTGAGGCGGTCTACCAGAAGGTGGGCCTTTCACGGACTGAATCCGCGACGCTTGTTGAATTGGTGCTCAAGGAGATCACCGACTCGCTTGAGCGTGGCGAGACGGTGAAGCTTTCCTCGTTCGGCTCCTTTGTTGTGCGCAACAAGGGGCAGCGGATCGGTCGAAATCCGAAGACCGGAAAGGAAGTTCCAATTTCTCCGCGCCGGGTGATGGTGTTCAAGCCATCGGCAATCCTCAAGCAACGCATTAACGGCCACGCCGAAGGCGAAGGCACTCCGGCGTAAATCGACCGTCCAGTACCGCGTTCTCTCGAGCCAGGGAGGTGACCGCTTTGGACGACAAGGGGCCTGACGCATTCCGCACCATCAGCGAGGTGGCTGAGGAACTCGACCTGCCGCAGCATGTGCTGCGCTTCTGGGAGAGTCGTTTCCGCGAAATCAAGCCGATGAAACGCGGCGGCGGGCGCCGGTACTATCGTCCCGACGACATCGATCTGCTGCGCGGCATCCGGCACCTGCTTTACGGCGAGGGTTACACCATTCGCGGTGTGCAGCGCATTTTGCGCGAGCAAGGAATCAAGTTCGTCCAGGTGGTATGGCAGGAAGGCGCGGTCCAGCCACCACACGGCGCCGTCGAGGACGAGGATGCCGAGGAAGCAGCCGCCGAGGAGGCCGAGACTTTCGAGGAGGAAGAGGAGCGCGGCCTGACCGGCCGGCTCGCCTCCTTCATCGGGCGCGATCTCGGCGAACGTCACGAGCCTCCGGAAGGGCGGCGCGAGCCGTCGCTCAAGAGCGCGCCGATGCCTCGCCTCGATCCGGCCGACCGTGCCGGCCACGGCGACATGGAATCTGAACTGGAGCCCGGGGCGGCACCGGCACGGATACCGCTCGAATCCGCCCCGCCGGTTTCGAACGGCGGCCTCGACGCCGAAGGCTTACGCAAGCTGCAAGCCGCGCTTCAGGAGCTTGCCGAATGCCGCAAGCTCATCGAGGCCGCAACCGCCCGGGCCGAGTGACGGCCTGACAACCCCACCATCGGCTCCCTTTTTCTCGTGGATCAAAGCCCATGACCGCGCCGGACTCGCTGCTGATCGAACGTCCGTCGAACGACATCGTCGTCTTCCGCATCAACCGGCCGTTGGTGCGCAACGCGCTCAATCTCGAGGTGCGCACGCGGCTTGCCGACGGCGTCACGCACTATGGTGCTGACCCTGATATCCGCTGCCTCATCGTCACCGGCTCGGAGCAGGCCTTCGCCGCCGGCGCCGACATCGCCGAGATGGCCGACATGGGTCCGGTCGAGACCATGGCGCGCAATGCGCAGAAATACTGGCGCGCGATTTCCGATTGTCCGAAAGCGTTGATTGCAGCGGTGGAAGGCTTCGCGCTTGGCGGCGGGTTCGAGCTTGCGCTGTGCGCCGACATCATCGTCGCGGGCGAGGGTGCCCGTCTCGGGTTGCCCGAGGTGAAGGTCGGCATCCTGCCCGGCGGCGGCGGCACGCAGAAGCTCGCGCGCCTCGTCGGGCGCCAGCGCGCGATGTTGCTGTTGATGACGGGACAGATGTTCAGCGCCGCCGAGGCGCTCAGCATGGGCGTCATCAGCGAGGTCGCGCCTACGGGACAGGCCTTGCCACGCGCGCTGGAGATCGCACGCGAGATCGCTTCAATGCCCCCGATCTCGATCCAGCAGATCAAGGAGATCGTCGATGCCGGCCTCAATGCGCCGTTGGAGACGGCGCTGATGCTGGAGCGCAAGGCATTCCAGTTGCAGTTCGCCACGCGCGATCAGAAGGAAGGCATGCGCGCCTTCATGGAAAAGCGCAAACCGGCATTCGAAGGAAAGTGACGCGTGGCAATCGATCTGCAAAAGCCTGACCTGACAGTCGCCGTGTTCGGTGCCGGGACCATGGGGCGCGGCATTGCCCAGGTCTGCGCGCAGGCGGGCCTGACCGTGCTGTTGTTCGACGCACGCGAAGGCGCCGTGCAGGAAGCGATTGCCGCGGTCGACAAGGGGCTCGAAGGCCTCGTGTCGAAGGGCCGTATGACGGCGCAAGACAAGCAAGGCGTGCTTGGGCGCATCAAGCCGATTACGTCGTACGACGAAGCCGCCGGTGCCGGCGTGGTGATCGAGGCCATCGTGGAAAACCTCGATGCCAAGCAGGCTCTCTTTCGCGAGATGGAAAGACGCATCGCACCGGAGGCTGTGCTCGCCAGCAACACCTCGTCGCTTTCGGTAACCGCGATTGCTGCCGGTTGCGCGCGGCCGCAACGCGTCGCCGGCCTGCATTTCTTCAATCCACCACCGCTGATGCGCCTGGTCGAAGTGATCGGCGGGCTGCGCACCGACCCGCCGCTGGTCGAAGCGCTCACCGGCTTTGTCAAGCGCATCAATAAGCATCCGGTGGTGGCGACCGACATGCCCGGCTTCGTTGTCAACCATGCCGGCCGCGCCTACGGACCGGAAGCGTTGCGCATCGTCGCGCAGGGCATCGCATCGCCGCGCGAAGTCGATCTCTTGATGAAGGAAGCGGCCGGCTTCCGCATGGGTCCATTCGAACTGCTCGATCTCATCGGCGGCGATGTCACCCATGCGGTGATGGCGAGCATGTTCGAGCAGTATTTCGGCGAGCCGATGTACCAGCCCTCTGCGCTGATGACGACGCGCGTCGCGGCGGGGCTGTTCGGCCGCAAGTCCAAGCAAGGCTTCTACAGCTACGACGGCCCGCCGGACGCGAACCTACCGACGGTCAACGCGCCGGTGCAGCCGGCGCCCGCCTCGGCCTGGGTCGCCAACGAAGACGGCGGCCGCGATCTTGCCGAGGTGCTGAAAGCCACGGGCATCGCGGTCGAGCTCGGCGGGCCGCCCGCGCCAGACGCGCTCTGTTTTGTGACGCCGCTGGGTGAGGACGCGACCGGCGCCGCCGTGCGGCTGAAACTCGATCCCACACGGACCGTCGCCGTGGATATGCTCGGCCGGTCTTCAGGCCGCCGCACGTTGATGAAGACGCCGCTGTCGAGTCCGGAAGCCCTCGGCGCGGCCGTCGCCGCGCTATCGGCGGCCGCCACGCCGGTCACCGTCATCAACGATAGCGCCGGCTTCGTGGTGCAGCGCCTGCTGGCGATGATCGTGAATGTCGGCACCCGCATCGCTGAGCTGCGCATCGCCGCGCCCGCCGACATCGACACCGCCGTCGAACTCGGCCTCAATTATCCCAAAGGGCCGCTCTCGCTTGGGGACACGTTAGGTCCGGCGCGCGTGCTGTCCGTGCTCGACGGCATGCATGGCGTAACGCTCGATCCAAAATACCGCGCCACGCCCTGGCTGCGCCGCCGCGCCCGTCTCGGCGTCTCGCTGCTGACGCCGGATTGAGGCATTACGCGACCTTCGTCGTCGCGCTGAGCTGAACGCCAAGCGCGGAAAGCACGCGCAGGATGGTCTCGAACTCCGGCTTGGTCTGGCCACTCAACGAGCGATAAAGATTCTCGCGCGATACGCCGGCCTCACGTGCGATTTCGGTCATGCCGCGCGCGCGTGCCGCGGTTCCAATTGCCTGCGCTATGAAGGCGGCATCGTTCGTCGCGAGCGCTTCGCTGAGATACTCGGCGATGGCTTCGGGGCCATCGAGATACTCGGCCGAATCATAATTGCTCGTTTTGACCATGGATCAGTCCTCCAATTCGCTCGCAAGCCGCTTTGCCATGCGGATGTCGCTGGCTTGCGTTGCCTTATCGCCTCCGCAGAGGAGGATGACCAAGGTCGCGCCGCGTTGAACGTAGTAGACGCGATAGCCAGGACCGTGATGCATGCACATCTCGCTGATGCCTTCGCCCACCGAGTTGACGTCGCCTGGGTTGCCGATGCGCAGCCGATCGATACGCGCGGCAATCCGCGCTTTGGCCTTGGCGTCGGCCAATTTCCGCAGCCATTCCGAAAAGATCTCGGTCCGGCGGATTTCGATCATCAGGAGGATGTGTAGCGCAAGCGCTACAGATACGCAAGATCGGGCGATCCGGGCTGGACAGGATGGCTCTGGTCGGGGCGGCGGGATTCGAACCCACGACCTCTTGTCCCCCAGACAAGCGCGCTAACCGGGCTGCGCCACGCCCCGACCGGAACGGCGCGGACTATAGGGATGCACCTATTGCGGCGCAACCCAAACTCTTTTCGAACTCACCCCTTCGGCATCGCGGCAATCCGGAACGGCCCGCGCAGCACGTAGGCGATGTAGAGCACGGCGCCGGCGATGTAGATCACCGTATAGCCGCCGATGAAGCCGACGATGTCGAGCCGCAGGGCGAGCACAATGCCGGTCATCGCCGCCATGGCCACCACCAGGAAGCTTGCCACCCGCGCGATCTCGCGGAAGAAGCCGGTATGCAGCAGCAGGTTGCTCGCCACGTTCTGCGCCAGATTGGCGAGCAGCAGCACCACCAGGATCAGCGTCGCCTCGTGCGGGATGGTGGCGGCATGGTCGAGCAGCACGGCGAACAGCCGGTCACCGGCCACCAACAGCACCACGCACAGGGCTAGCGTCGGGATGGCACAAAGGACTGCTGATGTGAGCGTCGCCTTCTTCAGCGTGGCGGCGTCGCCCGCGGCGAAGGCGCGCGTCTGCTGCGGCACCAGCGGATCGAGGCCGGCCGCATAGATCAGCGTGGCGCCGCGGAACACCTTGAACACGGTATCGAGGATGATGGTCGGCGCGCCGAGTCCGAAAGCAAAGGGCACGACCAGATAAGGAAAGTTATAGACGGCCAATTCGCCTACAGCGTAATTGCCGCTGCGCAGGATTTCGCGGCGATTGTCGCGCCAGAACACGACGAGCGATGAGCGGACGCCGCGCAGCCGCGGCGACAGCGCGTTTTTGTGTACCAGGCGCGCAATCGCCGTCGGGAGCAGCGCGAACCACAGCAAGTTGGCGAGCATGAGAAACGCGGCGAGCGGCAGGCCGGCGAGGAGCGTCAGCATCAGCGCGATGTGGCCGATGCGGCGGATCGCCTCCAGCGTCTCGAAATGGATGAACTCGTCGATCGCGTTGCTGACATTGCGCAGCGGATACCAGACGAGGTTCAGCGCGGCGAAGCTGAAGAACAGCGCGAACTCCGTGGCGTCGAAAAGCGTCACCTTCGGCCGCAGCGCCGTCACCGCGAAGCAGGAAAGGGTGCCGGCGAGCACCAGCAGCGCGTAGACCATCACCACCGCGGTTGATTGCGCCGGCACGGCGCAGTCCGTCTCGCCCGCTAGATGCCGCGCGCGCTGGCGCACGAACAGGATCTTCGAGGCCCCCAGATCGAACATCCACAGCGAGATCCCGAGCGTGCCGATCAGGATGTAGAGCGAGAAATCGTCAGGATCGAGCACGCGGGCGAAGACGAAGGTCTGCACCAGGCCGAAGGCGACGGCGGCGGCGGCGGTCGAGGCGCGCAGCACGAAGTAGCGTAGCGACAATACATTCGCGAGCAGCCGCATGGGCTGCCGCAAGGCGGACTTGCGGTCGATGGTCGGAGCCTCCGCGCTCATGCCAAGAAGCTAGCGAGGAGACCGCAGCTTCGGCTTAAAGATCATGGTGAACGGAGTGTCAAGGCGATCGCGAAATTACGAGGGAAGCGTCTGCGTGCCGGTTAATGGAAAATTGGTCGGATTGTCGCATCTTGCGGCGTTTTCAAAACGATAGACGTGGCTGTGGACGCAACAAACAAAGTGACAAGGGCGACGGAGACGGGCTGCACGGGAGAGCAGCGTCCCGCGGTGAGCATCGTGGTGCCTTGCTATAACGGCGGGCGCTTCCTTGACGCGTTGATGGCGTCCCTCGCGCGGCAAACTTTTCGCGATTTCGAGGTCGTTCTTGTCGATGACGGTTCAACCGATGATGAGACGCGGCAAAAACTCGCGACGCTTTCAGATCGTGTCCATCTGATCCGCCAGGAGAACCGCGGGCCATCGGCGGCACGCAATACAGGGGCGCGTGCGGCGCGCGCCGAAATTCTGTTCATGCTCGATTGCGACGACACGATCGAGCCGAGCTTCCTCGCCGATACGGTCCGGCTGTTGCAGAAGGCGCCGGCCGGGATCGGCATGGTCGTGACCTATCTGCGGCTGGTGGGCGCTGAGACCGGCATCGTGTCGCGCTATTTCAATCGTTTCGACCTGCTGTTCACCAACACGCTGTCGGCCGGCCTTGTCATGCGCAGGTCGGCGTTCACAGCGGCAGGCGGCTATGACGAGACCATGCGAGAGGGCTACGAGGACTGGGATTTCAGCCTCAGAATGGCGAGCGCAGGCTTCGGCTGCATCGCGGTCAAGAAGCCACTCTACATCTACACCATCGCTGGCCACGACGCGCAGCCGAGCCGTTCCTCCGGCGTCGATACGAAGCGCCTTTACGGGCCGCTGTGGCGCGCCATCCGCATCCGCCATCCCGCGCTTTACCGGATAGGCGCGATAGTCCGTCTCTGGGCGGTTTCGCGCGACGGCAGCGGCCGCCTTCCGCTCTGGAAGGGGCTGGTCGCCTACGCCTTGGCTTCGGTTCTGCCCGATGCGCTGTTCAACACTTTGATCGCGCGGCTTCACCGGGGGCCGCGCGCGGACAATCCGAGCCCAGCCTACGGCGCGTCCGCGGGCGAGCCGCGGCTGGCCCCGTAACGCAACCTTAATGGCGAACCCGTAGGAAGAGCCTTTGCTGGCTAGGGAATTGCCGCAGATCGGTAGAGTGACGCCATGACCTACACCTCCGCTACGCCCACGCCGGCTGTGCCGGTCAAGCGCCTGAGCTTCGAGCGCGCCATCCGCAAGCTGTTTCCCTCGACCTCGCGCCTGACCTTCAATCCGCTGTTCAAGGCGACAGTGAACGCGTTCGACGTGCTGCCGCGACTGGTCTGGCCGGAATTCCGCGACCTGCCGCCGAACCACCTGCGCATCCGGATCGGTGTCGGCAACCGCATCCTCAACAACCAGACGCACTTCCTGGTGCATGCGCGCGATTTCTGGATGTTCGTGTTCACGCAACGCCTCGCCGATGCGTCGTCCAACGTCCTCGACATCGGCTCGGGCTGCGGCCGTTGGGCGCACTGGCTGCGCGACTACAATTTCCGCGGCGGCCGCTTCACGGGCACGTATGTCGGTGTCGACATCGACGCCGAGGCGATCGCCTGGTGCGAGAAGCATTACGATCCGGAGCGATTCCGCTTCCACCATTCGACCCATTCGAGCGTGTCGTACAAGCAGGAAGGCGAAGCCTCGCATTACCGCATCCCCGAGGCCGAGGGGACGATGGATCTCGTGGTGTCGAACTCGCTGCTGACCCATGTGCTCGAGGCCGAGTTGGAAACTTACATCCGCGAGAGCTATCGCGTGCTCAAAGTCGGCGGCGCGATCATGCATTCGCACTTCAATCTCGACTATCCGCCGGCGAGCTACGGCACCCGGCACACGTTCCAGCATGCGATCGGCAATGTGCGCGTGGAGTCGATGGAGCAGCCGGAGGCGGCGGTGGCCTATCGCACCGATTATCTGTTCAAGGTCTGCCGCGACGTCGGCTTCAAGAATTGCGAGATCGTGCACATGCCGGGCGGCGCCCAGCATCAGCCGATTTTGCTGGCGAAGAAATAAGAGGCTGTCATTCCGGGGCGCGCCGTCAGGCGCGGACCCGGAATCCAGAGACACACTCAAGCTTCGGGTTTTGTCTGGATTCCCGGGTTCGCCGCTTCGCGGCGCCCCGGTGACGAAACTCATTAAAGCCCGACCGCGAAACCGGCGGGTTTTTGCATTTGTACCTGCCGCCCCTGCTTGAACGTCGCCGCCGCGAGCCCCCAGACCATCCCAAGCAGCAGGAAGAAGTGCCGCCAGTGGTCGGTGTCGATCACGAAGCCTTCGGCGATTTCGCCGATGAAGGTGGCAAGCGCAGTGATGATGTAGGGCTGCCACGGCGTGCGCGTGAAGACGGTGCGCAGGCCGACAAAGACGGTTGACAGCAACAGCGTGAAATAGGCCATGGCGCCGGCCCAGCCATAGACCAGGAAGGCCTGCAGATAGACGTTGTGCTGCTGCAAGCCGTTCACTCGCGCGAACTCGAAAGGCCCCATGCCGTCGGGGAAGTCGAGCACCGAGCCGACCGCGATCTCTTGCAGCCGGAAACGGCCGCCTTGCCCTACGTCATAGGACTGGATGAGCTGCGCACGCTCCTGGAACATCCGGCCGATCGAACTGAACGACAGCAGGAACACGATCAAGGCGGCCAACGCGGCAACCGCCAGAACCGTGAGCGTCAGGACTCGCATGCGGCCGCGCGTGCTCGGGGCGGTCAGGAACGTGAGCACGATCGTCACCAGCGCGGAAACAGTAAAGTGGAACCAGGCGCCGCGGGAGAAGCTCAACAGCAGTCCGAACAGGATGATGCCCAAGGTGACGAGGTCAACGAAGCCGATGCGGCGCGCAAGGATCCTCTGCAGCAGAAACAACGCCGGCCAGATCAAAAATGGTCCGTAGACGTTGGGATCCTTGAAGGCTCCGAGCGCGCGGCCCGACGGGGCGAAGACGTCGGAGCCGGGGAACACGTGGAAATAGCCTGCGATGCCGCAAAGCGCGCCCGCGGCCGCGGTGACGACATAGGCGATGCGCATGGTCGTGAGCCGCGGCATCGTATTGTTTGCGAACAGGCAGGCGAACAGGATGGCCGCGACGCCGAGATAGACGGATGTCGCCGCGTACTGGATCGTCTTTTCGTATTGAACGACGCGCAGCAGCGACATCAGCCCGGATACGTTCCAGACGACCAATAGCAGGACGAGCAGCGCCAGCGTCCGCTCGAAGCGCACCCCGGCGATGACGCAGGCGAGCGCCAGCACGCCCATCAATCCGTCATGCGGGGAGGGCTCGATGAAGGCGACCGAGCTCGCCGCCACCGTGATGAACAGCACGACCAGCAGGATGCGCTCGCGCAGCGGCAAAGCCGCGGCAGGCGTGGCCACGACTGGCGGCACGTATTGGCCGCTCGTCCCCGCGAAAGCGGGGACCCAGGCCTTCACATTTCCAGAACCGGCGTAACTCTGGATTCCCGCTTGCGCGGGAATGAGCGGAGATTGCGGCAGCGGCGCTGTGCCCACCGCCATGTCACGGGCGGTGATCAATACGCGTTCTCGGTTTGCAGCAGAGAAACGGGCGTGCGGGCGAGGATGAAGAGGTCGAGCAGCACCGACCAGTTCTCGATGTAATAGAGGTCGTGCTCGACGCGCTTCTGGATCTTTTCGTGCGTATCGGTCTCGCCGCGCCAGCCGTTGATCTGCGCCCAGCCGGTGATGCCCGGCTTCACCCGATGGCGTGCGAAATAGCCGTCCACGGCTTCGGCATAAAGCCGCGCTTCGGCCTTGGCGTTCACCGCGTGCGGGCGCGGGCCGACCAGCGACAGGTTGCCCTTGAACACCACGTTGAAGAGCTGCGGCAGTTCATCGAGGCTTGCCTTGCGGATGAAGCGTCCCACGCGGGTCACGCGCGGATCGTCCTTGGTGACGAGCTTGCTGGCACTGGCGTCGGCCTTGTCGAGATACATCGAGCGGAATTTGTAGACCTCAATAAGGTCGTTGTTGAAGCCGTAGCGCTTCTGTCTGAAGAAGACGGGACCGCGGCTGTCGAGCCTGATGGCGATAGCGACGATGGCGAGCACCGGCAGCGAGGCCAGCAGTAAGAGGCCGCCGATGATCTTATCGAACAGCCATTTCATCACCACGTCCCAATCGGCGATCGGCCGATCGAACACGTCGATCACCGGCACATCGCCGATATAGGAGTAGGAGCGGGGACGGAACTGGAGCTTATTGGTGTGCGCGGCGAGGCGGATGTCGAGCGGGAGCACCCAGAGCTTCTTCAGCATCTGGAGGATGCGGCCCTCCGCCGAGATCGGCAGCGAGAAGATCACGAGATCAACCCGCGTGCGGCGGCCAAATTCCACCAGATCATCGACCGTGCCGAGCTTCTGTTCGCCGGCGCAGAGCGCGCTGCTGCGGTCGTTGCCGCGGTCGTCGAACAGACCGACGATTTCGACGCCGGAATCCTTCTGGCGCCGCAGTTCCTCGATCACGCGCGCGCCGGGGTCCCCGCCGCCGACGATCACCGTGCGGCGGGTGAGGCGGCCTTCGCGCGTCCATCGGCGCACTGCGTAGTAAAGGAGCTTGCGCGAGGTCACGAGCGCGATGATCCCGGCGACGTAATAGCTGCTGAGCCAGACGCGCGAATACATCTCGCCCGCCTTGGCGAAGAAGGAAGCGCCGATGGCGATCAGGAACACCACCGACCATGCGGAGGCCATCCGCATGTATTGCTTCTCGAGCCCGCGGAAGGCCTGCACCTGATAAATATCGGCGATCTGGAAGGCGAGCGTGGACAGCGTGGCGATCGCGAAACTCGCAATGAGATAGCGCCAATGCAGCCCTTCGATCGGCGGCAGATAGATGCCATAGAGCGCCAGGCCCACCAGCACCATCAGCACGAATTCGCCCATGCGCACGATGCCGGCCAGCACGATCGGCGAGATCGGTGCCGCCATCGGCTGTGCGACGACCGCGAGCGCTTCCGGCGAGAGCGTGTGGGCTTTGGGCTCCGGACGCGGGCCGGCGCGCAGGCGGTCGAGGACCGCGGAGGCTTCGGACGCGTTCAACGAGGGACGCACGTCGGTATCGGTCATCACTGACGCCATACTCACGCGAGCCGCGCCACGGTGCGCGGACCAATACTTTAATAATTCCTCGAAACTTCTACGGAAGGACTCTCAAGAAAGGCTTAGCGCAACCGGCAAAAATGTCTTAACGCCGGCCCGTCTTGGACAGAATTTCCAGTCCTTCGCGGTAGGCGGCCAGCACGCCGTCGACCATGACGTCGACCGAAAATGAGCCGGCCACGCGGTCGCGCAGTTCCGTGGCGACTTTCGCGGTCACCTCCGGCTGGTCGAGCACCCGGACGATGGCTTCGGCCAGCGCGCCGGAGTTTTCGGCCGGGGCGAGCGTGTCGGTCAGCGGTCCGTAGATCTCGGGGATGCCGCCGACCTTGGTGGTGATCAGCGGCTTGCCCGCGGCGGCCGTCTCCAGCACCACGTAGGGCAGGGACTCCGCCCGCGACGGCACGACCATGATGCGGCCGAGCGCGAGCGCCTGGTGCGCCGGCATCGCGCCGGTGAAGGCGATCGATTGGCTGAGCCCCAGGCGCGCGATCTGCGCCTCCAATTGCTCCCGGTCCGGGCCATCGCCGACCAAAGTCAGCGTGACGTTGCGGCCCTTGCGATGCAGCAGGGAGATCGCGTCGATCAGGACGTCGATGCCCTTCACCTGCCGCAACTCGCCCATGAAGACGAGGTCGGTCGCGTCGGGCCGGCAGTCGATCGGGGCGAATTCCGAACGCGAGACGCCATTATGGACGATGCGGATAAGCCCGCTCGGTTTGCCGATCTTGCGGCGGAAAATCTCGGCGCTGTATTTGCTTTCGAACAGGAACAGGTCGCCGCGCAGCATCAATAACCGCTCGGTGCCGAGATAGAATTTTCCGGCGACCGTATCGTGGCCGAACAGCAGGCTGCCGCCGTGCGGCGTATAGGCGCGCAGCGCGCGTGGCGCGCCAAACGAAAGCCGCCCATAGGCACCGCCTTTGGCGCCGTGTCCGTGCACAACGTCAGCGTGCGACTGCCGGATGCGCTGCATCACGTGCGCGAGTACGCCTACGTCATCGGGGCCGATATGACGACGCATCGGCACCCGAGTGAGCCCGAGCGCGAGCGAGGGCGCAAGCTCGCCCAGCACCGCCTCGGCGCGCGCGCCGCCGGTGTTCGAATCCGCGATCAAGCCGACTCGGTGGCCGCGCGCGATCTGTTCTCTGGTCAGATCGAGCACGTGGCGGAAGAGCCCACCGACCGGTGCGCGGAACACATGGAGGATATTCAAGGGTGTCATCGCGCGCGGAACTTATCCGTGCGGATTGAATCAAATCTGAAGCCGAAGGCCTGTTTTTCGTTGATCTTGCGTTACTTTCGGCTGGCGACCGGATCGCCGCATTCGGACGGTTAACAGGCTCTAAATGCGGACATGACACGACGGTAATTAACGTGGAAGCAACCATAATCGGATGAGATCGACTTGCTACCCCACAGCCGTGCGTTTGGAGTTGGCATGTTGTTCGGTAAGAAGTCGAAGAGAGTTGCCGCGCCGCCTGTCCCGGCTGCGGCGGCCTATGCCGCATCCGGCGAGCCCGATTTACGCGGTTTGGGCCGCGTTCTGTGGCAAAAGAAATCTACGATCATCACCATCACGCTGGTCGCCGCCGGCCTGGCCTTCGTCGTCGTCAACGCGATCACGCCGCGCTACCGTTCCGAATCGCGCGTGCTCTTGGAAGCGCGCGAGAACGTCTTCCTCCGCGCCGAGGCAGACAAATCCGCCGACCGCAGCACCATCGACCCCGAGGCCGTGACGAGCCAGGCGCAACTCATCATGTCGCGCGATCTCGCGCGCGAAGTGATCAAGAGGGAGAACCTCTCCGAAAATCCCGAATTCGATTCGGGTGCCGGCGGCTTGCGCGTCATCCTCGGTCTTGTCGGTATCGGCCGCGATCCGACCGCCATGACCAAGGAAGAGCGCACGCTCGATGCCTATTACGACCGGCTGAATGTTTCGGCCATCGATAAATCGCGGGTGATCTCCGTCGACTTCTCGTCGGCAAGCCCCGAGCTTGCGGCGCGTGTCGCAAACTCGGTTGCCGAGACCTACCTGAGCATGCAGCAGTCGGCAAAGCTCGACCAGACGCGCGCCGCAGGCACCTGGCTGGGCGGCGAGATCGAGAAGATGCGTCAGCGCGTCGCCGACGCGGAAGCCAAGGTCGAGGACTACAGGTCCAAGTCAAATCTCTATGTCGGCTCGAACAACACGTCGCTGCCGAGCCAGCAGCTCACCGAGATCAATTCGCAGATTTCAGCCGCGCGCGGCCAGAAAGCAGATCTGGAGGCGAGGGCGAAGCAATTGCGCGATCTCGTCCGCTCCGGCTCGCCGATTGAATCCTCCGACATCGCCAATTCGGAATCCATGCGCCGCCTGATCGAGCAGCGCATCGCACTGCGCTCGCAACTGGCCGAGCAGTCGACCACGCTGATGGACCAGCATCCGCGTATCAAGGAGTTGAAGGCTCAGATCGGTGAAGTCGACCGTCAGATCAGGACCGAGGGCGAGCGGCTTGCCCGCCAGCTCGACAATGACGCCAAGCTCGCCGGCGACAAGCTCGTATCGCTGACGGCCAGCCTCGACCAGGTGAAGCGGCTCGCCTCGCAGAGCAACGAGCAGGACGTGCAATTGCGCGCGCTCGAGCGCGAAGCCAAGACGCAACGCGATCTCTTGGAATCCTATCTGGCGAAGTATCGCGAGGCTTCGGCGCGCGACAGCATCAACGCTGCGCCGCCGGAGGCGCGCATCATTTCGCGCGCCAGCCCGGCCATCAAGCCGGCCTATCCGAAGAAGCTACCGACCGTGCTGATAGCGGCCTTTGCCGCCTTCGCGCTGTCCTTGGGCTTCATTGTCACCGGCGCGCTGCTGGCGCCGGGTGCCGCGCCGCCGCCGGGTTATTCTGCCTATGCCTATGCGCCAGCGGCCTACACCGCGCCGGCCGCTTACACGGCTCCCGGTTATGAGCAGCCGGTCGTCGCACCGAATGTCGCGCCTCCGGTGATGCCACAGGCGCCCGCCATGGCGCCTGCGCCAATTCCGCACGTTCCGTCGCCGCCTTTGATGCCGGCCATGATGAGCGGGCTCGCGCCCGTGCCGCTGCCGGTGAGTACCGTCGATCAGGTCGCGCGCAGCCTGCGGCAATCGGGTGATACCGGCCGCCGGGTGACCGTTGTCGGCACCGCGCGCAATGTCGGCACCACCTATGCCGCGATCACGCTGGCGCGCGCATTGGCCAATGAGGCCAACGTGATCCTGGTCGATCTTGCCTTTGGGGCACCCAATCTTTCGGTGATCTCAACCGATCCGAACGCGTCTGGCATTGCAGAGCTGGTGCGCGGCGCGGCCTCGTTCGGCGAGATCATCACCCGCGATCAGTTCTCCAACGTGCATCTGATTGC
>DASXOK010000665.1:0-3606 GCA_036494425.1 Pseudolabrys sp.
CCAACTGGATCATGAACGGCCTGCCGGAGCGCTTTCCCAAGCTGAAACTGATCTGGATCGAAAGCGGGCTCGCCTGGGTTCCCTTCATGATGCAGCGGCTCGACAACGAGTACATGATGCGCTCGTCGGAAGCGCCGGCGCTCAAGCAGAAGCCGAGCGACTATATGCGGCAGATGTTCTTCTCCTCGCAGCCGATGGAGATCACCGACGCTGGCGCCCTCGAGCAGACCTTCCGCATGATCAAGGCCGAGACGCAGCTTCTGTACTCGTCCGACTATCCGCATTGGGATTTCGACCTGCCGCGCACAATTTACGACTTGCCCTTCCTCAGCGAGCATGCCAAGCGCAACATCCTGGGCGGCAACGCGATGCGCGTGTTCAATCTTAAGCTTCCGGCAGAGAAGCTGGCGCGCGTGGCGTAGCAGGCGACGCAATAGAGGAAGGCTGGAATGCGAGTTCTCGCAGTATTGATGGCGTGCGCGTTGTATTTTGCATCGGGCGCATGGGCGCAGGACGCGGCGGCGAATTATCCGAACCGGCCGATCAAGATCGTCATCTGCGTGCCGGCGGGCGGCGGCGTCGATGTGGTGACGCGGATCGTCGCCGACAGCCTGCAGCGCAAGTTCGGCCAGCCGGTCACCGTGGAAAATCGCGGTGGCGCGGCCGGTAATATCGGCGCCGACTACGCCTTCCATGCCGATTCGGACGGCTACACGCTGCTGGCCGCGCAGCCGGCGCCGCTGACCATCAATCCGCTGCTCTACAAGAGATTGAACTACGACCCGACGAAGTTCGTGCCGCTGGCGATCATGACGACGATTCCGAATGTGCTGCTGGTGCGCCCGGATTTCCCCGCCAAGACACTTCGGGAACTCATCGCCTATGCCAAGGCCAATCCGGGCAAGATCAACTATGCCTCGCAAGGCATCGGCACGACGTCGCACCTGACCGCGGCTCTGCTCGAGCGCATGGCGGGTATCAAGCTCGAACACGTTCCGTACAAGGGCACTGGGCCGGCGCTCAACGATATCATCGCCAGCCATGTCGACATGATCTTCATGGAAGTCGCTTCGGCGATCAAGCTGCACCAGTCGAGCAACGCGCGCATTCTCGCGGTGGCGGCCGACAAGCGCATCGCCACTTTGCCGGATGTTCCGACCGTGGACGAAGCGGCCGGCGTGAAGGGATTTGTCTCGGCCTCGTGGAACGCGCTGGCCGCGCCGCCGAAGACACCGCCGGCGATCGTCGCCAAGCTCAATGCCGCGGTGAACGAGGCGCTCAAGAGCCCGGAAGCTCAGGCGCATTTCGCGGCGCTCAATCTGCGCGCGGTCGGCGGCTCGCCGGACGATGCCGCAACCTTCATCCGCAGCGAGACCAAGGTCTGGAGCGGCGTGATCGAACAAGCGGGCATTCAGCCGAACTGACCCCGCCTCATCGCCCAGCCGCCGTCCAATCATTGGCCTGCGAAACGCGGCTGACGAAGTCGGAAATGACCGCGAGCGTGGCCTCCGGCGCCTCGCGCGGCGGATTGTGCTTGGCATCGGGTAAGACGGCCGCCTCGACCGGGCAGTAACACTCACGCTGCGCCGCCTCGATCTGCTTCACCGTGCCGTACTGGTCGCTCTCCCCCTGCACGATCAGCATCGGCACGCGGATATAGGCGAGTTGCTCGGTAACGTCCCACTTGCGGAAGTCGGGATCGAGCCAGGCGCCGTTCCAGCCGAGGAAGGCGCTGTCGACATCGGCATGCCATCGCGAGAGGCGCGCGCGCAGGTCACCCGTATCATAAGCCTTGCGCGCCTCCGCGATGGCGGCGATGCCCGTGTTCTCGGTGAAGAAATGCGGGGCGATCAGGATGAGCCCGCCAAGACGATGGTCCTGATGCGTGCCGGCATAGATCGCCGCGATCGACGCGCCGTCGCTGTGCCCGAGCAGCAGTCCGCGCGTAAAGCCGATCGCGTCGAGCACCGCCGGCAGCACGTCGCGCGCTTCATCGTGCATGTAAGTCAGCGGGCGCGGCAGCGCAACCGAAGACGACTGGCCATAGCCCGCGCGCGAATAGACGAAGACGCCGAGACCGGTCGCCTGTTGCAGTCTGTCGGGGAAGTCGTTCCACAGCGCGACGCTGCCAAGGCCTTCATGCAGCATAACGATGGTCGGCGCCTGGTCCGGCCGCGGGCCGATCATGCGGTACTCGAGGCGCTGGGTGTTGAGGGTGAGGAAGCCGGAGTCGGGGAGAGTCATTACTTGTCTGATCTCACGTCATGCATTGGCATTGACGCGCCACTTGCTCGCTTCCCCTCTCCACTGGGGGGAGAGGGAAAGAGCGCGCGCGGCCATGCCTCGTCCAATCAGCTTAGGCCCTCCGCCCGCAACTTGAACCGCTGGATCTTCCCCGTCGCGGTCTTCGGCAGGTCCATGCGGAACTCAATCCAGCGCGGATATTTGAACGGCGCGAGCTTCTGCTTCACGTGTTCCTGCAGCGTCTGGATCAACTCCTCGCTTGCCTGGTCGGGCAGCTTGAGCACGACGAATGCTTTCGGCTTGATCAGCCGCTGTTCGTCGAACCAGCCGACCACCGCGGCCTCAAGCACATCCGGATGCGACGACAGCGCCGCTTCGACCTCGAAGGGCGAGACATACATGCCGGACACTTTCAGCATGTCGTCCTGACGGCCGCAGCAGATGTAATAGCCGTCCTCGTCCTCGATGTATTTGTCGCCCGAGCGCGTCCACTCGCCCTGGAAGGTCGCGCGCGACTTCTCGCGGTTGTTCCAATACATGATCGCGCTGGTCGGCCCGCGCACATGAAGCTCGCCCATCTCGCCGGGGCTCACCTCGTGGCCGTCGTCGTTGACGAGTTTGATCTCGTAGCCCGGCACCGGCTTGCCGGTGGTGCCGTACTTGGTCGCGCCCGGACGATTGGTGAGATAGATGTGCAGCATCTCGGTGGTGCCGAGGCCGTCGGAAATCTCGACGCCGTAGCGCTCGGCCCATTTGCGCGCAATCTCCTCGGGCAGCGCTTCGCCGGCGGAGAGGCAGCGGCGCATCTTCACGTCGGAGCACTGCGGCGCATTGGGGCTCGCCAGGAAGGCCGCATAGAACGTCGGCACCGCGAAGAACACCGTGATCGGATGTTTGCGCAGGAGCGCCGCGACGCCATCGGGCGTCGGCCTCTCGGGATTGAGCACGACCGTGGCGCCGACCGTGAGCGGAAACGTCATGGCATTGCCGAGGCCGTAAGCGAAGAACAACTTGGCCACCGAATAGACGACGTCGCTTTCCTTGAGGCCCGCGACCGGCGTGCCGTAGAGATCGGCAGTCAGTTTCAGGCTGCCGTGCACATGCACCGCACCTTTCGGCTTGCCAGTGGAGCCCGACGTGTAGAGCCAGAAGGCCATGTCGTCGCAGGTGGTCGGCGCCGTGGTATCCTCCGGCTCGTCAGCGCCGATGAGGTCCTCGAATAGCCGGTAGCCGTGCGGAGTCTCGCCCGAGACGATGACGTGCTCGAGATCGGGGCTCTCGCCGATGAGCTTCTCGAACTTGGCAAACAGCGCCTCGGACACGACCAGGCATTTGGCGCGGCTGTCGGCGAGCATGAAACGA
>DASXOK010000666.1:0-3734 GCA_036494425.1 Pseudolabrys sp.
CGAATCGGCGGCCGATCATCCACGCATAAGGGCCAGTGCCTTTCATGCGCGTGCCCCAGGTCGAGTCGTAATCCTTGCCGTTGCGCATGTCGCGGATGAGCTTGAAGACGTGACGGTAGCGATCGGGATAATTCGCCATCAACCACTCGCGAAAGAGATCGCGCACCTCCAGCGGCAAGCGCAGCAGCACGTAGCCTGCCTCTCGCACGCCAGCCGCGTGCGCGGCGTCGAGAATTCGCTCCATCTCCGAGTCGTTGAGCGCAGGGATGACGGGCGCCACCATCACAGTGGCCGGAATACCCGCCTGCGAGAGGCGGCGCAACGTCTCGAGCCGCCGCATCGGCGTTGCCGCGCGCGGCTCCATCTTGCGCGCGAGATCGGGATCGAGAGTCGTCACCGACAGAGCCACCTTGGCGAGCTTACGCTCAGCCATGCGGGCGAGGATATCGAGGTCGCGCAGCACCAGCGCCGACTTGGTGACAATGCCGACCGGATGTCCGGCCTTGTCGAGCACCTCGAGGATGCGACGCATCACCTGGTAGCGGCGATCGATCGGCTGATAGGGATCGGTGTTGGTGCCGATGGCGATGACCTTCGGCTGGTAGCTCGGCGACGACAATTCACGCTCGAGCAGTTCCGCCGCTTCCGGCTTCACGAACAGTTTGGATTCGAAGTCGAGGCCCGGCGAGAGGCCGAGATAGGCGTGCGTCGGACGCGCGAAGCAGTAGACGCAGCCGTGCTCGCAGCCCCGATAGGGGTTGATCGAGCGGTCGAAGCCGATGTCCGGCGAGTCGTTGCGGGTGATGACCTTGCGCGTGGCGTCGGTCTGCACTGTCGTCTTGAACGGCGGCAGGTCTTCGAGCGATTGCCACCCGTCGTCGAAAGCGATCCGCGCCAGCGGCTCGTAGCGGCCGGAGGCGTTACTCTGCGCGCCGCGCCCGCGCCGCCGCTCGTGCTCGACGACGACGCCGAGCATTTCGCTGACTTCGTCGTACGGATTCGCCGGCGATTCATGACCGGAGGGCGCATGCACGCCCACCGGCGCGGAGGGCAGCTCCTTCACCGGCGGGCGTTTCTGGGCTGCGTTTCGTCGAGCCATGCGGAGCAACCTAGTGAGCAGGCGTGAACATAACAAGAACAATTTTTGTAAGGCCGACGAATTAAGCATCCGAGGCCTTTATCTCGTGGCAAAGATCGACAAGCCGCACATGATATGGTTGCAACCCGTCCGACACAGTTGTGGTTCCCATGCTGAGCGCCATCATCGCCACCCACGAATCGGAGCTGACCCTCGTGCCGACGCTCGCCGCGTTGGTGCCGGGCGCGACCGCCGGCCTGATCAGCGAGGTGGTGGTGGCCGATGCCGGATCCCGCGATGCGACGGCGGAAGTGGCCGACATCGCCGGCTGCCGCTTCGTCAGTTCGACCGATCCCTTGGGTGCGCGGCTCAAGGCGGCAGCCCTGAGCACCCGCACGCCGTGGCTGATGTTCCTGCGCGCCGGGACTGTGCCGCAGCCGGGCTGGGTCACGGCGGCCGACAATTTCATGGGCGCGACCGACCAGTTGGATGGAGCCGGCCGCGCCGCCGTCTTCCGGCCGTCGGGCGCTGCCGACGCATTGCGCCCGGCCTGGGCGGAAGTGCTGTCGCTGCTGCGCGCGGCGCTGGGCGGCGGCGCCCGGCCCGAACAAGGGCTGCTGATCGCGCGGCGCTTCTACGAGCAACTCGGCGGTCATGGCCACGAAACCGACCCCGAGGCAGCACTGCTCCGCAAAATCGGCCGCCTGCGCCTGACCATGCTGCCAATCGGCGCCCGCCCGCCAAGGTGACCTAGCTCACACTCCCGACCCTCAAGCTCGCGGTATTCATCGCTCCATCGAAACGCGTCACGCATATGATTGACAAAGTCACATAAGTTTTTGACTATGTCATATATCAGGTAGGAGGCTCGCGCATGGCGACGACCGAACTGATCCTTGAGAAAACGTCCCACGAGCGGACGGCAGAGGCCCGCCCCACCACGGTGCCGGCCGTTTCGCGTCCGAAGCCGGCGACGCCTACAAACCTTTCCGTCTGGCCACCTACCGCGGTGGACATTGCAGCGTATCGGACCGAGGCGCATCGCTTGCGCTCGCAGGCAATTGCCGAGGTGTTCAAGCGGGCAATGGCTGCGTAGGTGAACGGCGGCATTTCTATACTTGACATTGTCAAGGAACGGACCGACCGTCGCGACGAAATGACAAGTGCCGGGGACAATCAGCAGCGCATCGCCGCCGTGCGCCGCTTCAACCGTTTCTACACGCGCCAGATTGGCGTGCTTCGCAAAACATATCTCGACAGTCCCTACTCGCTCGGCGAGATGCGGGTGCTCTACGAGATCGCGCACAGCGACGGGCCGACCGCCAGCGACATCGCGCGGGCGCTCGATCTCGACCCCGGCTATCTGAGCCGCGTGCTCCGCAATTTCGAGAGGCGCGGGCTGATCAGCCGCAAGACCTCGGAGAAAGACGCGCGCCAGAGTCATCTCGCGCTCAGCGCGCGCGGCCGCAAAACCTTCGAGCCGCTCGAGCAACGCTCGCAAGATGATGTCGCCGAAATGCTCGGCAAACTGAAGCCCGAGGAGCAGGCCCGCCTGATCAATGCCATGGATACCATTCAAACGCTGCTCGATGGAGAAACAAACAACAAGCCGCAAGGCAAGTTGCTGTTGCGCGAGCCGCGCTTTGGCGACTTCGGCTGGATCGTCTCCCGCCATGCCGAGATCTATGCGCAGGAGTACCGGTGGGGCGAGCCGTTCGAAGGCCTCTGCGCGCAGATCGTCGCCGACTTCGCCAACAAGAACGACCCCAGGCGCGAGCGCTGCTGGATCGCCGAATTGAACGGCGAGAATGTCGGCGCGGTCATGCTGGTGCGCGATTCGGACGAGGTCGCGCGCATCCGGCTGCTGATCGTCGATCCGAAGGCCCGCGGGCTGGGGCTGGGGCAGCGGCTGGTGGACGAATGCGTCGCCTTCGCGCGCCGCTCCGGCTACCGCAAGATCACGCTTTGGACCCACAGCATCCTGACCGCCGCGCGGCACATCTACGAGAAGGCCGGATTCACCCTGACGTCGAGCGAGCTGCGCCACACCTGGGGCCAGGACGTCGTCGCCGAATTCTGGGATCTGGAGCTGTAGTTTCGAACGACGAGCCGGCATCACGCTTCAACTTTCGTTGAAACCATTCTTGGATACCGCGGTCTGACTATACACTTAGCTCGCGTCGACCTCCCTCTTTTGCGAGCAAGCATCCATGAAAATCGATCTGAGCAACAAGCACGCCGTCGTGACCGGCTCCACGCTGGGCATCGGCTTCGCCATTGCCAAAGGCCTGGCCGAATCCGGCGCGCGCGTCGTGATCAACGGCCGCACCGAAGCGGCGGTGAAGAAGGCGAAGGAGAAGCTGGTCGCCGAGGTGACCGGCGCCAAGGTCGAGGGTGTGGCCGGCGATCTGTCTTCCGCCGAGGGCGTCGAGAAATTCCTCAAGGCGGTTCCGCAGACCGACATTCTGGTCAACAATCTCGGCATCTTCGAGCCGAAGGCCTTTGAGGATATTCCGGATAGCGACTGGCAGCGCTTCTTCGACATCAACGTGATGAGCGGCATCCGCCTCTCGCGCGCCTATGTCGGCGGCATGCGCAAGAAGAACTGGGGCCGCATCATTTTCATCTCGTCCGAGTCGGGCCTCAATATTCCGGC
>DASXOK010000667.1:0-13492 GCA_036494425.1 Pseudolabrys sp.
TCGGTGGTGCAAGGTCTCGGCAGCGTGTTCCTTGAGCACCTGCAGTACGATGAGAACGGGCAGCTCTTGACGGGCTCTCTGGCCGATTATCTGCTCCCGACATCGACCGATTTCCCGCGCATCCGTTCGGTGTCCCTTGGCTTGGTGCGTTGCCCGAACAACCCACTCGGCGCCAAAGGCGCCGGCGAGGGCGGCCTAATTGCGGTCGGCGGCGTCATCGGCAATGCCATCGCGGCCGCTCTTCGGTCACTGTCGGTCGAACCTCGTGACCTGCCTGTGTCGCCGCCGAGCCTCTGGCACCTCATCGATGACGCGCGCCGGTCCGGCGCGGAGCGTCTGAGTAGCGGTGCGGCGATACCACAATGATAACACTGCCTAAGATCGGAATTCGCCTGCACGGCGGAATGACGGCGAAACGATGCGTCGAGTTCGCCAAGGCGGCCGAGGCCACCGGATTTGCCAGCGTCTGGTTTGCCGAGAATGCCTTTGCGCGCGGCATCCTGCCGGCGGCGGCGGCCTGCGCGGCCGCGACCGAACGATTGCAGATCAGCGCCGGCGTGTTCAACCCGTTCAGCCGGCACCCGGTCATGATGGCCATGGAAGTCGGCGCGCTTGACGAATTGTCGAATGGGCGCGTCGCGTTGGCCATCGGGTCAGGCATCGCCTCGGCCACAGCGAAGCTCGGCATCAATCCGGAAAAGCCCCTCGTCGCGACGCGTGACACCCTGACCATCGTACGCGGTCTGCTACGCGGGGACGAGGTCGAGCACGCGGGCGCGGCTTTCTCCGCGCACAAAGTGAAGCTCGAATACGCGCCGCGTCCGGACATCCCGGTTTTTCTCGCCGGGCGCGGGAGTTTGACAGTGAAGCTCGCTGGCGAAGCCGCGGACGGGCTCATCATCTCGAACATGTGCTCGGTCGCGTTCGCCGCGCAGCTCGCGTCCCTGATGCGCGCGAGCCGCGGCGCCTGCGGCCGCGAGGGTCCCGGCGGCGTCGTCCAATACATGCCATGCGCCGTCCACACCGACCGCGCCGTCGCGCTTGACATAGCCAAGCGCGCCGTCGGCGACATGGTCCCGGGCTTCTGGGCTCTCGGGCAGAAGCAGAGCCTGGCCAAGGACGCCTTGCTCGCCGGCACCGGCATCCGCGAGGCGGAATTCGCCGCCGCCGCCGCGGCGATCCGCGCCGGCGGAGACCCCGTTCGGATTCTCGACGAACGCTATGTGGCGGCGTTCGCATTGGCGGGCACTCCCGCCGAGTGTCTGGCCGCAGCGGAGAAATATGGGCAGGCCGGCGTGACGGAGTTGGCCCTGACCTTCAGCGGGCCCACGGCCTTGCAGGACATGCATCTTCTCGCCGGAGCGTTTAAGAGATGAGCCGCCGCCCATAGACATAGTGGCGCCACGCGGGCAAGGCTTGCGGATGGACCCTGCCTCCAATCAGGAACACGCGAATGGCTGAACGCGTCAAGACCCCCGCGGAAAATCAATCCGTCGCTCGTGCTCTGACGATTCTGAGTCTCTTGGCGGAAAAGTCCGAGCCGCTCGGTGTGCGGGAGATCGCACGGCAACTTCGTCTGCCGCCCAGCATCGCGCAACGCCTTCTCAAGACGCTCGCCAAGGCAGGCTTTCTTGAGCAGACCGGCACCACCTTGCGCTATGCGATCGGGTACAAGGCGTTCCAGGTCGGCAATACCTTCGTCGCGCAAAGCAACCTGCATTCAGCCGTGGCGCCGGAACTTTATGCGCTTGCCGATCATCACGTCAGCAGCTTCCTCGGCGTGATGCGCGATCGAAAAATTGTTTACCTCGCCGCTGTCCAAAGCAATGGGCCGATCGCCATCAATCATCGCCCCGGTGCACAAACGCACATTCACTCCACGGCCATGGGAAAGGCATTGCTGGCTGAGCTGCCCGATCAAGAAATCAAGGCGCTTCTGACCGAGCGGCCGCTCCCGCGCCTGACAACGCATACGAAAACGAATGTCACGCAATTGATGTCAGAACTACAGACCGTGCGCCGCCAGGGCTATTCCACCAGTGACGAAGAAAACAGGGCGGGCTTCTATTCGGTTGGAGCGGTGATCCGCGATGCGACCGGTACGGCGATAGCAGTCATAAGTGGCGCTATTCCGACCCTTGGCCTCAAGAACCCGGACCGCGCAAGATTGGCGAAGCTGGTGGTCGAGTCCGCTCAAAATGCATCGCGCAGACTGGGTGCTCCGAACATGCCTTTCACATCGGGCGCCTCAATTCGTCTTGTCGATTCAGGCTCGCCAAAGTCGCAGAAATACAAGTCGAGTCGCCGGCGGACGCGGTTCGCGTCGGTCTCATAGAGTAGCCGTGATTCGGCGCGCCGTTTGACCCCCCAATCGGCGTCCAAGATTGGCCCCTCCGCGGATCGCTCACGCCAGTTCGGGATACAGTCCGGCGCTGAGCGCGGGCGACTTTCGCTTCATTCCTGGTCAGACCGCCGACGCATTGCGCGAAGATGATGCGCCAATCGATCCGGACGCTCGTCATACCCACGGCTTGTGGAAGGGAACGCCGATCAAGCTCGAAACCGATTTCATCATCAAAAGGAAACTCAAGCCGACGGTGGCGGCTGTGAACGCGGGGTTGGAGACTGTCGTCAAGGCACAGGTCTATCTGCGAGATCAAGAGGACATTCCGGGATTTCGTGAGATCTGGGCCCAACACTTCCCAGTGGAGCCTGCGACAACAATCTTCGCGACCGAGACGCCTAGCTTCATCATGCCGGAGTCGCGCATCGAAATAAACACCATCGCGCTTGCCAAGGATGGCAAAACGGCGAAGCAGGTGATATCGCCAATCCCGCCGCTATTTCAGGGCAGTTCGGCTGCGATCCGCGCGGGCGACCTTCTTTTCATCTCCGGCCTTATGGCAATGCGAGATGGATCGCTAATGCTGGAAGCAAAGGTCGATCCGACACAACCGTTTTATGCGAATCCAGTAAAGGCCGAACTGCGGGAAATTCTGGCGCAGGCGGAAACGATCTGTCGGGAAGCCGGGACAAGCCTGAAAAACGCGGTTCGCATTCAACAATTCCATACCGACTTGGCGGACCTTCCTACGACGCTTGACGTTTGGTCCGAGGCTACAGAAGGAATGGCGCTCCCGCTGTCCCCTGTGGAAGTCCCATGGCTTCCCGTGCCGGACGCGCGGCTGCAAATAGATTTGTGGGTTTACATCTCAGATCAAGATACTTAGCCGTGATCGCTGGTTTTCGTTGGCCCGCATCTTGCCTATCACGAAGATCTGCAACGATCGCATAGAACGAGGGAGACAGGAATGGCTCTGAGACAATGGCTCGCGACGGCGGCCGCTTGCTTCGTACTTTTCGTATCGATTCAGGTTTGCTGGGCAGAGCAATGGCCGGCACGGACGGTGAGGATCGTGGTGCCCTACGGTGCCGGTGGCGTCACGGACACGATGGCGCGTGTTACGGCCGATCGGTTAGGCAAAATTTTCAATCAGAGTTTCGTTATCGAGAACAAACCTGGAGCGGGGGGCGCTATCGGCGTGGACTACGCCATGCACGCGCCACAGGATGGGTACACGCTGCTGTTTATCGGAAGCACGCTCTTCACCGTCCTTCCGATCGCGCAAGGTGTGAATTACGTGCCCTTGAAGGATCTCGTACCCGTGAGCATTACCGGCACGAATGGCATGATCCTTGTCGTCGCCAAAGACGCGCCATACTCGACACTAACTGAGTTTATCGACTATGCACGAGCGCACCCTGGCAAGCTGACTTATTCGAGCGGAGGCACTGCCACCAACAACCACCTCTCGACGGCCTATCTCGCCGGAAAGGAAGGCTTGGACATGGTGCATGTTCCCTTCACGGGTGGTCAGGCCGCGCTGACGGCCGTGCTCTCCAAATCGGTGGACATGCATTTCGGCAACTCGTCCGATCTTATCGGGCCGGTGAAAAGCGGAAGCGTGAAAGCGCTCGCCGTATCGACGCCGGAACGTATGCCGCAACTTCCGGACGTTCCAACTGTCGCGGAGACGATCCCAGGCTTCGAATACATTGCGTGGAACGGCTATGCGGCGACGGGGGGCGTCCCCACAGACGTCACCAGCCGATTAGCAAAAGCTCTTCGAACCGTCGCGCTCGATCCGGGCGTTCTCAAGACCTTCGACAACCTCGGGATCAAATCTGTCGGCACCACGCCGGAGGAAGCAGCCAACAGCATCCGGAAGGATATTCCGATTTACTCTCAAATCGTTGACATGGCCGGTGTACGACGCAAATAGAGTTCTGAGCCGTGTTAAACCGCCGACCCGCAAGGGCCGATTTCGGCGAAATACCTGCGTCGTAGAATAGGCTTCTAACAACAATCCGCATCTGTCAATTCAGACAATCAACAAGTGAACCAGATGGGTGCCAGAGAACTCAAGGTAATTTCTACTGGCGCTTACGAACATGCGCTAAAGGCAATTGCCAGGATGTATGAATTCGATGTTGGATGCGATGTGCGACTTGACTTCGGCAATGCACGAGTTGTGACCTCAAAAGTGATGGCTGAACAACCTGTAGACGTCATAATGACATCAGCTCCGGGAATGGAGGATCTTGCCGCAAAAGGCCGAATCGATGATGCCTCGCGAACCCCTGTTGGAAAGATGCGCATTGGTGCGGCCGTTGCAGAGACGGTACGCGCGCCTGAGATCGCCACGAAGGAAGCGTTGAAAAGAGCACTGATATCCGCGCCAAGTATTGCTCACATCGACCCGAATGGAGGCGGCACCACTGGGCCATATTTTGGCAAGCTGTTTGCGCTGTTGGGCATTTCCAATGAGGTGGAAAGAAAGGCCGTCCTCTGTGCCACTGGACGAGAGGTTGTAGGAACGATCGCGTCCGGACGCGCGGCGCTCGGCTTGACGCAAGCAAGCGAGTTGATTGGTATCGCAGGCGTGCGGTTCGTCGATTTCCTGCCTTCTGAGCTTCAGTTTCTCACCGTGTATGAAGCAGCAATCGCATCGAATTGCCAATCGAAGTCAGAGGCGGAGGAGTTCTTACGTTATATAACCAGTCCCAAAAGTGCGGAGCAATTTCTTCGTGCAGGTTGGGATTTGAGTGAACTATCCGAGAATCCCCCCTCGCGCCGCGCGATTCGGCAGGTGTGACTGGCGGCGGCGTCACATTGGAGCCCGGTGCCCGGCCCGATGACGCCTCGAAGCGCGCGTCGGGCCGACACCGCTTAAAGTTAGGAAATAAATTGTCGCGGGCGGGGTTCTTATGCGGGGCACCCGATGCCGGCCACAAATGGAGAACCGCTGATGTCAATCGCGAAGACTATTGCCAGAATTGCTACTGCGGCGGCGCTGTCATCGTCCGCCCACGCCCAAGGTGTCGTCACCCAGAAAAGTATTTCGCTCGCGATGGCGCAGACGATTGCCAATGGCGCGATTGCCAAATGCCAGAGCATGGGATTCAAAATCTCGGTCTCGGTCCTCGACCGCGGCGGTCTAGCGCTGGCGATGCTGCGCGACGAGGGTGCCGGCCTGCAAACAGTTGAAAGCAGTGACCGAAAGGCTTACACCGCGCTGACTTTTCGTCAACCGTCGGCGGCAATCGTCAAACGCATTCTCAATGAGCCTGCGGTTGCTGGCTTTAAGGAATACACACGCGTAATCGCGCTTGCGGGAGGCCTGCCGATCAAAACCGGCGACGACGTGATCGGCGCGGTCGGTGTGTCTGGCTCGCCCGGCAAGGACGACGACTGCGCGCAAGCAGGGATCGACAAGGTCGCCGATCAGCTAAAGTAGAGCCATCTCTCCCGCCTGCTCTGGTGCATTATCGTGAGCGGCGATCGAGCAGCTTGCACGCCACTTCATTCTTACGCCCAAACCCCTGCTGACGGCTCGGGCAATCGCCGTCAGCAGCAAGATGCTAAAGCGCAGACGGCGCATGTCCAATCGAAATCATGATGCCGCGCCGGCGACAATCTCGTAGAAGCTAGGCGAGGGTATATTGGCGTTGAGCTTGATCGCGAGCATCATTACACCGCGCGCATGCCGCCGAGCGAGTGCGCAGATGCGGCTTGAGTAGCTGCATTACGCTGCCCGTGTTGGCAGTGCGCTTAGCGGTGGGAAGCAACTGTCAGCAGGAGACGATGCCGCGTCTACGTGCGCGCCAGTATCGCGTGCGCAAACGCGGCGCGATCACCCAAGCGACCGGTGCGGCCAGGAAGATGCTTGCATTTCGGCGCCGGGGTCAGTTTGCTGCAGACCACTGCAGCAACACTCTGAATGTGTGTAATGAAAGCACTTTGGGGGTGGGGTCACGATCGGCGCCGAACGTAACCCACTGCACCGCAATCTTTTCTATGCGGCACAATGCAGTGGTGCCGTTTCTTCAAGGGGCAACATTGAGCGCCGATTCACAGCTTACCGAAGCAAAATCCCTTGATCTCAGAAGGTTGAGCATCGCAATGAATTATTCTGTCCAAAGAAATTTTACTAAGCTCAGGCGGTCGCCTGACGCGACGCCGCCACTCACGCAGAGCTACCGCGGCCGCCGTGCCCGCGGCACGAAATCCGTCCGACTCGGGCCGAGACCGGCGAAGGGCTCGGCGATATCGAGGACGAAAAGGTCGCCACGATAGAGGTAGGTGCCCGCGGTGACGATGCGGCCTTGCTTATCCGTGCGCCACCGGCGCATGCAGACTAAGGATCCTGCCATCGAATAGTCGAGCAACTGCGCCGCTTCGTGGTCGGCCGGCCGCGTCGTGATCTCCAACTGCGATTTCGCAATGGGGATCCCTTGGTCGCGCAAGAGGCGAGCGATCTTGATCGCCGTATCGTGATCTTTCGGAAAGCGATCGTAGATGGGAGAGGCGACGTAGATATCCATCAGCGCGAAAGGCTGATCGCGAAAGCGATGCAGTTTGCGGATGAGCGTATAATCGCTGTAGACTGATAAACCGCGTACGAGGTCTTCGGGGACTGATACCTTTTTCGACCGTTTGAGCACCTGAATGCTCTGGTCCGGTCCTAGCGTCAACGGATCGCTGATCGCATTCTTGAGATCGTCGTCGAGCGCGGAAAGTGCAGGGCTTTGCCGCACGAAAGTGCCGAGACCGCGTCCACCGGCGATCAAGCCCTCAGATTTGAGCAATTCAAGAGCCTGGCGCACTGTATTGCGCGCGACGTCATATTCCTCGCAAAGCGCCTCTATGCTCGGAATGCGCTGCCCCACCTTCCATTCACCGTTTGCGATCCGGCTGCGAAGGACGCTGGTCAGCCGCACATAGAGCGCAATGCGGTCCGCCTCCGGATTGAGCCGGTGACGCATCTGCGGCAGGGAATCGTTCTTCCTCAATCCATGATCCATCACAAACCGGCCAGGTCGAAAATGGCCTCCGAATCATCATAACTCATCAGCCGCTTGCCGACGAGGTCGCGCAACGTCTCCGACGTGCCGCCGCCCAGACTGCCGTATCGCGCGGCGCGATACATCCGCGACACGGGATACTCGTCGGTGAACCCGTAGCCGCCGAACACCTGGATTGCCTCGCTCGTCACGCGTACTGACATTTCGTTGCAGTAGACTTTCGCCGTCGCCGCGAGCAGCGGATCGGGAAAGGGCTTGGCGTTGGCACAGGCGCGATAGAGCAGACCGCGCGCGGCTTCGATTTCGCGCCACATGTCGGCGAGTTTCCAGCGCATGCCCTGGAACTGGCCGATGCTGCGGCCAAAGGCATGCCGGCTGCGGGCGTAAGCCAAAGCCTCCGTAAAAGCGCCTTCCGCAAGGCCAAGTGAGATAGCGGGGTTGAGACAGCGCTGGGTATTGAAGGCGGACAGCAGCTTCTTCAGGCTGCCCGGCCCAAGCAGCAGATTTTCCTCGGGCAACTCGCAGTTCTCGAAGCCCAGCGTGTGCAGATACTCACCGCCCATGGAATGCGAACGGCTCGCGTGAACGAGGCCCGGCGTTCCTCGATCGACCAGCACGCAGCCGATGCCGTCGCGGCCTTCCTGACCATCGATACGCGCGAACACGACGAACGCGCTCGCCTCCTCGGCGCGGCTGACCAGCGATTTCTCACCATTGAGCAAGAGCTTGCCCCCGCGGCGCATGACGTTGGCCTTGTAGGCGGCGACGTCGGTGCCGGCATGCGGTTCGGTCATGCAGATCGACAGAATGCACTCGCCGCGCACGACGCCCGGAAGCAGCCGCTGCCTCACGGCGTCCGAGCCATAGGTCGCAATGATGCGGGTCTGCGAGCCGACTTCGCCAAGTACCGCCATCGCCGTCACGTAGCAGCCCTTGGCGATTTCCTCCAGGACGAGCGCCGTATCGAAGACCGAAAGCTCGCGCCCGCCATAGGCGGTCGGCACGGCCATACCCAAAATGTCGATCTCGGCGAGCCGGCGAATATTCGCCCAGGGAAATTCGCCGTTCATGAAGGTCAGGCTGCGCGGCTTGAACTCTTTCTCAACGATAGTGCGCACCTCCGCGATCAGCTGGCGCTGGGAGTCGCTTATGCCGAAATGAAAATCCATCATCGTCTCCGTCTTCTTGCTCCTGCATCGCGCCCCGATCGCGATGGCCGCACCTCTGTGCCGCTTTTTTTCTGCTTGAAAGTACCAAAGATGGGACTATGGTTACAAGCTTCGAAATTGGACTGTCGCAAAAGGCTTGTGATGCTTCAAATTATCCGCGTCATCGAGATCGGCCAGGTGCTGGCCGGCCCCTATGCTTCAACGATCCTCGCGGACCTCGGCGCCGATGTCGTAAAGGTGGAAAAACCGAACGGCGGCGACGATGCGCGGCACATGGGCGCGGCCTTCAAGAATGGCGACTCGCTGCATTTCCTCGACATCAATCGCAACAAGGCTTCGGTCACGATCGATCTGAAGACGCCTGAGGGCGTGGAGCAACTGCACAAGCTGCTGGAGACCGCAGATATTCTCATCCACAACATGCGGCCCGGTGTCGTCGATACGCTCGGCATCGACGGGCCAAGCGTCTGCGCCCGACATCCAAAATTGATCTATTGTCATATTTCGGGCTTCGGCAATCGCGGTCCTATGCAAATGCTGCCCGCCTTTGAGCCCGTGGCGCAGGCGTTCAGCGGCATTCTCAGCATCAATGGCAATCCGGAAGGGCCGCCCGCGCGCGTCGGAGTGTCGATCGTCGACGTCGGCACGGCGATGTGGACCGTGATCGGTGCGCTCTCGGCGCTCCAGCGCCGCAGTATCACCGGCAAAGGCGGCATCGTGAACACGTCCTTGCTTGAAACAGCACTCGGCTGGGCGGGGCCACACATCGCGGCCTATTTGAACGAGGGTCGCGTGCCAAAGCGTCTGGGTACAGCCCATCCGCATCTCGTCCCGTATCAGACTTTTGACGCGAAAGACGGCGCCATCCTCGTCGGCGCCGGTAACGACCGCCTTTTCGCGCGCCTTTGCCGCGCGCTCGACGTGCCGCATTGGATCACCGATGCGCGGTTTTCGGGCAATCGCGCGCGCCTTGAAAATCGCGATGAGCTGATCGCGCTGCTCAACGAACGCATCGGCCAGCAACCGCGCGACGTCTGGATTAAGAGGTTCAACGAGGCGGGCGTGCCTTGCGCTCCGGTGAATACGATTCCCGAAGTCCTAAAGCATCCTCAGATCGCGGAATTGAACATCCTGCAAGAGGTGGCAGATACCGGTGTGACGCTGACGGGCCTGCCAATCAGCTTCGATGGCGAGCGTCCCAAGATACGGTCGCTCGGCCCACAACTAGGCCAGGACAACGAGAAGCGCATTGCAAAGGAAAAGGCCGAGTAATCGGGGAGAGTTGGTATGAGCACATTGAAGATTACGGCCAAGGACGCACACGAATTCTCGGCCTATTGCGCGAAGCCGCAAGGCGCTCCACGCGGCGGATTGATCGTCATTCAGGAGTTCTTCGGCGTAAACGGGCATATCCGCCGCGTCTGCGATCAGTACGCAGCCGACGGCTATTTTGTGCTTTCGCCGGCGATCTTCGATCGCGTCGAGTGCGACGTCGAACTCGGCTATGACGAGGCCGGCATGAACAAAGGCCGCGAACTGCGGGCCAGGCTCGATCTCACCAAATGCATGGCCGATATCCAGGCGACCATCGATGCCGCCGCCAGCGCCGGCAAAGTCGCCGCGCTCGGGTATTGCTGGGGTGGCTCGCTGGCCTATATCGCCTCGGCGCGGTTGAACGGTCTCGCATGCGCGATCGGCTATTACGGCGCGCAGATCGCGGCGCATGTTGACGAGACGCCGCGCGTGCCGGTGATGCTGCATTACGCCGAGAAAGACGAGTATCTACCGCAGTGCGATATCGAGAAGGTAAGAAACGCTCATCCGTCCGTGATCATCTACCAGTATCCGGGCACGGAGCATGGCTTCAATTGCGACGACCGGCGCTTCTATGAGCCGAAGAGCGCGGCCATTGCGCGCGAGCGGACCCTGTCGTTCCTCGCCAAGCACGTCAGCTAATGCTTCGGCGGCGCCTGGATCGCGGGCGTCGCCGCTCAAATGGCGCGCTCCATTCAAAGAAGGGCGCGTCGGTAAAACCAAAGTGGGAGAATGAAATGCTCACGCGACGGTCGCTACTTGCCGGCACAGTCTCGGCGGCCGCGTTGTTGCCGTTTGGGTTCGGCGCATGCGCTGGCGAATTGCCGACAGGCGCCATCAAGTTCATCGTATCGTTCCCGGCCGGAGCGAGCACCGATGTGATCATGCGCGCCATCGGGATGAAAATGCAGGCGCGGATCGGCAATGCGGTTGTCGTGGAGAACAAGCCCGGCGCCAGCGGGCTGATCGCGACTGACTTCGTCGTCAAGTCAAGGCCCGACGGTGCGACGCTCCTTGCCTCGCCCAGCTCGTTGGCGTCCAATCCGACTCTGTTCAAGTCGATGCCCTTCGACACGATGAAGGACCTGCAGCCCGTCTCGCTCGTCTTCCGCACGCCGCTGGTACTGCTGGTCAATCCGAGCCTGCCGATCAAGTCGCTCAGCGACCTCATCGCGATGCTGAAGGAAAAGCCGGGGCAGTTGAACTATGCGCATGGCGGCCCCGGATCGGCCATCAATCTCGCCGGAGAACTGCTGCAAAGCATGACGGGCACCAAGATGAACGGTGTCGCCTATCGCGGCACGCCGCTCGGCCTCAACGATTTGATCGGCGGCCGCATGCAGCTGATGTTCGCCGATGTCGGCGGCGCGATTGGCCAGATCGAGGCCAGCCAGGTTCGCCCGATTGCTGTGACTTCGACCGAGCGGGTGCCAGCCTTGCCCAATGTGCCGACCATGCTGGAAGCAGGCTTAGCCGGTTTCGAAGCGCAGGGCTGGACGCTGATTTGCGCACCGAGCGCAACACCGCCGGCGACGATCAACAAGCTCGCTGACGAGCTCGAAGTCGCCGTCGAGGAGCTCGAGATTCGCAATCTTATCATCCGAATCGGCATGCTGCCGACCAAAAGCCCGCCGCCCGATCAGTTAAAGAGCTTTCTGGCGTCCGAAATCGACCGCTGGGGTAAGCTTATTGAGCGCGCGGGGGCCGCGAAGTCGCTCTAACAATCCGCAATCGAGATGTCCTCATGAGCATAGAACAAGAATTGCGCGTCAAAACAGCGTCGCTGACCCGGATGTTGAATCTGCAGGGCGTGATCGGCATGTTCGGTCACGTTTCCATCCGCGTGCCGGGGACCGATAAATGCTTCATCAGCCCCGGCGCCAGCACCGAGAAGAGTACGGTTCGGCCTGAGGACGTCTTTCTCTACAACGTCGACGGCACCATCATCGAACACCCCGGCGGCCTTATCCCGCTGGAATGGCGGATCCATACACAGATTCATCGCGATCGACGCGATGCGATGTGCGTGTGCCACCTTCATGCACCGGCTGCGCGCGCACTGGCCATCGCCGGCAAACCGCTGAAGCCGATGTTCCTGCACGGCGCGTTTCTCTGCACCGGCGTGCCAACCTGGGATAACCCGCGGTTGGTGGTGACGGATGACCAGGCCGGAGACCTCTCTCGCGCGCTCGGTCATCACTGCGCGGCACAGATGCGCGGCCACGGCAGTGTCGTCGTCGGCGCGTCGGCGGAAGAAGCGTTCTTTGCCTGCACGTTCCTCGAAGAGAACGCGCAGATTCAGCTGCAGGCCGATATCAACGGCGGCGGCATTCCGCTGAGCGAGGAAGAAGCGCGCGACTGCCGCACAGGCACGTTCAATCCACGGCTTTTCGCCTTGCTGTGGCATTTCTACGAACGCAGGGCCGCCCTGCCGCAAGGCCTGCCTCTCGACATCGCGTGAGACGATAAAATGAAACTGCGCAGGATTGTCACGGGTCACGACGCCAATGCGAAAGCGGTCGTGATGATTGACGAGATCATCGACAGTCCCAAAGCCGGGCGCCCGGGCGCCCTCGTTGCGCCCATCTGGATCACCGAAGGCTTTCCCGTCGACAACGATGGCGACGAAGATACATCGAAACGGAAGGCCGCGACCATCGTTCCGAATGGCACGGCGTTTCGCGTCATTGAATTCAAACCCGGTGTGCGGGCGCGCACCCATCGCACCAGTTCGATCGATTACGCGATCGTCATGTCCGGCGAAATCGATATGGAAATGGACGGCACGCTCCTGCATCTCAATGCCGGCGACGTGCTCGTCCAGCGCGGCACTATCCACAATTGGATCAACAACGGCACCGGGTCTTGTGCTATTGCCTTCGTTCTGATCGATGCCAAGCCGGTCACCGCCGGCGGCAAGTGCCTTGAGTCAGAAGATTAATCCGCGGGGAAGGAAGCATGCGCACCATCGCTGTCGAAGAACATTTCATTACGCCGGCCTTTGTTGCCGGGCCGGGCAAAGTTTCCACCGAGCGCTTTCGCTCGTCGCGGTCGGGCGGCGTTGTGATCGTCGAGAAGTTGTCGGACGTCGGCGACAAGCGCGTGGCCGAAATGGACGCGGCCGGCATCGATATGCAGGTGCTTTCCCTCAACTCCCCGGGCGTGGAGCAATCGGAGCCGGATGTAGCGGTCGCTTGTGCACGCGATGCGAACGATTTCCTCGCCGCCGCGATCAAGCGGCATCCGACGCGTTTTGCCGGCTTTGCTTCGCTGCCGATCCAGGCGCCGGACAAGGCGGCGGAAGAATTTGAGCGCTGCGTCCGCACGCTCGGCTTCAAGGGCGCAAACATCAACGGTCATACGCGAGGCCGGTATCTGGACGATACTTTCTTTGCGCCGATCCTCGATCGCGCGGAAGCCTTGGGCGTGCCGATCTATTTGCATCCCACGGTGCCGCCCAATCCAGTCGTCGAGGCGCTGTATGGCGGCTTCTCGCCGGCCGTATCCGCGGTCTTCGCCAGCGGCGGTTGGGGCTGGCATATCGAAACCGCGGTGCACCTGTTGCGCATGGTGCTCGGCGGCGTGTTCGAACGGCACCCCAAGCTACAGGTCGTGATCGGCCATATGGGCGAAGCCATTCCGTT
>DASXOK010000668.1:0-8336 GCA_036494425.1 Pseudolabrys sp.
GCGGCGATGAGGACGCTCAGGGGCTTGGCGTCGCCGATCTGGCGCAGCGCCTGCGCGAAGGGCGTGCTGCGGTCGAAGCCGAAGACGTTGCCGATCTGCACGAGGAAGAGGAGGATCGCCGCGGCGTTCTGGAAGCCGGCCATCACCGGGAACGGGGTGAACTTGATCAGCGTGCCGAGGCCGATGGCGCCGAACAGCGCCTGGAACAGGCCGGCGAGGATGATGATGGCGAAGAAGATCGCCAGGAGGTCCTGCGGCTTGGCGGCGGTGTTGGCATGGACGAGGCCGGCGAGCAGCAGGCCAAGGAAGAAGGTGCTGGTGATGCGGGGGGCATAAACCGTCGTCGTGCGGTCGCCGAAGATGACGACAACGACGCCGACGACGAAGGCGGTGATCAGCCCGGCCCTTGCGCCGTCAGCGAAATATTGGTCGCCGATCGACACGAACGCGAACATCCCGAACCCCATCGCCAACCCCCCCGCTAGGACGGCTGAGATGAAGCCCCCGATGAGATCGGGGCGTATGTTGGACGGGAACTTATTCATCGCCGGGACGGTACATAACGACCATCATCCCGGCAATGTGGCCGGCTCGCGCTATCCTGAGGGAATGTCGAATATCACAGGCCGAGTTCAGACAGCCCCGGATGGTCGGCCGGGCGGACGCCGAGCGGCCAGAAGTATTTGCGGTCGGTCTCTTTGATGGGAAGATCATTGATGCTGGCAATCCGGCGCCGCATCAGGCCGTCTTCGGCAAACTCCCAATTCTCGTTACCGTAGGATCGAAACCAATTGTCGGCGTCGTCGTGCCACTCATAGGCAAAGCGCACGGCAATCCGGTCGCCGGTGCAGGCCCAGAGTTCTTTGATCAGCCGGTAGTCAAGTTCGCGGACCCATTTTCGGCTCAGAAACGCAACGATCTCCGCACGGCCCTGGACGAATTCGGCCCGATTGCGCCAAACACTGTCCAACGAATAGGCGAGTGAAACTCGCTCGGGGTCACGGCTATTCCACGCATCCTCTGCCATGCGGACTTTCTGAATAGCCGTCTCGCGAGTGAATGGCGGGAATGGCGGCCTCGCGCCAGATGCGGCTTGCGGCTTTGCTTCGACCGTGTTGCTCATGCGGCCACCCGCAATCCTTGCTTGGGCTTAAGGTCATCGCCACCGGCATCATCGGGCACACCCTCCCAATCCTGTTGGTGTGCAAACCGAGCGGCGAGAAATTCAACAAAGGTGCGCACTTTCACCGGCAACAGACGGCTGTGCGGATAGACGACGTGAATCATGGTCGGCGCCGGCTCGTATCCATCCAACAACTGGACCAAGCGGCCGGCGCGCAGGTCGTCCGCAACGATGAAGCGCGGCTCAAGGACGATCCCTTCGCCACGCAACGCTAACATGCGAAGCGCCTCGCCGCTATTGGCACGGAAGCGGCCCTGCCCGACCGTCACCATTGTTTCGGCTCCGTCGGCTCCGGCGAATGCCCACACCCCGCGCGTCCTCGCGGATGAGTATTCAAAACAGCTGTAGTCCGCGAGATCGGCCGGCCGCTTTGGTTCACCGTGCCGTGATATGTAAGATGGCGCAGCGCACACGATCATCGGCGCGGCGCCAAGCCGGCGCGCGATCAAGCTCGAGTCCGGAAGTAGCCCAGCCTGGATCGCCAGATCGACCCCCTCGTCCAGAAGGTCGACATCACGATCATTCAATACGAGATCGATCGACACATCGGGGTAACTAGATAGATAGTCGGCGACGGCACTTGCGACCATCGTATTACCGAACGCGACTGGCGCTGTGACCCTCACCAAGCCGCGGGGCGCCGTATGCAAATCGGCGGCAAGATCGTCCGCGGCCTCGAGTTCACGCAGAATGCGCAGGCAGCGCTCGTAATAGTGCCTGCCGACTTCGGTCGGGCTCACGCGCCGCGTCGTGCGGTTGAGCAAACGCGCTCCCAGCCGCTGTTCAAGCGTCTGCACATGCTTACTGACCATCGCGGGGGAAAGACTGAAATAGCGGGCTGCGGAGACAAAACTCGCGCCTTCGACAACTTTGACGAAAACTTCCAGCCCAGTGAACCGATCCATTGCGGAGCCTTGGTCGTTTTGTCCCCTTTTCGTTTGATATAGAGACACTCTGTCCAAGGGCTTGCTCAGGGTTGCCTCCGTTGCAGCAATATTGCCATATGCAGCATATTTGCGCCCGACATACGCGCGTCAACGCAACGTGCCGCCGTCGCGTGAGCAACGGCGGCGCGCAACTGAGAGCCCGATCAGGCCGGCACTACGGGGAACTTCTTCTTGTGCAGGTTGTCCATCACAGTCTGGTCCAAGGGGAAATGCGCCTGGAGCAGTTGCGGCGGCGTCAGCGCCATCCACTGGTCAAGCGAGAGGTCGGCGAAGTAGCTGCTCCTGAACATCTCCAGGAAGCGTAGCGGCGTGTTGCCGATGTTCTCAATGTAGTGGCCCATCGCGAACGGCACATAGCCGACATCACCTGCGCCGTAGTCGAATGTCCGGGCCGTTCCCTGCGCGCCGAACACGCCCATGCGCCCTTTCCCTTCGATGTAGTACTGCCACTCGTCCACATTGGAGTGCCAGTGCAGCTCACGCATCCCGCCCGGCTCGACCTCGACCAACGCGGCTGCGACGGTCTTGGAGGCCTTGAAGATGCTTGAATCGGCGATGCGCACAGTTCCGCCCTTGGTGCGGATCGGGTCCTGCGCCATCAGCCGGTGCTTGAAGGTTTCCGGCACCGGCTGGGCACCCATCAGCTTGTCTGGACCGAGCGGCCCGGGCACCTCTGCCTTGAAGATGTAGCGCTGAACCGGATCAGGCAGGTGTGCGAAATTGCTCGGCGCCACGCCAAAGTTCTTGCCGAGAACCTCCTCGGGGATGTGCTTGAACCAGTCCGTAATGAGGAAGGTGTCGTCTTCGTCGAAGGAACCGTCGTCGAAGACCAGCAGGAATTCGCAGCCATCCGGTCCCAAGCCTTGGATCGAATGCGGCATGCCACCGGGGAAGTACCACAAATCGCCGACGCCAACGTCGTCGACAAAATTGTTGCCGTCCTGGTTGATCGCGGTGATGCGTGCAGTGCCATAAAGCATGTAGGCCCATTCGGCCTGCTTGTGCCAATGCAGCTCGCGGATACTGCCCGCATTCAGGCGCATCTCGACGCCCGCCATGGTCGTGGAGATAGCGAGCTCACGTTGCGTCACTTGCCGTGTCCAGCCGCCGTCGGTCTGCCGCGTATGTGCATCCGCAAAAGAAAAGCGGAGGTTCGGCAGCGTTCCACTATCCGTCGACGGTGGATTGAGCATGTCGGGGTTTTCCCGATCCCGCGTGATATCGCGCGGGCCAGGATCATTTCCTCCGATACCCGGAGAACGGTTAGGCTGCGGCACCTGCGGACTCGTCTGCGCCATCGCAGATGTTGCGGTCAGAAGTCCGCCGGCAGCGCCGACGGCCAATATGTCGCGACGTGAAAATGGGTTCATGATGGTCTTTCCGTCTTGAGAGGTGCCTTCTCGGCGAGCAATGGGCAGGGAGAAGGCAGGGCGTGTAGTGAGTTCGGTGCGCAAAGAACGCCGACACACGCGCGACGGGCTTGGCGGCCACCTTGACAGCCATGTGCATGTGGAGCGCCTTGGCGATAAAGACGGAAACGCCAAACAGTCTATTGACTGAGCGTTACGAATGCGCGGCCGCCGGCGACGTCATGCGCGCTATGCTGGCAGCATCGCCAGTTGACGCGGAATTCTCGACAAGGGAACATTTCGACTACGGCGCATTCGGCGAACTCTGGTACAGTTTAGGTAGAATGCTATACTCGAAGTGCCGTTGGTGACGTCTGGGCTGGCCCCGTCGACACGCGAGGTGCTGCGCCTGGTCGGAAGCGAAGCAAGAGAGCGACAGCGGGTAGGTGTTCTCCAGCAGAAATTGAGTATCTCAACGGAGGTCTGGCACGATCGCGGCGGTCGAAGGGCATAGCGCGTGAAGCCTTCATCACCACGTCCGTTACGGCTCGCACTGACGCACCACCTGGCGGGGGCCCTTGCCCTGGCCGCGGTCACGTATGCTTGCATTCAATTCAATCTTAATCTCGCGAGCGCGGCTTTCGTCTATCTGGTCCTGATAGCGGTTGTGTCGCTCGCCGCCCGCAATTTCGTTTTGTCGGCGGCGCTCACCATCGTCGGAGCCGTCTGTCTGGATTATTTCTTCAATCCGCAACATCGTAATGACTTGCAGAGCGCCGCCTTAATCATGGGCTTTCTGGTCGCTGCATTGGCGATCAGCGCTATCATGATTTGGCTACTCACTCGTCGCCACACCACGCTCGGTCCCGCGACGCGCGAGCAGCTTCGCGGTGTTCTCGATGAAATACCCGCTCAAGCCTGGAGCACCTTGCCCGACGGCGCCGTGGATTTCGTCAATCGGCGCTATCTCGATTACACGGGGCTTACCTTCGATCAGGTCATTGGATGGGGATGGCGGGCGGCGATTCACCCGGACGATACCGAGCGCCTGCTCGACATGTGGCGCGCAACGCTGGCGTCGGGAAAAGGACGAGAGGCCGAAGGGCGATTGCGCCGTTACGATGGCGTGTATCGATTGTTCATGTTCCGTGTCGAGCCGCTACGCGATCAGCACGGCAAGGTCGCGCGATGGTACGGCGTCACCGTTGACATCGAAGACCGCATGCGGACCGAGGAGGCTCTTCGGCGCAGCGAAGCGAAGTTGGAAGACGCTCAGCGGCTCAGCCACACCGGCAGCCTCAGTTACATTCCGGCGACGGGTCTGATTTCATGGTCAAAAGAGACTGCGCGCATCTACGGATACGACGAGACATCCACGCTCACGATCGAGCGAATTCTGGATCGCGTCCATTCCGACGACCTCGAACCGTTGAAGGGCCAGATCGAGCGCGCGGTGCGCGGCGAGCCGGAGTTCGATTTCGAACACCGCCTGTTGTTGCCGGATGGCACGGTGAAACACGTCCATGCCCTCGGCCATGCATCGACAAATGACGCGGGCGAGAATGAGGTTCTTGGCGCGTTGATGGACGTCACGGAGCAGAAGCATGCGCAAGATGCATTACGCCGGAGCGAAGCCTACTTGGCGGAGGCGCAGCGACTGAGCCGCGTCGGCAGCTTCGGATGGACTCCCGGAACCGGAAAACTTCATTGGTCGGACGAAAGCTACCGCATCTTCGAATTCGACCCGGACGTCCCGGTCTCGATCGAGCGCCTATTTTCCCGCGTTCATCCACAGGATGCAGCCGCCGTCCGAGAGACGATCGAACGTGCCTCGACCGGCGACAATGATTTCGACTACGAGCACCGCCTATTGATGCCGAGTGGCGCAGTCAAACATGTTCATGTCCTCAGCCGCGCCATCCGCGACAACTCCGGTCATTTGGAAATCATCGGCGCCATCATGGACGTCACCGCCACCCGGCAGGCGGAAGAACGTCTACGCGAAAACGAACAACGTTTCCGCGATTACGCGGAGGTCGCGTCCGATTGGCTCTGGGAAAGCGGGCCGGATCATCGGTTCACGCAGATTTCGGTGCGCCTCAAGGCGGCCGGCGTAGACCCGACATCCGCGCTCGGCATGACGCGGTGGGAGGCCGGCGCATGCGTCGAGGAAGAGCCGGACAAATGGCGTGCGCATCGCGAGAGGCTCGACGCCCGCCTACCGTTTCGCGACTTCCGGTACCGGATCCCCCGCCCGGATGGATCGACTCTCTACGTGACGACGAGCGGCAAGCCGCGCTTTGACGCCGAAGGCCGCTTTGTCGGCTATCGCGGGGTCGGCACGGATGTCACCGCGAACGTCCGCGCCGATCAGGCGGAAATGGCGCTGCACCAGGCGCAAACGGAACTCGCGCATGCCACGCGCCTGACCACGCTGGGCCAGCTCACGGCCTCGATCGCTCACGAGGTCAATCAGCCTTTGGCTGCCATTGTCGCCAATGGCGACGCCTGCCTGCGCTGGCTTCAGCGGGATCCTCCCGACGTCGGCAAAGCCCACGATTCTGTGCAAGCGATGATCAGCGACGGCAACCGCGCAAGCGAGGTCGTCCGGCGCATTCGTGGGCTCGCGAAATATTCGTCCCCCCACTCGACGCTCGTGAATGTCAACGATGTGATCGAAGAGGTGATCCTGTTGGTTCGGCGCGAGATCATGAGCAGCCACGTCATCGTAAAACTCGATCTCGCGCAGGATTTGCCCGCGGTGCTGTTCGACCGCATCCAGCTTCAGCAGGTCATCATCAATCTCGTCGTCAACGGCATCCAGGCCATGGCGGAGAATGGAGACCGCCCGCGCGAACTTTTGATCCACTCGTCGCACACCAACACCGGTAAGGTGAATATCGCGGTGACCGACACGGGCGTAGGCATCGACGCCAACACGGCGAAGCGCCTGTTCGAGGCCTTCTTCACGACCAAGAGCACCGGCATGGGCATCGGTCTGTCGATCTGCCGTTCGATCATCGAAGGTAAAGGGGGCCGCATCTGGGCCACTCCAAATGAGGGACCCGGGGCCACGTTTCAGTTCACCTTAACTGCGCAATGTGAGGCCGCCGCGTGACCGAGAAACCGCGCAATAACGTCACGCGCTCCAGTGACGAACAGCTCATCCTCGTCATCGACGATGACCTGTCGATGCGGCAAGCCCTGACAAATCTGCTCGAGTCGATCGGCCTGCGCGTCGCCGCCTTCGGCACGGCTCGCGAATTGTTGCAAGGAACATTGCCGGCGACGGCAAGCTGCATGATCCTGGACATTCGCCTGCCTGGGCTCAGTGGCCTCGACCTGCAAACCGAGCTCGCCAAGGCGAAAGTGAAGATTCCAATCATCTTCATGACCGGCCACGGCGACATTCCCATGACCGTGAAGGCCATGAAATCCGGCGCCGTCGATTTCCTCACCAAACCATTCCGCGACCAGGATCTGCTCGACGCTGTCGCAACAGCGCTGGATCGCGATCGGAAACGCCGCACCGACGAGAAGATCGTGACCGAATTGCAGACGCTCGTGGACGCTTTGACGCCGCGGGAACGGCAAGTCATGGCCCTCGTCACCGAAGGGCTGATGAACAAGCAAATCGCCCATGAACTGGGGATCAGTGAAATCACCGTGAAAATTCACCGCGGCAGCCTAATGAAAAAAATGGGGGCTCATTCGCTGGCGGATTTGGTGCGAATGGCAGGCATTCTCGGGCTCCGGCACACAAGGGTACCCGAGCGCTAACACCTAAGTATGACTATTCCGGGTGTTTGTTACATAGCACAATCTGATACATAGTTTGATGTGGATCATTTTCTCCTCGCACGGAGTGTTCTAGCGCTTCCTCACCGAGAGAACTACCGGTCCAAGGCGCGTCGCAGGGACCGGCGAGCGAAAAACGGGGGACTCGGTTAGGGATAATGACGAACAAGCGCCAACTTCAATCGGCCGGGTGATGGAACGGCATCGTGCGAAAATCTCCAGTCATATCCATCGTCGATGACGCTGAATCGGTCCGCGTGGCCATGAAGAATCTCATCGAATCCCTGGGATTTACAGCCTATACGTTTTCTTCGGCCGGAGAGTTTCTGGATTCGCCTCAGGTCGAGGACACGGCATGTCTGATTTCCGACGTTCAAATGCCGTTCATGAGCGGTCTCGAGTTGCAAAGCCACTTGAACTCGCAAGGGAACTCCACGCCGGTCATTTTCATCACGGCATTTCCAGACGAGATCGCGCGCGATCGGGCATTGAAGGCGGGAGCCGTTGGTTTCCTCAACAAGCCGTTCAGCGCACAGACCCTGAGCAAGTATCTCGATGAGGCGTTGAGCAAACGCGGCTTCCCCGAACCGTAAATCCCCTATCAACCGTCGCAACCAGGTGGATGCGTTTCGACGCTCCGCGCCATCACGAATGCGCGTAGGCCCAGTAGAGATCGCGTGCCTGCCGGTAGAGCGGACCGGGCTGCAAGGAGCGATCGTCGATGCGGTTGACCGGCATCACTTTGGAAAAATTGCCTGACGAGAAGATCTCGTCGGCGTCCAGAAGATCACCGTAGCGCAACGTCGTTTCGAACACACTTACCCCTGCATCGCGCAGGAGCGCGATCACCCGCTGGCGAGTGATGCCGTTGAGGAACGTACCGTTCGGCACCGGCGTGAGCACCACGCCATCCTTGGCGATGAACAGGTTGGCGGTGGCAAGCTCGGCCACGCTCCCCATCATGTCGAGCACCACACAATTCCCGAAGCCGCGTCTCTGCGCCTCGACCAAGGCCCGCGCATTGTTCGGATAAAGGCACCCGGCCTTGGCGTCTGTCGG
>DASXOK010000669.1:0-4963 GCA_036494425.1 Pseudolabrys sp.
GCCGCTCGAAAACATCACGGTGGTCGAAGTCGGCCCTGGGCCGGGGGGCCTGACGCGTGCGCTGCTTGCGCTCGGGGCGCGCCGCGTCGTTGCCATCGAGCGCGACGAGCGCGCGCTGGCGGCGCTCGCGGAAATCGCCGCGCGTTATCCGGGGCGGCTCGACGTCGTTTCCGGCGACGCCCTGCGCGTCGATGTGCGCGCGCAACTCGGACCCGAGCGCGCGCGTGTGGTGGCCAACCTGCCCTACAACATCGCCACCGCGCTGCTGGTGAACTGGCTGACCGCGGAGCCATGGCCGCCTTGGTACGATCAGATGGTGCTGATGTTTCAGCGCGAGGTGGCCGAGCGCATCGTGGCGCGGCCGGGCGGCAAGACCTACGGCCGGCTCGCGGTGCTGGCCGGCTGGCGCACCGAGGCGAAGATATTGTTCGACGTCGCGCCTTCGGCCTTCGTGCCCCCGCCGAAGGTGACCTCCGCAGTCGTGCGGCTGACACCGCGTCCCGAGCCGCTCGCTTGCGATTCAAAGGCCTTGCAGCGGGTGACCGAGGCCGCCTTCGGCCAGCGGCGGAAGATGCTGCGGCAGAGCCTCAAGTCGCTCGGCGTCGATGCGGGCGCACTGCTCGAAGCGTCGGGGCTAGAGCCGACCGCGCGCGCGGAAGAGATTTCGGTGGAGGGATTCGTGACGCTCGCGCGCGCTTTCGCGGCGATGACGGAAGCGCCAGCGAAAGCTTAAAGCGTGAGCTTCTTGAGATCGTTGAGAAGGCGATCGGCAAAGCCCTCGAGGTCGAGCATTTTCACGCGCTTGAGCCGTTCGGCGGTGAGGATCGCGCGCAGCCGGGCGAAGCTCTCGTTGAGATCGCGATTGACCAGGATGTAGTCATATTCGCGCCAGTGCGAGATTTCCTCGATCGCGTTCTGCAGTCTTTGCGCGATGACCTGCGCGCTGTCTTCAGCGCGCCGCTCCAGCCGCGCCTTCAGCTCATCTGCCGACGGCGGCAGCACGAAAACCGTCACCACGTCGTCGCGCATCTTGTCGAGAAGCTGGCGCGTGCCCTGCCAATCGATGTCGAACAGCACGTCGCGACCTTCGGCGAGTGCCTTCTCCACCGGCTCGCGCGGGGTGCCATAGTAATTGCCGTGCACCTCGGCCCATTCCAAGAGGTCGCCGGAATCGCGCATCACCTCGAACTGCCGCTTGCTGCGAAACAGATAATGGACGCCGTCGATCTCACTCGGCCGGCGCTCACGCGTCGTCACCGAGACTGACAGCACGACCTTTTGCTCCTGTTCGAGCAGATAGCGCGTCAGCGTGGTTTTTCCCGCGCCGGACGGCGAGGACAACACCAGCATGATGCCGCGCCGGCTGATGTCGATCTGGTCGCTCATTCGAGGTTTTGCACCTGCTCGCGGAACTGCTCGACCACGCTCTTGAGCTGGAGGCCGATATTGGTCAGCTCCACGTCGTTGGCCTTGGCGGTGAGCGTATTCGATTCGCGGTTGAGTTCCTGCGCTAGGAAATCGAGCTTGCGGCCGATGGAGCCGCCCTCTTGGAGCAGCTTCTGCGCCTGCGCGACGTGCGAGACGAGGCGGTCAAGCTCCTCGCGGATGTCGGCCTTGGTCGCCAGCATGATCGCCTCCTGGTAAAGCCGATCGGAGTCGAAGCGCTCATTGGCCGACATCAGCGTCGCGACCTGCTCCGCGAGCCGCGCCTTGATCGCTTCAGGCTTGCGGCCGGGCGCAGCCTCGGCACGCCCGGTGAGCGCCGCGATCTCGTCGAGCCGGTTGGCAAGTAAACGGCCAAGCGCCGCGCCCTCCTCGTTGCGCATCTGGACCAACGCCGTCAGCGCCTCGTCGAAGCCGGCAATGATCGCAAGCTCGGCCGTATGGTGCTCCTCGGGCCGCTCGTCCTCTTCGGTGACCTCGATCACGCCCTTGAGCGAAAGGATACCGTCCAGGGTCGGCGCGGCCGCGTCGATCTTGCCGGTCAGTTGATTGATGGCCACGACCATCGCATTGAGGACGGCGTCGTTGATCTTCACCATAGGCGCGACGCCCTGCCGGTCGACGGTGAGATTGGCATAGACGGTGCCGCGCGAAAGCCGTGCGGCGGCGCGCGTGCGCGCTCCCATCTCCACCCCGTCCCAGCCCGGCGGCAGGCGGAAGCGCAGGTCGAAACCCTTGGCGTTGACGGATTTGATTTCCCAGTTCCAGGCGTAGGCGCCGGCGACACCATGGCCGCGAGCGAAGCCGGTCATGCTCGACAGAGCCATGTCAGGAGTCTCGTGTTGCTTGAACCTTACGAAGCGCGGCGACCTTAGCGGCGTGTCTCAACGCTCACAAGGGCGCGGCTCAGCGGCGGGGCTTGCGCTTGTTGTTCGCGGGCGGCGCAGGTTCCACAGCGGCCGAAGGCTCCGGTGCGGCAGCGGCCGGCGGCGCCGCGCCTGGGTTGTCGGCCGGCGCCGAGCCGTTGCGCTCGATCGCGCGCAGGCGCGCCACGTTCTTCTGATGCTGCTCGTAGTTCTCCGCGAACACGTGCCCGCCGGTGCCGTCGGCGACGAAATAGAGATCTTTCGTGCGTGCCGGATTGGCGGCCGCCTCGAGCGAGGCGCGGCCCGGATTGGCGATCGGGCCCGGCGGCAGTCCGTCGATCACATAAGTATTGTACGGCGTCGGCTGATCGATCTCGCTCTTCATGAGCGGACGGCCGAGCGAGCCTTTGCCGCCGGTAAGGCCGTAGATGATCGTCGGGTCCGACTGCAGTCGCATCTTCGACTTGAGGCGGTTGATGAAGACGGCGGCGACGCGCGAGCGCTCGTCGGGCCGCCCGGTCTCCTTTTCCACGATCGAGGCGAGCGTGACCAGTTGCTCCGGCGTCTTCACCGGCAGATCGCTCATGCGATGATCCCAGATCTCCTGGAGCACGCGCTTGTGCGCCTGCTGCATGCGCTGGATGATCTGGTCGCGCGTCATGCCACGCGTGAACTTGTAGGTCTCCGGCAGCAGCGTGCCCTCGCGCGGGATTTCCTTGATCTGGCCAGCGAGCGCGTCGGTCTCCAGAAGCTTTGCCACGATCTGCTCGGAGGTGAGCCCTTCGGCGACCGTGAAGGCGTGCTGCACCACCTTGCCTTCGAGGATGGTGTCGACAACGTCCGCGACGCTGGCGTGCTTGGTGAACTGATATTCGCCGGACTTTAGTTCGCCGCGCGCCTTCAGCGCGATCACCCCGCCCATGAAGACGTAAGGCTGATCGATGACGCCCTCGCGCACCAGCACGTCGGCAATGTCGCGAATGCCGAGGCCGCGCGGAATGATGACCACCTTGTCGCCCGGCAGCGGTCCAGCCGCCTCGAAACTCTGCCTGCCGAAATAAAGACCGGCTCCGACGGTAACCGACACGATCACAAGGATCATGAAGATCGCATTGCCGACGATCACCAGCGGATGACGGACGCGCTTCGAGCGCTTCTTCGGCACGGGGACACGCTCCGGCTCGAGCGCGACGCGTGGGCTACGGGGAACGGTCCGGCCACCATTGCCATTGGGCGGTGGCACAGGCGGACGCGCGAACTCGTCACCACCTTGCGGCGGAGTGGAATTCACGCGCACACTCCCGCTGTCGACCCCGGCAAACTCACCGTCACGCACACTCCTCAATCGGTCCGAACGGGCGCACCGCGCCTACGGACAGCGGCAATCGATCAACACCCACCGGCGGCGGAAAAAAAATTAGCAGAAGCACCCGCACGTTAGGAAGAATTATGGCGAAAGCAGGGGGATCCGTCCCCAGGCCATTAGACGCTGCTTTTCGGCGTCCTTCGACCGAATCACCATTCGCCTGAATATCACACTGCGCTTGAGTGGGGCGGGAAGCTTGCCCGGACTGCCGCGTCAGCCGTTGTAGCGGCGGAAGATCAGCGAGGCATTGGTGCCGCCGAAGCCGAACGAATTCGACAATGTCGTGTCGATGTCGCGCTGGCGGGCCTGATGCGGCACCAGGTCGATCGGCGTCTCGACCGAAGGCTTGTCGAGATTGATCGTCGGCGGCGCGACCTTGTCGCGGATCGCCAGGATCGAGAAGATCGCCTCGACCGCACCGGCGGCGCCGAGCAGATGGCCGATGCACGACTTGGTCGAGGACATCGAGATGCGGCCGGCGCTGTTGCCGACGACACGTTCGACGGCGCCAAGCTCGATCTCATCGGCCATGGTCGACGTGCCGTGCGCGTTGATGTAGTCGACCTCGGAGGCCGAGATGCCGGCACGCTTGAGCGCCATCGCCATGCAGCGCATGGCGCCGTCGCCGTCCGGCGTCGGCGCGGTGATGTGATAGGCATCGCCCGAAAGGCCGTAGCCGACCACTTCGGCGTAGATCTTGGCGCCACGCGCCTTGGCGTGATCGAGCGCCTCGATCACTACGACGCCGGCGCCCTCGCCCATTACGAAGCCGTCGCGGTCCTGATCGTAGGGACGCGACGCACGGATCGGATCGTCGTTGAACGCGGTCGAGAGCGCACGCAAGGCCGAGAAGCCCGCGAGCGAAATGCGATTCACCGGCGACTCGGCGCCGCCCGCAACCATCACGTCCGCGTCGCCCAGCGCGACCATGCGCGCCGCATCGCCGATGGCATGTGCGCCAGTCGAGCAAGCGGTGACCACCGCATGGTTCGGGCCTTTCAGACCGAACTCGATCGACACAAAACCGGAGGCGAGATTGATGATGCGGCCGGGAATGAAGAACGGCGACACGCCACGGCGCGGGCCTCTCTCGTGCAAGGCCACCGCGGTCTCGGCGATGCCGGCGATGCCGCCGATGCCGGAACCGATGAGCACGCCGGTCGAAGTCTGGTCCTCGTAGCTCGTCGGATGCCAGCCGGCATCGTCGAGCGCCTGACGCGCCGCGCACATTGCATAGATGATGAACTCATCGACCTTGCGCTGCTCTTTCGGCTCCATCCACTGGTCG
>DASXOK010000670.1:0-2864 GCA_036494425.1 Pseudolabrys sp.
TCGCGAGGCCGCGACCTCTCGCCATCGAGCCGACGGTGCCGACCTGCTTGTCGCCGGCCATCACATCGAGCCCGGACGTCGGCGCGAATTCGTCGTAGGCGACCGGCACCACGCGGTTGCGTGCGCTCGCACGATGCTCGACGCGCGAGACGACTTCCTGGCCGACATAGCAGCCCTTGCCGAAGTCGACGCCATTGAGTTGGTCCATGTCCGCTTCGTGCGGAAAAGTGTCGCCATAGGCGAAGTCGCTGCCGCCGCGGGGCACGCCGAGCAAAATGCGATGCGTCTCATAAGCCTCGGCATCGACCAGAGTCGCGCCGAGATCAGCGGCTGCGTCCCCGGCGAGGTGCGGCGGCAGCATGATGCGCGAGCCCAAGGACGGCAGGCGCGGATCAGGGTAGCAGAGACCATAATCGGTCTCTCCCATGCCGTCCCACATCGCCATCACGCCAAGTACGGCCGACAAGTCCTCGCAGATCACCTTGGCGCGCAGCTTGTAGAAGTTCAGTTTCTCGACCAGCGCCGGCGCCAGCGCCTTGGGGCAATCGAGGAAGAAGCCACCACCGTCTTCGGCTGGCGCTTCTGCGAGAATGAAATCGGCGATGATCTTGCCCTGCGGCGTCAGTAGCGCGGCAAAACGCGGACTGCCCGGCGCGATCTTGGCCGCGTCGTTGGTCACCAGCCCATTGAGGAAGGCGCGGGCGCCGTCGCCCGCGACCTTGATCACGCCGCGATCGGAGAGAAGAGCTGCCTGCATGTCGCTTCCGCCGGGTCTTTCCCGATTAGTCTCTTGCCAGAACTGGCCCCGAAACGTAAGCGCTATCGGCCGGGCCTCAAGGGCCCGTTTTAGAGCGGCTCCAACATGGCAGATACGTTCGATCTGGTCCTCAAAGGCGGCATCGTGGTCAACCACGACGGAGAGGGCCCGCGCGATTTGGGCATACGAAATGGGCGTTTCGCCGCCATCGGCGACCTCTCCCGCGCCTCCGCCGGCGAGGTGATCGACTGCCGCGGCCTGCACCTCCTGCCGGGCGTGATTGACAGCCATGTGCATTTCCGTGAGCCGGGCCTGACCCACAAAGAGGACCTGGAGAGCGGCTCGCGCGGCGCGGTGCTGGGCGGCGTCACCGCCGTCTTCGAGATGCCGAACACTGAACCGAGCACGACCGGCGCCGAGGCGCTGGCCGACAAGGTCAAGCGTGCGCATCATCGGATGCATTGCGACTTCGCCTTCTATGTCGGCGCCACGCGTGAGAACACGCGCGATCTCAGTGAGCTTGAACGGTTGCCTGGCGCCTGCGCGGTGAAGGTGTTCATGGGCTCGTCCACGGGCTCGCTGTTGATCGAGGACGACGAGGGCGTACGCGCGGTGCTCAAGGCGATCCGCCGCCGCGCGGCGTTCCATTCCGAGGATGAATTCCGCCTGCGCGACCGTATGAATCTCCGCGTCGAGGGCGATCCGCGTTCGCATCCGGTGTGGCGCGACTCGACCGCTGCGCTCCTGTGCACGCAGCGCCTGATCGCGCTGGCGCGCGAGACCGGCAAGCGCGTGCATGTGCTGCACGTGACCAGCAAGGAGGAGGCTGCCTTCCTCGCCGATCACAAGGACATCGCGACGGCGGAGGCGACGCCCGCGCATCTCACATTGGCCGCGCCGGACTGCTACGAGCGGCTCGGCACGATGGCCCAGCTCAATCCCCCGATCCGCGATGCGATACACCGCGAAGGCCTTCGGCACGGCCTCGCCCAGGGCGTCATCGACAGCATCGGCTCAGATCACTCGCCGCATACGCGCGAGGAAAAGGCGCATCCCTATCCGAAGTCGCATTCCGGCATGCCGGGTGTGCAGACGCTCGTCCCGGTCATGCTCGATCACGTGAACGCCGGCCGGCTTTCGCTGGCGCGGTTTGTGGACCTCACCAGCGCCGGACCGGCGCGGGTCTTCGGAGTCGCCTCCAAAGGCCGCATTGCCGTTGGTTATGACGCCGATATCACCGTGGTCGATCTCAAGCGCCGTGAAACCATCACAGACGCCTGGACGGCCTCGCGCGTCGGCTGGACACCTTTTAACGGGCTCACCGTGACCGGCTGGCCGGTCGGCACGGTCGTGCGCGGCCATAAAGTGATGTGGGACGGCGGCCTGACCACGCCGGGCCAAGGCGAGCGCGTCCGATTCCAGGAGACTTTGGCGAACTGAGCGCGCGCAGCCCAGCCCCGCGCTGCCGAAATTATCATGCTGTTGGCGGCATCGCGGCTTTGTGCCAACGTAGCGGTCTGTCGACGGGTTTTCCCCAGAATTTACTCGAGTTCTATGGCGTGCCGCAGTTCGGGCGACCGCCACGTCGTGTACAACCATTCGGCGACAGGTATTAGCGCACCCTTCGTTTGATTGGACGGGGCGTTCAGGGGCAGGGACTGGAATGAGCGACTTTGTATCGCTCCGTATGTTGGTGGTTGGCGCGTCCGACTCCGATTGCGTCCTATGGCGCCAGGGTTCGGCCTTGGCGTCAGTCCCGGTAGAATTTTTGGCGATCGACGCGCGGTCCGCGCCCAACATCCTTGCGAAAATCGGCGTCGACGTCTGTGTCGTGGATGGCGATCTGCCGGATGACCATAAAGCCGTGGTGGTCGCGGCGGCCCGGGCCGTCAAGCCGACGCCGCTTTTGTTCGTATCGGCGGCGCATCGCAATGCGCGCATCGACGGCGCCGACGGCATGCTGGCGAAGCCCGCCAGTGTGGAGGATGCACGCAAGCGTGCCGAACTGTGCATCCGCGCGAAGATTCCCACGCGTGTGTTGATCGTGGACGATTCCAGCACGATGCGCAGCATCGTGCGCAAGATCCTCGCGGCAAGCCGCTTTCCG
>DASXOK010000671.1:0-12573 GCA_036494425.1 Pseudolabrys sp.
AGGGCTGAGAGGACTGGCGAAAGGCCGGACGGCGGCGCGCTGCCGTTAAAGCTTTTGTTGAAGACATCAAGATTCGGCGCTCGATCGGACGCCGCTGGCTCGTTGCCATGTGCGTTGCTCGTCATCATCGCAACGCATGTAAGTGCCGTGTTCGAAACGGCAACACGGCACGGCCCAGTTCAGTTCACCACCACCTCTCCGGCGTGAAGCGCCCGGCCGCCTGCTCGATCACTTGCGCCGCGGAGAACAGCGTCTCCTCGTCGAACGGCCGGCCGATCAGCTGCAGTCCAAGTGGCAGACCTTGCGCGTCGAGCCCTGCCGGCACGGCGATGCCGGGCAGGCCCGCCATGTTCACCGTCACCGTGAACACGTCGTTCAGATACATCTCGACCGGATCGGCGCCGCCCTTCTCGCCGACGCCGAAGGCGGCCGATGGTGTCGCCGGCGTCAACATCGCATGCACACCGGCGTTAAAGCAGTCCTCGAAGTCGCGCTTGATCAGCGTGCGCACCTTCTGTGCGCGCAGGTAATAGGCGTCGTAATAGCCGGCCGACAGAACGTAGGTGCCAATCATCACGCGCCGGCGCACTTCCGCGCCGAACCCCTCCGCGCGCGTCTGCTCGTACATGTCGGTGATGTCGCTCCCCGGAACGCGCAGGCCGTAGCGCACGCCGTCATAGCGCGCGAGATTGGACGAGGCCTCCGCCGGCGCCACGATGTAATAGGCCGGCAGCGCGTACTTGGTGTGCGGCAGCGAAACGTCGACCAGCTCGGCGCCTGCTGCCTTCAACCATTCGCGCCCCTGCTCCCACATCGTCTCGATCTCGGTTGGCATGCCGTCGAGCCGGTACTCCTTCGGGATGCCGATGCGCAGCCCTTTCAGCGACTTGCCGACCGCGGCTTCGTAATCCGGCACCGCGATATCGGCGCAGGTCGTATCCTTCGGATCGTGGCCGGCCATCGATCGCATCAGGATCGCGGCGTCGCGCACCGTGCGCGCGAAGGGCCCGGCTTGGTCGAGCGACGACGCGAAGGCGACGATGCCCCAGCGCGATACGCGGCCATAGGTCGGCTTGATGCCGACCGTGCCGGTAAAGGCCGCCGGCTGGCGGATCGAGCCGCCGGTGTCGGTGCCGGTAGCGCCGAGACACAGCTGCGCCGCCACCGCGGCGGCGGAGCCTCCCGACGAGCCGCCTGGCGTCAGCGGCACGTTCGATCCCTTGCGCCGCCACGGCGAGGTCACCGGGCCGCAGAACGAGGTCTCGTTCGCCGACCCCATGGCGAATTCGTCATTGTTGGTCTTGCCGAGCAGCACCGCGCCGTCGCGCCAGAGTCGGGTGGTGACGGTCGAGTCGTATGTCGGGACGAAATTGTCGAGGATGCGCGAGCAGGCCGACGTGCGCACCCCAGCGGTGCAGAACATGTCCTTCACTGCCAGCGGAATGCCTTCCAGCGGGCCGGCCTCGCCTTTGGAGATGCGCGCGTCGGAGGCCTTCGCCATCTCCGCGGCGCGCTCCGGCGTCTCCAGCACATAGGCATTGAGCGCACGCGCCTTCTCCACCGCCGCGACATGGGCATCGGCGAGTTCGGCGGCGGAGAAGGCCTTCTTCTTCAGGCCGTCGCGCGCTTCGGCAAGGGTCAGCGCCGTCAGTTCACTCACGAGCCGCGCTCACCTTGATGGTCTTCGGGGCGCGCGCCTTGCGCACGCCCGGCTTGCTCGCCTTCGGCGTGGTTGCTTCGGCCTCGGGAACGTCGCAGGCGAAGCTGTCGCCGGCGCGCGCGGCCTTGCGCTTCGGCTTGACCGCCGGCGGCAGCTCTTCCGCCTCCATCCAGAACATCTCGCACGCCATGCACATGTTATTCGACCACCTTAGGGACTAGAAAAAAGTGATCTTCGGTCTGCGGCGCATTCTTGACGATGTCTGCGGCGATGTCGCCGTCGGTGACCACGTCCTCGCGCTTCTTCATCGCCATAGGCGTCACCGACGTCATCGGCTCGACACCGTCGACATTCACCTCGGAGAGCTGCTCCACGAAGGCGAGCATGGCATTGAGCTCACCTTTGAGGTGCTCGATCTCGTCATCCTTGACCGCGATGCGCGCCAGATGGGCGATGCGGCGGACTGTGGCGGCGTCGACGGACATTCAAAGCCTCGAAACTGTGCTGCCCGGCGTATAGCAGACGGGCAAACGGCGCTGCAATCCGCCTCAGGCCGCCTTGCGCCCGTGCCCCTCGCAGGCATGGACCTCGATGGTGACGTGCGAGAGGCCGCCAATCCCTTCGAGCAGGCGCTTGTAGGCGGCCGGCGCCTGCGGATGGTCGGAGACGACGCCCGCGATCAGCCCGGCATGGCCGGGTCCGAGCCGCCAGAGATGCAGGTCGCAGACCCGATCGCCATCGACCTCGAGGCACTTGCGGATATGCCCCGCCAACCGCCGGTCCGGCACCATGTCGAGCAGCACCGTGCCCGACGTGCGCAGCAGTCCGATCGACCAGCTCAGGATCACCGCGACCCCGACCAGCGCCATCAGCGGGTCCATCCACACCCAGCCGAAGTAGCGCCCGGCAAGCAGCCCGGCGATCGCCAGCACCGAGGTCATCGCGTCGGCCAGCACATGCACATAGGCAGCGCGGATGTTGGAGTCGTGGCCGTGGTGATGGTGATGCTCATGCGCGTGACCATGGTCGTGATGATCGTGGCCATGGTGGTCGTGAGCATGATGCTCATCGCCGTGGTCGTGATCATGATGCCCGTGGTCGTGATCATCGTGGTCATGCGCGCGGCCGTGGCCGTGATGATGGTGGTCGCTGTCGAACAACGCCCAGGCGCTCACCAAGTTGACGCCGAGGCCGATCATCGCCAGCCAGGTCGCTTCCGCGAAATTGATCTGGACCGGCGCGTAGAGCCGCATCAGCGCCTCGTAACCGATCGCCGCCGCGATCAGCGCCAGGATAATGGCGCTGGAGAAGGCCGCCAGTTCGCCCACCTTGCCGGTGCCGAAGGAGAAGCGCGGATCGCGCGCATGGTGGCGGGCGAAGCGGTAGGCCAGCGCCGCGATGGTCAGCGCCCCGGCGTGGGTGGACATGTGCCAGCCATCGGCGACCACGGCCATCGAGCCGAACAGGGTGCCCCCGATGATCTCGGCGACCATCATCACCGAGGCGAGGGCGACCACCGCCCAGGTGCGCCGCTCGTGCCGGTCGTGTTTGGCGCCGAGGAACACATGGGCGTGCTGCCAAGGCTCGACCGAATGGGTATGCATGGGACCACCTGTTATAATGTAACGGACCGCGCCGGCGCGGCATTCCGGCAGGACATAAAGCGCTTGGCGGCAGGCGCAACCGTCTTTAGCCAGCGATTAGCCCGGCCATGCGGGCCATGAGTTCCCGCGACTCGGCTGCAAGCCTCAGCGTCAGCACACCGGCCGGTATCTCACGTGCCAAGGCCGCCGCCTGCCCGGCCCACATCGGCGAGAAATCGCCGGACCCTTGCGCCTGCGCCTTGGCTGCCAGTGGCGCCAGGGCGCCACCCGCCAATGGAAACACCGGCGCGACATCGCTGATCGGCCCCACCTCCCGCATCACCCGGTTGACGAAGCCGCGCGCCGGCCGGCCGGTCATCACATTGGTGAGCACGGTCTCGTTATCGCCCGCCGCCTTCATTAGCGCCCGATGCGGGCTCGATATCTTCGCCTCCGGGCACAGTAGATAGACGGTGCCAAGCTGCACGGCGGCAGCACCCAGCGCCAGCGCCGCGACAATGCCGCGCGCATCGCCGATGCCTCCGGTCGCGATGACCGGCACCGCCACCGCATCTACGATCTGCGGCACCAGCGCGAAGGTGCCGACCTGTGTCGCCAGGTCTTCGGTCAAGAACATGCCGCGATGGCCGCCGGCCTCCACGCCCTGCGCGATGATGGCATCGCAGCCCTGCGCTTCGAGCCAGCGCGCTTCGGCAAGCGTGGTCGCCGAGCTCATCACCTTGCAGCCGGCCGCCTTCACGCGCGCGAGCAGCACCGGCTCCGGCAAGCCGTAATGGAAGCTCACCACCTCAGGCTTCACCTCTTCGACGATGGCGCAAAGGGCCTCGTCGAAGGGCGCGCGAATGGCCGACGGCACCGGCGCATTGGGATCAATACCGAACTCGACGTAATAAGGCTTGAGCACCTCGCGCCAGGCATGCTGGCGCGCATTGTCGAGCATCGGCGGCTCGTGCGCAAAGAAGTTCAGGTTGATCGGCTTGTCCGTCGCGGCGCGGAAGGTTGCTACCTGCGCCCGAGCCTGTTCCGGGTTGAGCAACCCCGTCGGCAGCGAGCCGAGGCCGCCGGCCTGCGCCACGGCGATGGCCAGTACAGAATCGCTCGAGCCGGCCATCGGAGCCTGCACGATCGGCAGCTCGATCCCAAACAAGTCCAACAGGCGACGGTCCGGCCCCATGACGGTGCTCCTGGCTCGACATCTCGATGATGCTATCAGTTAACTTGCGCCCACCACTTCGTAAGACGTGAATGAAGCGTTCGCCGCACGCCGAGGCGCATTGGAGAGCCAACACGACGCAGCTAAGGTACGGCATGCCCCGCACCCACGACCGCTACCCCTACTCTCCCATCACCAAGCGCCCGGACTATGACTGGCCGGACGGCAAGCGGCTCGCCGTCTATGTCGGGCTCAATCTCGAATGGTTCGCCTTCGGCGAAGGCCTGGGCGCCGAGCTGGCACCCGGCGGCCCGCAGCCGGACGTGCTCAACTACGCTTGGCGCGACTACGGCAACCGCGTCGGCGTGTTCCGTCTCGCCGAGCTGTTCGGCGAACTCGGCTGGCCAGTGTCGCTGCTCGCCAATGCCGAGATGGTCCGGCACGCGCCACAGGCGATCGAAGCCTTCCAGAATATCGAGATCGTCGGCCATGGCCGCACCAATTCCGAACGCCAGGGCATGCTGTCCGAGGCCGAGGAGCGCAACCTCATCGCCGAAACGACGGATACGCTGGAGACGTTTTCAGGCGTCCGCCCCCGCGGCTGGCTCGGGCCGTGGATCTCGCAGTCGCCACTGACGCCCGACCTGCTGCACGAGGCCGGCTACACCTATCTGCTCGACTGGTGCCACGACGACCAGCCGGTGTGGATGAAGACGCGCTCGGGCCGCATTCTCTCGGTGCCCTATCCGCAGGAGCTCAACGACATCCCGCAGATCGTCGTGCGCAAACGCGAAGGCGCCGACTTCGCCGAAATGATCATCGATGCCTTCGAGGTGATGCAGGACGAATGCCTGAAGCGCCCGCTGGTGATGGGCGTCGCGCTGCATCCCTACATTGTCGGCTGGCCGCACCGCTTCAAGCATCTCGCCCGCGCGCTCAAGCACATCGCAGCCCACGCCGACGAGCGCGTCTGGTTCACCACCTCCGGCGCCATCGCCGCCCACGCGGCATACTTGCCGGAGGGCATGGTGCCTTAGTCGGTCGGGAGCGCGATCGGCCCCCGCCCCAGCAGCAGGCGCAACAGTGCAAGCAGCGCGATGAGGCCCATGCTGAACGCCGCGACGATGTGCAACTCGGGGATGGTCACGACCAAGAGCTGATCGATTGCCACGATCGCGTAGGCCCACACCGGCGCGCCACTGTAGATCCGGGTCGTCACCGGCCGCGGCCGTCGCGCCATCGCGCGGAAAAACAGCGCGACGACAAGGTACACGACGAGCGTCGTCGCCAACCAGCCGATGTAATTCTGGAACGGCACGCCAAAATAGGCCCCGCCGTTCTCCCAGACCCAGGCGCCGGCCCTGGCCGCGCCGGGATCCATCAGCGTGTCCCACGCGGTCATGACCATCGCGGCGATGACCGCGCGCGCCAGAACGCCTGCGAGCGATGCCGGGCTGCCCGCACCTTCGAGCAACAAATGCGCCACGATCCAGCTCGCATAGATCATCATGAACCAGGCGAAGGGAATGATCACCGGCACGCCGGCGATCTTCGCGCCGAGCGCCGTGCCGTAGTGATACGGGCCATACACAAGTCCGGTCGCGACGCCGACGGACTCGAAACAGAACGACACAACGACGCACGTGGCCAGAAACGCGATTGCCCGCCGCCAGCCGAGCATGTCCGCCGCATGCAGGATCGAGAAGGCGGCGAAGATCACGGTGAACCCAATCCCGCCGATATGCGGCAGCGATGCGCCGGCGAAGGTGTCCGCCCAGATGAAGGCGTAACGCACGAGGAGCGCGAACAGCAGCAGCCAGACGAACACGCGGATCAGGCCACGCTTGCTTTTGTCCAGACTGGCCGCGCTCTTGCCGCTTGAAATCTCCGCGCTCGACATCGCTCACTCTCCGTTGAAACTCGGGGATAAGGCGACGAAGTTACGGCATCATCACGGCGCCCGGAGCGCGGTGTTTAAAATGCAACAAATGTGTGTGGCGCGTGCCCCGGACGCGGCACTCAAATCGCCTTGCTCATCCCACGGATACGGCGGGCCAGCACCCCCATGATATAGGTGGCGAAGTTCGGCACCTCGTCCACCATGAAGCGGAAGGTGCGCTGGTCGATCAGCGACAGTTCGCAAGCCTGCCGTGCCCGCGCGGTGGAGGACCGCGGCTGATCGTCGATCATCGACATGAAGCCGAGCGCTTCGTTCTCCCCGATGGTCTCGATCACCCTGTCGCCGATGACCATGTCGATGACGCCCGACTGCACGATGTACATGCAGTCGCCCTCATCCCCTTGCGTGAACACGGTGCCGCCGGCCGGCACCTTGATGGTGGCGCCGGCCCCTTTGGCGAAGGCTCGCATGTCGATGTCGGCGCGCTGCCTCTTGTTGCCGCTGACGTTATTCACGCTCATTGCGTTTCCCCCTTTTTGCACGCGGTCTGTTGCCGCTCACACCGTGAAGGCTTTGCCCTTCTCCGGCACGATCACTTTGGTGGTGCTCCCCTTCATCTCTGCGACGAACTTGTCGGCGTTCGGCTCGATGATCGGGAAGCTGCCGTAGTGGCACGGTATCACCGTCTCGACCGGTAGGAACCGCTTCACGGCGAAAGCCGCGCTCTTCGGGCTCATGGTGAAACGGTCGCCGATCGGCACCAGCGCGACCTTCGGCTGGTGCAGCTCGTTGATCAGCGCCATGTCGGCGAACACGTCGGTATCGCCCAGATGATAGACGGTGGGTTCGCCCGACGCCTTGATGATCACGCCGCACGGATTGCCGAGATAGACCGGCACTCCGTCCTCAATCATGCTCGAGGAGTGGTCGGCGCGCACCAGCGTTACGGTGAACCCGCCCTGGTCGCTGGTGCCGCCGGTGTTCATCGGATCGAACTTCTCGAGCCCCTTACCGGCCAGCCACATGCACAGATCGAAATTGGTTATGACCGGCGCGCCGGTCGCCTTGGCGATGTCGAGCGTGTCGCCGACATGGTCCGAGTGGCCATGCGTGAGCACGATATGCGTCACGCCCTTGATCGCCGCCGCCTTGTCGGAGACGAAGGCCGGGTTGCCGGTAAAGAAGGGATCGATCAAAACGGCCTTGCCGCCGAAATCGAGCCGGAAGGCGGAATGTCCATACCAGGTGAGTTGCATACCTTGTCTCCGAAGCCTGTCCCCGAGCCTTCTTATAACTTTACCGCGGCGGGCCGCCAGCCCGCCCCCGGCATGATAGACTGCTTGCCTGCCGGGGCGGAGGATTGGCCATGACGACATTTCCAAATCTGTTCAATGTGTTTCCGGGCGCCGGGGGCAACTGGCAGACCATCGACACGCGCTGGTGGTCACCCAACATTTCCGTGAGTTTTGCAGGCAATCCGGGCATCGAGCGCGAGGTCACCCAAGATGTCGCGAGCTACGGTACCCAGATCGGCTGGCTCAACGACATCGTGAGCGCACTCGCCGCCGCGGAGCCAGCCGCGGTCGGCGGCAACGCCGAGGCAAAACGCGCGCTCGACAAGCTCACAAAGGCGAGCGCGGAGATCGACAAGATCAAGCGCCGGCGCAAGCAGAGCGCGGTCGACAAAGCGCGCGATGCGCTCGCCGATCTCGGCGCGTCCGACAAGGCCGCCTATGGCGGGCTGGTGCGCTCGCTCGATCCGAACAAGCCGCTGGGGTCGGAGTAACGATGCCGGTCGGCCCTTTGTTGGAGTTCGCCCCGCACCTCCCCACCCGCGGGGCACTGATCGGGCTCGACCTCGGCACCAAGACCATCGGCGTGGCGGTGAGCGATCCGGACCGGAGGCTCGCGACTGGAGTCGAGACCGTCGCGCGCAAGGCGTTCACCGCCGATGCGCAGCGTGTCCTGGCGCTCGCCGCCGAGCGCAGCGTCATAGGCTTCGTGCTCGGCCTGCCGATCAACATGGATGGCTCCGAGGGCCCACGCGCACAGTCGACGCGGGCCTTCGCGCGCAACTTCGCCAGGCTCACCGCGTTGCCGATCATGTTCTGGGATGAGCGACTGTCTACCGCCGCGGTCGAACGCGAATTGATCGCCGCCGACGTCAGTCGCGCCAAACGCGCCGCCGTCATCGACGAGCATGCCGCGATCTTCATCTTGCAGGGTGCCCTCGACCGGTTGGCGCGGCTTTAATATAAAACGTCAAAAGAGCGAGGAGGCGGACCCCACGGCCCGCCCCCCTACGTAATCATATCGCCACTTAGCACCCGCCGTAGTCGAGCCTGCCGTAGCCCATGTCGATCGCGCACTGCGGTCGGTAATTGTCGCGATAGCGGTATCCGTAACCGTAGACCGGTGCCGGCTCGTAGGCATAACCCGGATCGTAGTAGCCCGAGTCATAGTAGCTTGGGGCATAGCCTGGCTCGGCGTAGTAGTAACCGCCATTGGCCGCGCTGGCCGCCGCCGCGCCAAAAATCGCGCCGGCCGCAAAACCGCCGATCGCCGCTGCGTTGCGCCCGTTGCGCGCCTCGCTCGGTGCCGCCGACGCTAGCGCAATCGCGCCGGTCAAAGCTACAGCCGCGGTATATTTCCACACACTCCTCATGCTCGCCTCCTGAAGTTCCGTCGCCGCAGAGAGCCTTGAGAGGGCCCCCCTGTCAGCGCCGGCGGACGCCGGCGCTGTTTCACGGTCAACACGGACAGCGCGGGTGAGGTTCCGATTAAGCGCGGGGTTCAGGGGCGATGACGGGAACCCGCTGATAACGCTATCCCTTGCGGCTTGTGGATCGAGCCGGCTGCCACACTTGCCGCAGCGGTAAACTGCGCCTATAGACATCGCTTTAATGACAATCGCGCCGAAAACATCATTCGTCCTCAGCCGACGCCATCTGTTGGGGATCGAGGGCCTTACGCGCGACGATATTGTTGGTTTGCTCGATCTGGCCGAGGAATTCGTCGAGCTCAACCGCCAGATCGAAAAGAAGCGCACTACGCTGCGCGGCCGTACTCAGATCAATCTGTTCTTCGAAGTCTCCACCCGCACCCAGTCGTCGTTCGAACTGGCGGGCAAGCGGCTGGGCGCCGACGTAATGAACATGTCGGCTTCGTCCTCCTCGATGCGCAAGGGCGAGACGCTGATCGACACCGCGATCACGCTCAACGCCATGCACCCCGACATCATCGTCGTGCGTCATCACGCTTCCGGCGCGGTGGAATTGCTGGCGCGTAAGGTGGACTGCTCGGTGATCAATGCCGGCGACGGCGCGCACGAGCACCCAACGCAAGCGCTGTTGGATGCGCTCACCATCCGCCGCAACAAAGGCCGCATCGAAGGCCTGCGCGTCGCCATCTGCGGCGACATCCTGCATTCGCGCGTCGCCCGCTCCAACATCATCCTGCTCAACTCCATGGGCGCGCGCGTGCGCGTGGTCGCGCCGTCGACGCTCTTGCCGCCCGGCATCGAACGCATGGGCGTCGAGGTCGCGCGCGACATGCGCGAGGGCCTGGCCGACGCCGACATCGTCATGATGCTGCGCCTTCAGCGTGAGCGTATGAACGGCTCCTACGTGCCGTCGGTGTCGGAGTATTTCCACTACTACGGCCTCGACGAGAAGAAGCTCTCCTACGCCAAGCCCGGCGCGCTGGTGATGCATCCCGGTCCGATGAACCGCGGCGTCGAGATCGACTCCATCGTCGCCGACGGTGCGCAGTCGCTCATCCGCGAGCAGGTCGAGATGGGCGTCGCCGTGCGCATGGCAGTCTTGGAAGCGCTATCGAGGAATTTGCCGAATGCGTAGCGTAAGCAGGGCGTCCTATGCTCTCTGACCGCCGCCCCATTCTGCTCGCCAATGCGCGCATCGCCGATCCCTCGCGCGATCTCGACATCGTAGGCGACCTCTTGATCGCAGACGGCGTAATCCGCGAGGCAAAGAAAGGCATCGGTGCCGCCGGCGTGCCCGAAGGCACCGACATCATCGATTGCCGCGGCAAGCTGGTCGCGCCCGGTCTCGTTGACATGCGCGCCTTCATCGGCGAGCCCGGCGCCGGCTATCGCGAGACCTTCGCCTCGGCGAGCCAGGCGGCCGCGGCCGGCGGCGTTACCACCATCATCTGCCAGCCGGATACATCGCCGGCGATCGATGATCCCGCCACAGTTGACTTCGTGCTGCGCCGCGCGCGCGACACCGCCGTGGTGCATGTGCATCCGATGGCCGCCATCACGAAGGGCCTCGAAGGCCTGGAGATGACCGAGATCGGCCTTCTGAAGGCGGCCGGCGCGGTCGCCTTCACCGACGGCGAGAAGAGCGTCACCAATGCGCAGGTGATGCGCCGCGTGCTCACCTACGCCCGCGACTTCGACGCGCTGATCGTGCACCACACCGAGGATCCGCATCTCGTCGGCGATGGCGTGATGAACGAAGGGGAGTTCGCCGCCCGTCTCGGTCTGCTCGGCATCCCCAGCGCCGCCGAGACGGTGATGCTCGAGCGCGACACGCGGCTCGTCGCCTTGACCGGTGGGCGCTATCATGCGGCGTCCGTCACCTGCGCGGAATCGCTTGCGGTGCTGCGCCGTGCCAAGGACGGCGGCCTCAACGTGACGGCGTCGGCCTCGATCAACCACCTCACGCTCAACGAAAACGACATCGGCCCCTACCGCACATTCCTCAAGGTCTCGCCGCCCTTGCGCGCCGAGCGCGACCGCAAGGCGCTGGTGGAGGCGCTTCGCTCAGGCCTTATCGACGTGGTGATGTCCGATCACAATCCGCAGGACGTCGAGACCAAGCGGCTGCCCTTCGCCGAGGCGGCGCCCGGCGCTATCGGCCTGGAGACCATGTTGATCGCCGGCCTGCGCCTCGTGCACAATGACGAACTCGACCTGCTGACGCTCTTGCGCGCGATGTCCACCCGCCCGGCCGACCTGCTCGGCCTGCCCGGCGGCTCGCTCAAGAGCGGCGCGCCGGCCGACGTCATCGTCGTCGACATGGACGTGCCCTGGGTGGTCGATCCCGACGAGCTCAAATCCAAAAGCAAGAACACGCCCTTCGACGAGGCGCGCATGCAGGGGCGCGTCGTGCGCACCATCGTCGCCGGCCGCACGATCTACGAGGTCGTATGACCACCGTCATCGCCTTCCTGTTCGGCTATCTGCTCGGCTCGATTCCGTTCGGGCTGGTGCTGACGCGTGCCGCCGGCGGCCCCGATGTGCGCACGATCGGCTCCGGCAATATCGGGGCCACCAATGTGCTGCGCACCGGGCGCAAGGGCCTCGCCGCGGCGACGCTCGTCTGCGATGCGCTCAAGGGCACGGTCGCTGTGCTGCTGGCCGCGCATGTCGCCGGCCACGAAGGCGCGCTCGCCGCGGGGCTCGGCGCCTTCCTCGGCCATCTCTTTCCGGTGTGGCTGAAGTTCAAGGGCGGCAAGGGCGTCGCTACCTATATCGGCCTGCTGATCGGCTTCTATTGGCCGGGCGCGCTGATCTTCTGCGCCACCTGGCTCGTCGCCGCCGCCGTCGGCCGCTACTCTTCGCTCTCGGCGCTGATCGCCAGCGCGCTCACGCCACTGGCGCTGTACCTGCTTGGCCAGCCGACCGTCGCCGCGCTCTTCTTACTTCTTACTGTGCTCCTGTGGATCATGCACCGCGCCAACATCGCCCGCCTTTTGAACGGCAGCGAAGGCAAGATCGGCGCGAAGGGCTGAGCGAACCTCCACAACCGCACTAAAACTTCCGATTGTCCTTCACCCCTGGCTGGGCAATGCTCCCTTCCGGGTTTTCCCGGGGGCGGATTGTGGGCGAAAGCGTGGGGCTGACCGAGGAGCAGCGGCTCGACTAGCTGCGCCTCATCCGATCGGACAATGTCGGCCCGCGCACGTTCCGCGATCTCGTCAATCGTTACGGCGGTGCCCGCGCGGCGCTCGAGGCCCTGCCCGCGCTGGCGCGCCGCGGCGGCGCGCTGCTGCCCGGACACATCTGCACGCGCGAGGAAGCGGAGACCGAGTTCAAGGCCGCCCATGCGCGCGGTGTCGTCTTTGTCGCGTTCGGCGAGTCCGACTATCCGGCGCGCTTGCAGATGATCGACGATGCGCCGCCGCTTCTCGCCGTCGCCGGCAAGCGCGACGTCTTCACACGCCCGCTCGTCGCCATCGTCGCCTCGCGCAACGCCTCGGCCGCGGGCATGAAATTCGCCGACCGGCTTGC
>DASXOK010000672.1:0-2629 GCA_036494425.1 Pseudolabrys sp.
GCCGAGGCGACAACCCACGAATCCTCGCAGCTTCGCCCGGTCGGCAACAGCACCCCGAAATAACCGAGATCGTCGGCGGCCTGCGCGATCTGGCGCAGATAATTGAGATCGACCTGACGGCCGCCGACCTGCGTGCCGAGATAGCGGCCGTCACCGTGGGTCGGCAGAAACCAGAGGACGTTGGCGCGGGAAACTGCTGGAACGCTCATGAGCCTGACCTGACTGAGTCGGAGATTTTGACCGGCTTGGGGAGCAAGCCGAGTTGATGGAAGAGATCGGCAAGCTTCTGCTGATCGGCAATCACGCCCTTGTCGATCGGCTTGATGCCGTAGGACTGACGCTTCAGCGCGACCTCGAGCACCGGCGCCGGAATGCCGATCGACGGGCCGAGCTGATTGGCGACGGCGCCGATATCGCCCTTCGCCCAAGCGTCCACCTCGCGAAGCTGTTCGAGAACGATGTCCAACGCTTTGGCATGCTCGTCGAGCGCCTTTCGCGAAGCGAGATAGAACTGATAGTTCGGCACGAGGCCGTCCGCATCGGTGAGTTCGCGCGCGTTGATCGAGGCTTCCGCCGCGGCCTGGAACGGATCCCAGATCACCCAGGCCTGCACCGCGCCGCGCTCGAAGGCGGCGCGCGCATCGGCCGGCGCGAGGAACACAGGCTCGATCTCGGAGTATTTGACGCCCGCCTTCTCCAGCGCCTTCACCAGGAGATAGTGGACGTTGGAGCCCTTGTTGAGCGCGACCTTTTTGCCTTTGAGGTCGGCGACTGTCTTGAGCGGGCTGTCAGGCGGCACGAGGATCGCCTCGCCCTTCTGCGCCGGCGGCTCATAGGCGACATAAACGAGCGGCGCCCCGGCGGCCTGCGCGAAGATCGGCGGCGTCTCGCCAGTGTTGCCGAAGTCGATGGCGCCGACGTTCAGCGCCTCGAGCAATTGCGGCCCGGCCGGGAACTCCTTCCACTCGACCGAGTAGCCGATCGCCTTGAGCTTGCCTTCAAGGGTACCCTTGCCCTTGAGAAGGACCAGCTTGCCGTATTTCTGGAATCCGATGCGGACGACCTTGTCCTCGGCATGCGCAGCGGTCGCGACAAAAGTCGCAAGCACCGCGGCGAACAGGCCGCGCAGCAGCTTTGGACCGAATGCCATGACAACCGCCTCCACCACACGGCCGGAGACCGGCCGTGATGCAAGCAAATGTTGGCATAGATTTTCCCGAAGTCGATGGAATGGAAAACCAAAAATGGTCCGGGCGCGGCGATAAATCTCTCTCTCAGCACGCGGCGAGAAAATGCCGCTTCGCCTCGGATTATCTTTTCATCACACTCGACTTTATTCAGCCGCGGATTGGAGCGCCGGATAGTCGGTGTATCCCTTCTCGGTTCCGCCGTAGAAGGTCGCCTTGTCGGGATCGTTCAATTCCGCGTTCGCGCGCAGGCGCTCCACGAGATCCGGATTGGCGATGAACAGCTTGCCGAACGCGATGAGATCGGCGCGGCCGGAGGCCACCGCTTCCTCTGCGAGCTCAAGCGTGTAGCCGTTGTTGGCGATGTAGGTGCCGCTGAAGCGCTGCCGAAGCGCGGCATAGTCGAAGGGGAGGAAATCGCGCGCGCCGCCGGTCGCGCCTTCGATGACGTGGATGAAAAGGAGCCCGAGGTCATTGAGCTTTTCGACGACGTAGTTGAACAGCGCCTGCGGGTCGCCGTCGGACACGTCGTTCGCCGGCGTCACCGGCGAAATGCGGATGCCGGTGCGTTCGGCGCCGATCTCGTCGACGACCGCGCGCGTCGCTTCGAGCAGCAGCCGCGCCCTGTTCTCGATGGAGCCGCCATAATCGTCGGTGCGCTTGTTGCTGGAACCCCGCAAGAACTGGTCGAGCAGATAGCCGTTGGCGCCGTGGACCTCCACGCCGTCAAAGCCTGCTTCGATAGCATTACGCGCGGCCTGACGATAGCTCGCGACGACGCGCGGCAACTCGTCGCGCGCTAACGCACGCGGCTCGGACACTTCGAGGAACTCGCCGCCAACATAGGTCTTCGTTTTCGCGCGGATCGCCGACGGCGCAACCGGCGGCTGGCCGTTCGGCTGCAGGCGTACGTGCGACACGCGCCCGACGTGCCAGAGCTGAAGGACGATGCGGCCGCCGCGCGCATGCACGGCGTCGGTCACCTTTTTCCATCCGGCGATCTGTTCGGGCGAGTGAATGCCCGGCGTTGCTTCGTAGCCCTGCCCTTCCGGGGAAATCTGCGTCGCCTCGCTGATAATCAAACCGGCCGAGGCGCGCTGCGCGTAATATTCGACGGCGAGATCCGACGGAATATTCCCCGCCGAGGCCCGGTTGCGCGTCAGCGGTGCCATCACGATGCGATTCCGCAGCGCGATTTTTCCAAATTGGTAAGGCGCGAATAGATTGGTGTTGGATTTTTTCGACATCGTCTTACTTTCCGTTGAAGCGCGCTCGCCGCCCGAGATGTATGAGAATTCCCACCGCGGTCAATACGGAAACGATCCTCGTAACGAGAGCCTCGCGCATTGGTGACATGCAATGAAAGTCGATAGAGCCATCAACTGCGCGCAGGCGTCCCAGGACGCGTTCCGGCAGGCGATGCGATACCTCGCCAGCGGCGT
>DASXOK010000673.1:0-24643 GCA_036494425.1 Pseudolabrys sp.
ATGGCCGGCCTTGATTGGCTTGATGGCGTAACGGCCATCAGAGCCGATCGGGAAACGCGCCATGAACGAACAGATCCTTCAGGAGATCAGCGACTTTTGCCGGGTGCGCGGCCTCGCTGAATCGACCTTCGGGCGTCGCGCCGTCAACGACGGAAAGCTCGCCAGCCGCCTGCGCAACGGCGGCCGCATCACCACCGACACGCTGGAACGCATTCGTGCCTTCATGGCGCGCAGCGCCGAGGACGCGCCAGGCCGGCGCCGGCTGCTCTTCGATCCGCCGACTTCACCCGCGCCCTTCCTCCCAACAGCCAGTTTGCCGATGATCAAACCCGCCGCTCCGCCTGTCGCCTCCGGCCAAGCTGCCGACGATCCGCAACGGAACTTCCGGTTCTTCGACAACCGGCAGAAATATCTGCTGTTCGTGAATACGTGCAGCGAGAAGTGGGATGTCGCCAACCGCGTCAGCATCGAGCTCGACAACGTTCATCCGCGTCCGCCGGCGGTGCGTGTGTTCGACGCCGGCGTCGGCGACGGCACGGTGCTGGCGCGCGTGATGCGCGCGATGCACGACCGCTTCCCGACCATGCCGTTCTACGTCGTCGGCAAGGAAATCAGCCTCGAGGACGTGCGTCTCACCTTGCAGAAGATCCCCGACCGCTTCGTCGAGCATCCCTCCAGCGTCGTCGTGCTCACCAACCTCGCTTATGCCGAGGCGCCGTGGCTCGCCGCGAAATCGCTCAGCGCCGCTTCAAGCCTCATCTGGAAAGAAGTGGCGATGGAGGGCAACACCGCGCACAGCTTCGAGCAGCAGATCACCGCGCTCGAGCCGTTCCTCGCCGAAAGCTGGAAGGCGCGCGTGTCGCCGAAGAGCGGCAATCCGGTCTACGAGCGGCCGGTGATCTTGGTGCTCTACCGCAACGATCACCGATTCCTGCTCGATCAGGTGTTGCCGAAGCCGGGCAGCGCTTACGCCGACTTCGATCTGGTCATCGCCTCGCAGCCTTATCGCGCCCGCGCGTCGCTCGAGTTCAAGGCCAAGCGTGTGCTGGCGCCTCTCTCCCGCGCGCTCGGCCCCGGCGGCCGCATGATCGCGATCCACTCCCACGGCAACGATCCGGGCATGGAGATCATCCGCAGGGTGTGGCCGGACGACAATCCGTTCGTGCACAATCGCCACGATCTGCTTAAAGCAGTGAAGCAGGAACTGGGCTCCGCCGCGCGCGACCTCAACTTCAACGCCTATTCCGACCAGCGGTCGCTGTTCCGATATGAAATGCATACGCTGCCGTCGGAGATCTCCTCGTCGATCGGTACCTCCACACTGCTCGCGGCGTGGAACGCGGCGGTGTACGTGGCGCAGGTCGAGGATGACCGGCTCGCCGACGTCAACAGCGACCGCCGCTATGTCGACGCCACACGCGACGTGCTGCAAGAGCACGGTGGCTTGTGGTTCTACGACGAGTCCTTCGTCATCTCGCGCCGGCGCGAATAGGTGCGCGCTTGGAACGCCGCGATGGCCGCGAGCGCTCCCGTGCGTGAGCCCGCCTCCTTTGCACGGAGTTTCTCGCTCGAAGCCACAAAGCCCGGCGCGGCGGAAATCGCCGCGCTGGCGGACATCCTGCCGCGCGGCACGGCGGTCTACATCACCGCGCCGCCGACCACCAATCCGCGTGAACAGATCACTGCGGCCGCTGGCCTGCGCAGAGCGGGACTGGAGCCGGTCGTGCATCTCGCTGCGCGCCGGATCGCCAGCGAGAGCGATCTACAGAATCTCGTTGCAGGATTGCGCGGCGAAGCCGATCTCCGCCGTCTTTTGGTGATCGGCGGCGACGTCGAGACGTCCGGCCCTTACCCGGATGCGCTGGCGGTGATCCAGAAGGGTGGCCTGCGCGCGGCCGGCGTCGAGGAGATCGGCATCGGCGGCTATCCGGAAGGTCACCCGCGCATACCGCCCGGCCGGCTGGAGGCCTCGCTCGACGAGAAGATCGCCGCCGCCATCGCGCAAGGGCTGAAGGTTCACATCGCCAGCCAGTTCTCTTTTTCACCGGATCGCATTCTCGTCTGGCTCAAACAATTGCGCGCCTGCGGCATCAACCATCCCGTCCGCATCGGCATGGCGGGGCCGACCAGCGTCCCCGCGCTCATCCGTTTCGCAAAACGCTGCGGCGTCTCCGCCTCCTTGCGCGGGCTGATGTCCGGCGCGGCGGCGAGCCTCATCGGCCATGTCGGCCCCGACCGTATCCTCGCCGCGCTGGCCTCCACCGAGGGGCTAGGCGACATCGCGCCGCATTATTTTTCGTTCGGCGGGATAGTTGAAACTGCACGCTATGCATGCGATGCGGCTGCGGGACGACACGGCGTCAGCCGTGCTATGGCTCACCCGAACTGAGATCCTGCGGCTTTTCGCCGACGGGAGGAATCCGCGGAGGAAACAATGACCGAGAAAAGCAAGCCGCCATTTCGCGCCGACGAAGTCGGCAGCCTGTTGCGCACTGCGCCGGTGAAAGAAGCGCGCGCGAAGCGCGAGAAGGGCGCGATCACTGCGGCGCAGCTCAAAGAGGTCGAGAACGCCGAGATCATCAAGATCATCGCCAAGCAGGAAGAGGTCGGCCTCAAGCTCGCCACCGACGGTGAATTCCGTCGCTCGTTCTGGCATTTCGATTTCTTCAGCATGCTCGACGGTGCCGAGCTCTACGAGCTCGACCACGGCATCCAGTTCGCCGGCGTGCAGACCAAGCACCAGTCGATCCGCATCACGGGCAAGATCGGCTTCTCCAACCATCCGATGCTAGAGCACTTCAAGTTCCTCAAGGCGCACACCAAGGTGACGCCGAAGATGACCATCCCGAGCCCGACGGTGCTGCATTTCCGTCTGGAGCCGGGCTCAGTCAGCAAGGATGCCTATCCCAACCGCGACGCGATCTTCGATGATCTCGCCGTCGCCTACCAGAAGGCGATCAAGGCCTTCTACGACGCCGGCTGCCGCTATCTCCAATTCGACGATACCGCCTGGGCCTATCTCTGCTCGCAGGAGGAGCTGAAGAAGGCGCGCGATCGCGGCCTCGACGTCGACCACCTGCAGGACACCTATACGAAGTGCATCAACAAGGCGCTGGAAGCCAAGCCCGCCGACATGACGATCACCACGCACGTCTGTCGCGGCAACTTCCGCTCCACGTTCATCTCCTCCGGCGGCTACGAGCCGGTGGCGGAGAACCTGCTCGCTAAGTGCAATTACGACGGCTATTTCCTCGAATACGACACCGACCGCGCCGGCGGCTTCGAGCCGTTGCGCTTCCTGCCCAAGGGCAACAAGATCGTCGTGCTCGGCCTCGTCACCTCGAAGTCGGGCCGGCTCGAGCCGCGCGACGACATCAAGAAGCGCATCGATGAGGCGACCAAATATGTCGCGCTCGATCAGCTCTGCCTGTCGCCGCAGTGTGGTTTCGCCTCGACCGAGGAAGGCAACGTGCTGGCCGAGGACGAGCAGTGGGCCAAGCTGCGCATGATCGTCGAGCTGTCGAAAGAGGTGTGGGGCTGATCTGCTTAATCCCTCCCCGGCAGGCGCGGAGAGTAGGAAAGTAAGAGCCAGGGGCAAACCCGGCCGAGAAAAACGAAATGGGGAGTGAACCAATGTCTCAACGCAAGACGCCGCCGTTCCGCGCCGACCATGTCGGCAGCATCTTACGCACGGCCCCGCTGAAGGACGCGCGCGCCAAACACGCCAAAGGCCAGATCGACGCCGGCGCGCTCAAGGCGGTCGAAGACGAAGAAATCAAGACGATCATCAAGAAGCAGGAAGAGGTCGGCTTGAAGCTCGCCACCGACGGCGAATTCCGCCGCTCCTGGTGGCATTTCGACTTCTTCAAAGGCATCAAGGGCGTGACTGCCTACGAGGCCGAGCACGGCATCAAGTTCGCCGGTGTCGAGACCAAGCATGAGGGCATCAAGGTCACTGAAAAGCTCGAATTCGTCGGCCATCCGCATATCGAGCACTTCAAGTTCTTGAAGGCGAACACCAGTGTAACGCCGAAGATGACGATCCCGGCGCCGAGCACGTTTCATTTCCGCCAGGGCCGGGTCGCTGTCGACAAGAACGTTTATCCGGACTTGGACGCCTACTTCGCCGATGCCGCCGCAGTGTGGCGCAAGGCGATCCACGCCTTCTATCACGCCGGCTGCCGCTATCTTCAGCTCGACGACACCGCCTGGGCGATGATCTGCGATCCGCACGAGCAGGAGGAAGCCGGCAAGCGCGGCGACGACCCGAGCAAGCTTCCCGAAATCTATGCCCGCATGACCAATGCGGCGCTGGAGGGTAAGCCGGCGGACATGACGGTCACAATGCATTCCTGCCGCGGCAACTTCCGCTCCACCTTCATCGCTTCGGGCGGTTACGAATTCGTCGCCGAGCAGTTGCTCGGCAAGGTGAACATCGACGGCTACTTCCTCGAGTTCGACACGGATCGTGCCGGCGGCTTCGAGCCGCTGCGCCATCTCAAGGGCAACAAGCAGCTTGTGCTTGGTCTCGTCACCTCCAAGAGCGGCCGGCTGGAGCCGAAGGACGACATCAAGCGCCGCATCGAGGAGGCGACAAGATACGTGCCGCTCGAGCAACTCTGCCTGTCGCCGCAATGCGGCTTCGCCTCGACCGAGGAAGGCAATGTGCTGGCCGAAGAGGAGCAATGGGCAAAGCTGCGCATGATTGTCGAATTGGCGGAGGAGGTCTGGGGCAAAGCCTGATCGTCGCAGAGCTTTTTGCCGCGGTTGTTTGCGCCGGCGGGGTGGCTAGCATCGCGCCGCCGGCATTTATCGAAAGGGGGGACGCCCGCTCACGCGGGTGTCCAAAACTGGAAAGGGGTAAAATGTTCAAGTCGAAATGGCTCAAGTTGACGCGTCTCGCCTGCTCTGCAGCCGCGGCCGCGATGCTCATCGCCACCGTGCCCGTCAAGGCGGCCGATCCGATCAAGATCGGCTTCGGTATGGCACTCACGGGCCCGCTCGCCGCCAATGGCAAAATGTCGCTCCTGGCGATGCAGATCTGGGAAGATGACGTCAACGCCAAAGGTGGGCTGCTCGGCCGCCCGGTCAAGCTCGTTTACTACGATGACCAGAGCAATCCCTCGACCGTGCCGGGCATCTACACCAAGCTTCTCGACATCGACAAGGTCGATCTCGTGGTCTCCGGCTACGCCACGGGCCAGATCGCGCCGGCCATGCCCGTGATCATGCAGAAGAGGAAGGTGTTCATCAGCCTCTTCGGCACCGGCGTGAACGAGACCTTCACCTATCCGCGCTACTTCTCGATGATCCCGAACGGCCCGACACCGAAGCCCGCCTTCACGCGCGGCTTCTTCAAGGTGGCCGAGCAGCAGAACCCGAAGCCGCAGACAATCGCGCTCGTCGCCGCCGACGCCGAGTTCGGCCGGAATGCCTGCGAAGGCGCGCGCCAGAACGCGAAGGATTCTGGCTTCAAGGTCGTCTACGACAAGACCTACCCGCCATCGACCACGGACTTCACGCCGGTCGTGCGCGCCATCCAGGCCGTCAATCCGGACCTGATGGTCGTCTGCTCCTATCCGCTCGACACCGTCGGCATGGTCAAGGCCATGCACGAAGTCGGCTTCAAGCCGAAGATGTGGGGCGGCGCCATGGTCGGCCCGCAGGCGACCGTGTTCAAGACGCAGCTTGGCCCGCTGCTCAACGGCGTCGTGAACTTCGACACGTGGCTGCCGACAAAGTCGATGGAATTCCCCGGCTCCTCCGATCTGATCAAGAAATATCAGGAGCGCGCCAAGGGGCAGGGCGTTGATCCGCTCGGCTATTACATGCCGGTGTGGGCTTATGCCTATCTCCAGGTGCTCGGCCAGGCGATCGAAGGCACCGAGGGCCTTAATGACGACGCGCTCGCCGATTACATCCATAAGACGACGTTCAAGACCGTCGTCGGCGATGTGAAATTCGGTCCGACTGGCGAATGGGAGCAGGAGCGCACGCTGGCGACCCAGTTCCAGAACATCAAGGGCAACAGCCTTGACGAATTCCGCGATCTGAAAACTGATGTCATCGTCTATCCGCCGCAGTACAAGAGTGGCGACGTGATCTATCCTTACGAGAAGGCGGTCGCGAAGTAGGCGTTTGACGTCGTAGCATGCGAAGCTCGGCGGCCGGCGTCTACAAGGCGCCGGCCGTTTTCGTCTCTGAACCAATCTCGAAGAGTGTACTCGGAATGAAAAGAACGAAGCCTCCCTTCCGTGCCGATCATGTCGGCAGTCTCCTGCGCACTGCTCCGTTGAAGGAGGCGCGGGCGAAGCGCGAGCGCGGCGAAATCGGCGCCGCGGCGCTCAAGGCGGTCGAGGACCGCGAGATCGACAAGATCATCAAGATGCAGGAAGAGATCGGGCTGCAGGCCGTGACCGATGGCGAATTCCGCCGCGGTTTCTGGAACTACGACTTCCTCGGCGCGCTCGATGGCGCCGAAGCCTATCTCGGCGAGCGCAAGATCAAGTTCCAGGGTGTCAATCCGAAGCCGATGATGATGCGCATCACCGGCAAGCTCGGCGCCTTCTCCGGACATCCGATGCTGGAGCACTTTAGATACGTCAAGGAGCACACGCGCGTGACGCCGAAGATGACGATCCCGTCGCCGTCATCGATGCACTTCCGCTATGGCCGCGACGCGGTTCCCGAGTCGATCTATCCCGACATGGACGAGTTCTACCGCGACCTCGGCCAGGCCTACCGCAAGGCGGTGCGCGCTTTCGCCGACGCCAGCTGCCGCTATCTCCAACTCGACGAGGTGAACTTCGCTTATCTCTGCGATCCGAAGCTGCGCGAGCAGGTCGCCAACCGCGGCGACGACCCTGCCAAGCTGCCGGCGATCTATGCCGGCATGATCAACGCGGCGATCTCCGACATTCCGTCCGACATGACCATCGCCATGCATCTGTGCCGCGGCAATTTCGCCTCCACCTTCGTGGCCTCGGGCGGTTACGAGCCGGTGGCGGAAATCCTGTTCAACACGATCAACGTGCACGGCTACTTCATGGAATACGACAGCGACCGCGCCGGCGGCTTCGAGCCGCTGCGCTTCGTGCCCAAGGGCAAGACAGTCGTTCTGGGGCTGGTCACGTCGAAATCTGGGCGACTAGAGCCGAAGGACCAGCTCAAGCGCCGCATCGACGAAGCGTCGAAATATGTGTCGCTCGATCAGCTCTGCCTGTCGCCGCAATGCGGCTTCGCCTCGACCGAAGAAGGCAATGTGCTGGCCGAGGACGAGCAATGGGCCAAGCTGCGCATGATCGTGGAATTGGCGGAGGAGGTCTGGGGGTAGCAATAGCCGCTCATTCTCGCGGACGCGGGAATCCAGCTAAGCCAAAAAGCACTGGGTCCGCGCGTTCGCGGGGACGAGCGGGCGAGTCATCAGGGAGAGAAACAAAAAATGTCCAGACGCACCAAGCCGCCGTTCCGCGCCGACCATGTCGGCAGCCTGCTCCGTCCGGCCGCCCTGAAAGACGCGCGTGAGAAATTCGCCAAAGGCGAAATCGGCGCCGCCGCCTTGAAGGCCGTCGAGGATCGCGAGATCGAGCGCGTCATCAAGAAGCAGGAAGAAGTCGGCCTGCAATCGATCACCGATGGCGAATTCCGCCGCTCGTGGTGGCATCTCGATTTCCTCTGGGGCCTCGACGGCGTCGAAAAGCACGTGATGGAGAAGGGTGTCGCCTTCGCCGCCGTCAATACGCGCAACGAAGGCGTCAAGGTCACCGGCAAGATCGGCTGCACCGGTCATCCGATGGTCGAGCATTTTAAGTTCGTCGCCGCGCACACCACGCGCACGCCGAAGATCACCATCCCTGCGCCGTCTGCGCTGTATGGCCGCCCGGCGCGGCCGCCGGTGGACGATCAAGTCTATCCCGAGCTCGATACGATGTTTGACGATCTCGGCCGCGCCTATAAGAAGGCCGTGCGCGCCTTCGCCGACGCCGGCTGCCGTTATCTGCAGCTCGACGAAGTGTTCATCGCCATGCTGTGCGACGATAAATATCGTCAGCAGATGACGGCGCGCGGCGACGATCCGGAAAAGCTCGGCACGCTCTATGCCGATCTCATCAATGCGGCGATGTCGGACATTCCGTCCGACATGACCATCACTATGCACATGTGCCGCGGCAACTATAAGTCCACTTATATGGGCGCCGGCGGCTACGAGGCGGTGCAGGAGATCCTGTTCAGCAAGATCAACGTGCACGGCTTCTTCATGGAGTACGACAGCGAGCGTGCCGGAGGCTTCGAGCCGCTACGACTGTTGCCTAAGGACAAGACCGTGGTGCTCGGCCTCGTCACCACCAAGACAGGCCGTCTCGAATCGAAGGACGAGCTCAAGCGCCGTATCGATCAGGCCGCGAAGTTCGCGCCGCTCGAGCAGCTTTGTCTTTCTCCGCAATGCGGCTTCGCCTCCACGGAGGAAGGCAACGCGCTGGCCGAGGAGGAGCAGTGGGCGAAGCTGCGTATGATCGTGGAGTTGGCGGACGAGGTGTGGGGGTGACGGAGTAACGGATGCCTCTCGACCCCGACAAGCTACTGGCTTTCAAAATCCCCGACGTCGAGCAAACCTACAGCCCGAAGGATTGCATCCTTTACGCATTGGGCGTCGGCCTCGGCCTCGATCCATTGGACGTCAACCAACTCGCCTTCGTCACCGAAAAGAACCTGAAGGTCCTCCCGACCTACGCATTGGTGCAAGGCTATGCGCCTTATTGGATCTTCGAGGCAGACGCGGGCGTCACCAGGGAAAAGACGGTGCACGGCGAGCAGGGGCTGATCCTGCACGAGCCGGTGGCGCCGAGCGGTACGGTGATCAGCCGCAATCGCATCGTCGATGTAGTCGACAAGGGCAAGGACAAAGGCGCGCTCGTCTATTCCGAGCTCCAGGTGATCGACAAGGCCAGCGGGCGGCTGCTCGCGACGTTGAACCAGACGACGTTCTGCCGCGCCGATGGCGGCTTCGGCGCCCCCGCGACCAAGCGCGACACGCCGCCGCCGTATGCCTTACCGGATCGCGCGCCGGATATGGTCTGCGACCTGCCGACGCGGCCGGAAATGGCGCTGATCTATCGGCTCTCGGGCGACCTCAATCCGCTGCATGCCGACCCGGAGTTTGCGAAGGCCGGCGGCTATCCGCGGCCAATTTTGCACGGGCTCGCGACCTTCGGCGTCGCTGGCCACGCGCTGCTCAAGAGCGTTTGCGGCTATCAGCCGCAACGCATGAAGGCGATGTCCGGCCGTTTCTCCGCGCCAGTTTTTCCAGGCGAAACCATCCGTACCGAGATCTGGCGCGACGGCGGCATCATCAGTTTCCGTGCGCGAGTGGTAGAGCGCGGTGTCGTCGCGATCAATAACGGCCGCGCGGAGATCACGGACTAGCGACCTACACAAGTGTGCCGCTTCCGTATTATCCTGGGCTGTGCAACTAAATGAGTGCCATGACCAAACACCGCACCCACACCGACGCATTCGCCGACATCCGCGAGGGCGTGCGCGCGCTTTGCGCCAAGTTCCCAGGCGAGTACTGGCGCACGCTCGATCGCGAGCGCGCCTATCCGACCGCCTTCGTCAACGCGCTGACCGAGGCCGGCTATCTCGCCGCACTCATTCCGGAAGATTTCGGCGGCAGCGGGCTGCCCATAAGCGCCGCTGCCGCGATCCTCGAAGAGGTGCACGCCTCCGGCTGCAACGGCGCTGCCTGCCATGCACAGATGTACACGATGGGCACGATCTTGCGGCACGGCAACGATACGCAGAAGGCGGCCTATCTCCCGTCGATCGCGAGCGGCGACCTGCGCCTGCAAGCGTTCGGCGTCACCGAACCGACTTCCGGCACCGACACGCTGTCGCTGCGCACGACGGCGCGGCGCGAAGGCGACCACTACATCATCAACGGTCAGAAGATCTGGACCTCGCGCGCCGAGCATTCCGATCTCATGCTGCTGCTCGCGCGCACCACGCCGCGCGAGAAGGTGACCAAGCGCACCGACGGCCTCTCGGTGTTCCTGGTGGACATGCGGCTTGCCCAAGGCACCAGCATGTCGATCACTCCGATCCGCACCATGATGAACCACGCCACCACGCAGATCTTCTTCGACGATCTGCGCGTGCCGGCGGAGAACCTCATCGGCGAGGAGGGTAAGGGCTTCCGCTACATCCTCTCCGGCATGAATACCGAGCGCATCCTGATCGCGGCGGAATGCGTCGGCGACGCGAAGTGGTTCATCGACAAGGCGACGCGCTACGCCAAGGAGCGCGTGCTGTTCGAGCGGCCCATCGGACAGAACCAGGGCGTGCAGTTCCCCATCGCGCGCGCCTATGCGCAGATGCGCGCCGCCGAGCTCATGGTGCACGAGGCGGGGCGCAAATACGAAGCCGGCGAAGATATTGGTCCCGAGGCCAACATGGCGAAGCTCTTGGCCGCCGATGCGTCATGGGCGGCCGCCGACATGTGCGTGCAGACGCATGGCGGCTTCGGCTTCGCCGAGGAATACGATGTCGAGCGCAAATTTCGCGAGACGCGGCTCTATCAGGTGGCGCCGATCTCGACCAACATGATCTTGTCGTATCTGGCCGAGCATGTGCTGGGTTTGCCGCGGTCGTATTGAAATGCCCCTCCCCCTCTCAGGCCTCCTCGTTGTCTCCATCGAACAAGCGGTGGCGGCGCCGCAGTGCACGTGCCGGCTGGCCGATGCCGGCGCGCGCGTGATCAAGGTCGAGCGGCCGGAGGGCGATTTCGCGCGGCAGTACGATCATGTCGTCCATGGCGAGAGCGCCAACTTTGTCTGGCTCAATCGCGGCAAGCAATCGGTGGTGCTCGATCTCGGCAAGAGCGAGGACAAGGCGCTGCTCGAAGCCATGCTCGCCAATGCCGACATCTTCGTGCAGAATCTCAAGCCCGGCGCGCTCGCCAAGCTCGGCTTCGCCATGGCGCGCCTGCGCAAGGATTATCCGCGGCTCATTTGCTGCTCGATCTCTGGCTACGGCGAGAGCGGCCCTTACGCGCAACGCAAAGCTTATGACCTCCTGATCCAGGCGGAGTCAGGCGTCGCCTCGGTCACCGGCAGCGCCGAGGGGCCGGCGCGCGTCGGCGTGTCGATCGTCGACATCGCCGCGGGCCTCAATGCCTACGAAGCGATTCTCGAAGCCTTGATCGCGCGCTCCCGCACCGGCGAGGGTGCGGAAATTTCCGTCTCCATGTTCGATGCCATGGCGGAATGGATGACGGTGCCGCTGCTGCACGGCGAGGGCGGCACCCCGTTCAAGCGCATTGGCCTGGCGCATGCGGCCATCGCGCCCTACGGCGTATTCAAGACGCGCGATGGCGGCGACATCCTCATCTCCATCCAGAACGACCGCGAATGGCGCGTGTTCGCCGACAAGGTGCTGGGCGATGCTTCACTCGGCACGAACGAGAAATTTGCCACCAATCCGAAGCGCGTGGCCAATCGTGCCGAGACCGATGCCATCGTCGGCGCGGTCTTCGCGCGTCACGACGCCGAGCCGCTGGCGCAAATGCTTGAGCAGGCCGAGATCGGGTTCGCCCGCGTCAATGATTGGGAATTGCTGTCGAAGCATCCGCACCTGCGGCGCATCACCATCGGCGCGCCGAGCGGGCCGGTTTCGACCCCGGCCCCTGCGCCTCTACGCGCGGGCCAGGAGCGGAGCTATGGCCCAATTCCGGCATTGGGCGAGCATACGGAGATGATTAAAGCAGAATTCTTTGGGAAGTAAGGACTTGAAGTTTTGCGCGCTTCCCGTCTCCCCTTGCGGGAAAGGGGAAGACAGTAGCGCCACCGTTACTGTAAGCCCTCAATCCATCACGATCGCTTCTTCCTCGTGCGCCGGGCCGGCGGCCGGTGCCTTCTTGGCGGTGCCGATAATCATCACCAGCGGGATCACGCCCAGCGTCAGGATCATCAGCAGCTGAAAGTCGTTGAGATAGGCGATCAGGTTCGCCTGCTGCGTGACGATCATGTCGAGCATGGCGCGGCCCAGATCGGTCTTCATGTTCAGCATCGAAGCCACGTCCGGCATCTGCAGCGCGTTGTTGAACGGCGTCACGTACTCGGTGAGCCGCGCGTGCATGTAGGTCGTCTCGCTGGTGAGCTGCGCGATCACCATCGAGATGCCGATCGACGAGCCGATATTGCGCACCAGCGTCAGGATCGAGGTGCCGCCCGTGCGCAGATGTCCCGGCAAGGTCGTGAATGCCACCGCGGAGATCGGCACGAACAGAAGGCCGAGGCCTACACCCTGCACGATGCTCGTGAGCACGATCGTCTCTTGCGAGACATCGAGCGAATAGCCCGTCATGTAATAGAGCGAGCCGCCGGCGAGGATCAGCCCGGTCAAGATGAGATAGCGGACCTGGAACCATTTCATCAGCCGCGGCACGGCCAGCATTGTCAGCAACGTGCCGACGCCGCGCGAGCCGAGCAGGAAGCCGGCTGTCTGGATCGGATAGTTGAGCAGGTTCTGCATGAACGGCGTCACCAGTGCCATGGTGCCGAACAGCACCACGCCGATGACCACCATGAATACGACGCCGCTGACGAAATTGCGGTCCTTGAACAGGTCGAAGTTCACGAACGGCTCCGGCGTCGTCAGCGAATGGGCGAAGAAGTAATAGAAGCCTACGGCCGAGATGATCGTCTCGGTCCATATTTCATTCGAATCGAACCAGCCGACCTGCTCGCCGCGGTCCAGCATCAATTGCAGCGAGCCGATGCCGACGGCGAGGGCAATAAACCCGAACCAGTCGAAGCGCATGCCTTCCTGCTTCTTGGTCTCGTCCATGAACAACATGAGGCCCAACGCGGTGAGCACGCCGATCGGCAGGTTGATCAGGAACACCCAGTGCCAGGAGTAATTATCGGTGAGCCAGGCGCCCAGCGTCGGGCCCATGATCGGCCCGAGCATCACGCCGACGCCCCAGATCGCCATGGCCTGGCTGCGTTCCTCCGGCGTGTAGACGTCGAGCAGCAGCGCCTGCGACAGCGGCACCAGCGCAGCGCCGGCCATGCCCTGCAGCAGGCGGAACAGCACCATCTCCTCGATGTTCTGCGCCACCGCACAGAGCAGCGAGGCGACGGTGAAGCCGATGACGCAGATGATGAACAGGATCTTGCGGCCGAAGCGGTCGGCGAGCCAGCCCATCGGCGCGGTCATGATCGCCGCGGCGACGATGTAGGAGGTCAGCACCCAGTTGATCTGGTCGAGCGAGGCCGACAGCGAGCCCTGCATATAAGGCAGGGCGACGTTGGCGATCGTGGTGTCCAACGCCTGCATGATGGTGGCGGTCATGGCGCAGACCGTCACCATCATGCGTCGCGTTTTCGGCGACATCGCTGAGGCGGACACCGGAGCCATTACTGCTGATCCGAGGTCTCAGCCGCCGATGCCGATGCAAACGGCATCCGGCTGTGGTGGGTGTCGATCTCGACATTCACGCTCATGCCGGAGCGCAGCAGGCGCGTGTTCTCGTCCTTGTCGAAAGCGATGCGCACAGGCACGCGCTGCACGACCTTCACCCAGTTGCCGGTCGCGTTCTGCGGCGGCAGGATCGAGAATTGCGCGCCGGTGCCGGGGCTCACCGCGAGGACGGTGCCTTTGAACGTGTGCCCGGGGAAGCTGTCGATATCGAGCGTCGCCTTCTGGCCCACGCGCAAATAGGTGATGTCGGTTTCCTTGGGGTTCGCATCGACCCACGGCGCCAGGTCATCGACCACGCTCAGGATCGGTGTGCCCGCCGGCACGAAGCGGCCGACCTGGATGTTGTCGACCTGCGTCGCGGTGCCGGAGATCGGCGCGCGGATGGTCGTGTGGTTGAAGTCGCGCTGCGCGTTGTCGAGCGCGGCCTTGGCTTGCGCGTATTCGGGGAACTGCTCGAGCGGCAAATCGGGATTGCCGAGCAGCTGGTTCAGCGTGGTGTCGCGCTGCTGTCTGGTGAACTCCAGCTCGAGCTGCGCGGTCACCAGCGCGCCCAAGGCGGTATCGACATCCACCTGCGAGCCGGCCTGCGTCTGCACCAGCTTGGTCTTGCGGTCGACGTCGCGCTGCTTGAGGTCGACATTCTTCTGGCCGAGATCGACCAGGTCGTTGAGCGACTTGTAGGCGGTCCTGAGCTTGTCGAAGGCGCTCCGCGCGGCGTTGAGCTTGCCCTTGGCGCCGTCGAGCTGCAGCTGATAGGGCACCTTATCGAGCGTGAACAATTCATCGCCCGGCTTGACGTGCTGACCTTCGCGGATTGCGACGTGCACGATCTTGCCGGAAATGTCCGGCGTGATGAGCACCTTCTGCGCGCCGACGTAAGCATTGTCGGTGGAGATGTAGCGCCCGCCGGTAATGTAGATGGCGCCGCCGATCAGGGCCGCGAGCAGCGGCAGCCCGGCCAGCAGAACCATGCGCAGGCGCTTGCCGCCAAAACGCGACTTCGCGCCGGCTTTCGCCGGCGCTTCGCTTCCGCCTTCCGGTTTCGATTTGGCTTCGGCGAGCGGGACGATCTTGAGAGCCTTGTCATTCATAACGATTCAACCAGTGCGGATTGCTGAGTGTTGTTGTTGGAGTTGCGATAGATGGCGGTGCGCAGGTTGTCCTTCATGAGGATGATGTTGCGCAGAAGCTGTTCGAGCCCCGCGGGATCAATGCCGTCGAGCACCTCATTCATGACGTTCTGCCCGAGGTGGCCGAGTTGCTCCAGCAGCGGGCGCGCGGCCGGCGTTAGATACAGGCGGTTGGCGCGGCGATCGTGCGGGTCGGGCCGGCGCTCGATCAGCCCGTTCTGAGCCAGCCGGTCGAGCAGGCGGGTCAGCGAGATCGGCTGGAGGTCGAGCATTTCGGCGAGTTCCGTCTGCTTCTGGCCCTCCTGGCGATCGAGGCGGACCAGCACGCTCCATTGGGCTTGGGAAATGCCGAGCTGCCGCGCGCGCTGGTCGGCGTAGGTGCTCAGCATCCGAGCTACATCTTTGATATTGAAGGCGATTTCTCGCTCAAGCGGGAGTTTCGTCATGGCTCTCAGGGAATTTGATCAGCACCGATATAATAAGCACGCTTATAATAAGCGCAATAGGCCTTTCGACTAAGTTCCGCGACCGGTAGCGGGTGACGGCGCCGCGCCTGTCGGGCACAGTTCGCGCTCTGCACGCCCGCCGGGAAGGCGCGCGCGAAGCGGGGGCGGCAAAGGGGAGGTTGGCGATGAGCGACGACGTCCACGAGGTCTACGCGGTGCGCTACGCCGAGCACCCGCGGATGCGCTCGGAGAACTACATCTTCGGCGACCCGCACGACGCGATGACCTCGCTCGTCTATTACGTCTGGGTGATCAAGGGCCCGCACGGGACCTTCGTCGTCGACACCGGCTTCGATCAGGCCGCCGCGTCCGAGCGCGGGCGCACCATCACGCGCCCGGTGGGCGAGGGTCTAGGCGCGCTCGGCGTCGACCCCGAGACGGTGCGCAACGTCATCATCACGCATATGCATTGGGACCATGCCGGGAACCACGACTTGTTCCCGAACGCGCGCTATCACGTGCAAGACGATGAGATGGCCTACGCCACCGGCCGCTGCATGTGCCACAAGATGCTGCGCGTGCCCTTCAGCGAGGGTGACGTGGTCTCGATGGTGCGCAAGATCTTCGCCTATCGCGTCGATTTCCATGATGGCGCGGAGGAGCTCGCGCCGGGCATCACGCTGCACAAGGTCGGCGGCCATTCGAAAGGCCTGCAATGCGTGCGCGTGAAGACGCGGCGTGGCCACGTTGTCGTCGCCTCCGACTGCTGCCACCTTTATTCGCATCTCGACGAGGGGCGCGTGTTCCCGATCACCTACAGCGTCGCCGACACACTCGAAGGCTACAAGACGCTGCTCAAGCTCTCATCGTCACGCCATCATATGGTGCCGGGTCACGATCCGACGGTGACCGATATCTATCCCGCCGCCAAGCCGGGCCTGGAGAATTGGATCGTGCGCCTGGATGCCGATCCGAAGGTGTGAGGCGCTTTCCCTCTCCCCGTTGTTACGGGGAGAGGGTGGCGCGCATTGAGCGTCAGCGAAATGCGCGACGGGTGAGGGGCGTTTAGTTTCATCACATCGCCGCCGCACGCGCGCAAAGCGCTCACATCTATGTCATGCACGAGAGCACGGCGAGCGGCGATCATTGTTCGAAATTGAATAATGCAAAGAACGGCCAAAGCGCCGCAAGCGGGCTCAAGTCGTGGCGACACAGGTGACTACATGCTGGACACGTTAGATCCAGCCGCAGGCACCTTTCATGGACAAAATACTCGAGCTTCTCTCTGACCTGTCGCGCCGGCGTTTTCTCGAAACGGCCGGGGCCACGGGCTTTGTGCTCGCCTCGCCTTTGGCGCGCGCCGAAACGCCGGCTGTGGCCGAGTCGACGCAGGGCGAAACGTCACCGGAAAATGAGATGGTGACGCTGAATGTCAACGGCACGCGGCACACGCTCGCGCTCGATCCGCGCACAACTTTGCTCGACGCTTTGCGCGAGAATCTCGCCCTGACCGGCTCGAAGAAAGGCTGCGACCAGGGACAGTGCGGCGCCTGCACCGTGATCGTCAACGGCCAGCGCATCGTCAGCTGCCTCACGCTCGCGGCGATGCATTCGGGCGACGAGATCACCACCATCGAAGGCCTCGCGCATGGCGATGAACTCCATCCGATGCAGGCCGCCTTCGTCCGGCACGACGGCCTGCAATGCGGCTACTGCACGCCCGGCCAGATCTGCTCCTCCGTCGCCATGTTGGCCGAACACAAGGCGGGCTGGCCAAGCTACGCGACGGCCGATGTCGCCACACACCCGGCCTTGACCCACGCTGAGATCGCCGAGCGCATGAGCGGCAACATCTGCCGGTGCTCGGCCTACGCCAACATTGTCGCGGCGATCCGCGACGTCGCCGATGGAGGCGCCGCATGAAGCCGTTCCGTTACGAGAAGGCGAGCGCCATCGCCTCGGCTTGCGCTTCCGCCGCGCAGCCGGCCGCCAAGTTCATCGCCGGCGGCACCAATCTCGTCGATCTCATGAAGATGCAGATCGAGACGCCCGCGCATCTCGTCGATATCAACGCGCTGCCGCTGCGCGGGATCGAGGAAGCGCCGGATCACGGCCTGCGCGTCGGCGCGCTGGTTACCAACAGTGCGCTCGCCGCCGATATGCGCGTGCGCCAGCGCTATCCGCTGCTCTCGCAGGCGATCCTCGCCGGCGCGTCGGGTCAACTGCGCAACAAGGCGACCACCGGCGGCAATCTGCTTCAACGCACCCGCTGTCCGTATTTCTACGACACCACCAAGCCGTGCAATAAGCGCGAGCCCGGCTCCGGCTGCTCGGCGCTGCGCGGCCTCAACCGCATGAACGCCGTTCTCGACGTCAGCGACAATTGCATCGCCGCGCATCCGTCCGACATGGCAGTTGCCATGACCGCGCTCGATGCGCAGGTCGAGACCATCAAGCATGATGGTTCGACGCGCACGATCCCGATCGATACGTTCTACCGCTCCCCGGGCGACACGCCGGACATCGAAACCGTGCTGGCGCCGGGTGAACTGATCCGCTCGGTGGTGCTGCCGCCGCCGCCGCCGGGCCGCCAGCTCTACCGCAAGGTGCGCGACCGCGCGTCTTATGCCTTTGCGCTGGTGTCGGTCGCGGCCATCGTCGCGCACGACAGCAACCATGTCCGGACCGCGCGCATCGCTTTCGGCGGCCTGTCCTACAAGCCGTGGCGGTCGCACGAGGCCGAAACAACGCTGTCCGGCGCCACACTCACGCGCGCCTCATACGACGCCGCCGGTACGGCCGCGCTGCAGAACGCGCACGGCTACGGCCACAACGATTTCAAAATCCCGCTCGCGCGCCGCTCGCTGCGCGCCAGCTTGGCCGACGTAACCGGAAGCATCTGAGGAGAAGCGATCATGGTTGAAAGCAGACTAGCCGACCCTGTCGGCCTTCCCCTAGACCGCGTCGATGGCCGCCTGAAGGTCACCGGCAAGGCGCCCTATGCCTACGAATACGCGGCACAAGGCGCCGCCCTCTACGGCGTCATCGTTCCCGCGTCGATCGCCAAGGGCCGCGTCGCGTCGGTCGATGTGCATGATGCGCAAAGCGCGCCCGGCGTGCGGCTGGTGCTGACCAAGGACAATGCGCCGCCGCAGCATCCTTTCGGCCCGGTCGATCTGGCGGACCGTTTCGCCCGCGCAGTGCCCGCGCTCAACAACGACGTCGTGCCTTTCTTCGCCTTTCCGGTCGCCTTTGTCGTCGCCGATACGTTCGAGCATGCGACCGCCGCCGCGGCGATGGTGCGCGTCCACTATGCAACGGCGCAGGGCAAGTACGATCTGCACGAGGCGGCGGCGACCGCCATCAACCCCGGCAAGCTTGGCCCCACCGAGCCGGCCGACAGCGCCATCGGCGATTTCGACACCGCCTTCGCCAATGCGCCCGTGAAGATCGATGCGAACTACATCACGCCCTACCAGAACCAGGCGCCGATGGAGCCGCATGCGACCATGGCCGCGTGGGATGGGCAGAAGCTCACGGTGCACTCGGCACAGCAGTTGACCGCGAGCCCGCAGGAGGGTCTCGCACGCACCTTCAACATCCCCAAGGAGAATGTGCGCGTCGTCACGCGCTACATCGGCGGCGGCTTCGGCAGCAAGCTGCCGTACTATTTCGACGCGACCCTCGCGGCGATGGGCGCGCGCCTGCTGAAGCGGCCGGTGAAGGTCGCCATGACGCGGCCGCAGGTTTTCTACATGACCAGCCATCGCACCGCCTCCGAGCAGCACCTGCGGCTGGGCGCGACGTCTGATGGACGCCTCACCGCCTACGGCCAGGATGCGCTGGTGCAGACCGCGAGCTTCGATCAATACGTCGAGCCGGTGATGCTGGCGGCGCGCACACTTTATGCCGCGCCCAATCGGCTGACCCGCCATCGCCTCGCCAAGCTCGATCTGCCGCGGTCGGATTCGATGCGCGCGCCGGGCGACGCAATCGGGCTCATGGCGCTTGAATGCGCGATGGACGAGCTGGCCGAACGGCTCAACATGGACCCGATCGAATTGCGCCTGCGCAATGACACGCAGACCGATCCCGAGCATCACCTTCCGTTCGCCTCGCGCCATCTCGCCGAGGCCTTGCGCGAGGGCGCCGTCCGTTTCGGCTGGAGCAAGCGCGTCGGCAAGCCGGCGAGCGTCACCGACGGGCGCTGGTTCGTCGGTCTCGGCGTGTCGTCGGCGGTGCGCGGCGACGTGCTGCGCGATGCGACGGCGCGTGCGCAGCTGCAGCCCGATCATCGTCTCGTTGTCGAACTGGCTATGACCGACATCGGCACCGGCACCTACACGATCCTGACGCAGATCGCCGCCGAGGCCATGGAGATGCCGGTCGAGCGCGTCACCGTGCTGATGGGCGATACCAACTACCCGCCGACAGCTGGCTCGGGTGGTTCGTTCGGAGCGGCGACATCGGGCGCGGCGGTTCGCGCGGCCTGCCTGAAGCTCAAAGCGGGCTTGGCATCCGGCATGACGGAAGCGGAAGGCTCGGTCACCTCCAGCGAGCTCAGCAAGAACTTTTCACACGCCGGCTTCGGCGCGCACTTCGTCGAAGCGGCGGTGCATCGCGACACCGGCGAGGTGCGTGTGCGGCGCATGCTCGGCGTCTTCGCCGTCGGCCGCATCCTCAATCCGAAGACTGCGCGCTCGCAGATGATCGGCGGCATGACCTGGGGCATCGGCTCGGCGCTGATGGAGGAAAATCATTTCGACCAGCGCTATGGCTCTTTCGCCGCCCAGGATCTCGCCAGCTACCACGTCGCGGTGAATGCCGACGTTCCCGATCTGGACGTCGTGTTCCTGCACGAGGCCGATCCGCACGGCACGCCGCTCGGCAGCAAGGGCATCGGCGAGCTTGGCATTTGCGGCGCCGGCGCAGCAGTGATCAACGCCATCCACAATGCCACTGGCGCCCGAATCCGCAGCTTCCCGGCGACGCCCGACAAGCTCCTGGCGACGCTCGAGACGTTGGATGCTTAACTTCGCACAGGCGATGATTTAATGGCGTCATGGCCGGGCATAGCCGTCCGAAGGACGGCGTCGCTTCGCTCGCCTATGTCCCGGCCATCCACGTCTTACTTTGCTGCCGGGAGAAGAACGTGGATGCCCGGCACAAGGCCGGGCATGACCGCCGAGAGGCCGGAATGCGCTTCGCGAGAAAGCGCTACACCAACCCCAACTCCGCAAACGCATCCTTGTGATGCTCCGCGCTCTCCTCGGAGAAGCAGCAGAACATCACCTGCATGATGCCGCGCGGGCGGGCGGCGATTTCCGACGCCACCGTGCCGACGGCGATGCGCGCGGCGCGATCGGCGGGGAAGCGATAAATGCCGGTCGAGATCGCCGGATATGCGAGCGACGCAAGGCGATTGGCCGCCGCGAGGTCGAGCGCGCTGCGATAGCAGCCGGCCAGCAGCGCCTCTTCGTTCTTGTCACCGCCGCCCCAGACCGGCCCGACCGCATGGATCACGTGGCGCGCCGGGAGCCGGTAGCCGCGCGTGATCTTGGCGCCGCCGGTTTCGCAGCCGCCGAGCGTCGCGCATTCTTCCAACAATTCCGGCCCGGCGGCGCGATGGATCGCGCCATCCACGCCGCCACCGCCGAGCAGCGTGCGATTGGCTGCGTTGACGATGGCGTCCACGTCCAGCGTGGTGATGTCGGCGACGATGATGTCGAGCCGTGCGTGGCCGATTTCTGCGGTGAGGGTGGTCATTTCTTTCGTCCGCCATCCTTCGAGGCTCGGCGCTAGGCGCCTCGCGCCTCAGGATGACGGACCGGGGCCGTAACGGCAACCATCACCTCCACTCCGAATAGACCTCGCGCTGCAAATCGATGCTGCTTCGCACGCCGATGTCGTCGTAATGCGCATCGAGGAAGCGTCTTGCCGAGCGATGGCCGAGCTTGCGCAGCAGTTCGAACGACTCGAGATCGTTGCGCAGCCGGCTCGCCGAGGAGAAGCGCTCGCCGAGGCCCTCAAGCACGATGCGGTGCACCTTGATCTGCCGGTATTCGTTCGGCCCCGTTCCGCGCGGCAGGCGGCCCTGCTCTATCAGCCGCGTGACGAACTCGATCGCGCGCAACTCCGCCAACAGCGACGAGTTGAACGTGATCTCGTTCACCCGGCTCATGATCTCGCGCGTCGAGGTCGGGATCTTCTTGCGCATCACCGGATTGATCTGCACGATCAGCACATCCTCGGTGCGCGTCGTGCGGAAAAACGGATACAGCACCGGATTGCCGAGATAGCCGCCGTCCCAATAGGACACGCCGTCGATCTCCACCGCGCGGAACACCGCCGGCAGACAGGCCGACGCCATCACCGCCTCGGCGGAAATCTTCTCGCGCGGGAAAATGTGCAGCCGTCCAGTCTGCACATTGGTGGCGGCGATGAAGAGTTGCCGCGCATCGGTGCGCAGGCCCTCGAAGTCGACGAAGCGCTCGATCAGCTCCTTGAGCGGATTGATGTTGAGCGGGTTGACGTCGTAGGGCGAGAGATAGCGCGACCAGGCGTTCAGCCAGTCGAATGTCGGCGAGCCTTCGCTCGGCAAGAGTGAGAACAGCCGGTTCATCACCGCGCGCTGCAACGGCGGCAGATCGCCGCCGAGGCTCGCCGCGTGCCAGAAATCGCCCAGCCTTTTGCGCGCTTCATCGGGGCCGCCGCGCTTGAGCCCGTCGGCGAGCATCACCGCGTTCACCGCACCGGCGGAGGTGCCGGAAATGCCCTCGACCGTTAACCGTCCGTCGTTGAGCAGAAATTCGATCACGCCCCAGGTGAAGGCGCCGTGCGCGCCGCCACCCTGCAAAGCGAGGTTGATTAGCTTCTGCCCTTGCGGTCGCTCCGGCTTGTCCGGCTTACTGCCCCTGAGCGCGCGTGAGATGAAACTCGCCACGCTTACTGCGCCACCCAGCCGCCGTCGATCGAATAGGCGGAGCCGGTGATGGTCGCCGCCGCGTCGCCCGACAGGAACACTGCCAGAGCGCCGATGCTCTCCGGCTTGGTGAATTGATGCATCGGCTGCTTCTCTGCCAGCAGCGCAATCTCCTCCTCGCGCACCGGCTTGCCGGACGCCTTGGCGCGGTCCTCGATCTGCTTCTGCACCAGCGGCGTGAGCACCCAGCCGGGGCAGATGGCGTTGCAGGTGATACCGTCGTTCGCCGTCTCGATCGCGACGACCTTGGTCATGCCGACGATGCCGTGCTTGGCCGCCACGTAAGCGACCTTCTGTCCGCTGGCGACGAGGCCGTGCGCGGACGCGATGTTGATAATGCGGCCCCACTTGCGCTGCTTCATGCCTGGCAGCGCCGCGTGCGTGGTGTGAAAGGCCGACGACAGATTGATGGCGATGACCGCGTCCCATCTCTCGGGCGGGAAGTCCTCGACATTCGCCACGTACTGGATGCCGGCATTGTTCACCAGCACATCGAGCGAGCCGAACTCTTTCTCGGTGGTGCGGATCATCTCCGCGATCTCGGCCGGCTTGCTCATGTCGGCCGGCGAATAGAGGGCCTTGATGCCGAAATCCTTCTCCAGCGCGACGCGCTCTTTTTCGATCGCCGCCTTGTCGCCGAAGCCATTGATCATCAGGTTGGCGCCGTCCTGTGCCAGCGCGCGGGCGGTTGCGAGCCCGATGCCGGAGGTGGAGCCTGTGACGAGCGCGATCTTGCCTTTGAGCATGGCGGTCCTCGTTTGCGTGGGACGCCCGTGGCCGGGGCCGTGACTGTATGAGGTCGGGGCGCGGTGGAACCTGCCTCTAAACTTATTGCGGTGCAATATATATCTGAATCACACGTTTTCAGCGTTTCGCGATTTTTCCGCGAATGGGATAGTTTGAGCCCAATGGAGCATCTCTTGGCCAAAAAGACCCACGCCCACGCGGCCTTTCCGACGCCCGGTCACGATCACGACCGGTGCGCGACCGACGCCATCGCCCACGCCGAGGCGATCTGCGCGACACGGAAAGAGCGCCTGACGCCGATCCGCCGCCGCGTATTGGAGGCGCTCCTGGCCAGCCATCAGCCGCTCGGCGCCTACGAGCTGATCGACCGGCTCGCCGACGACGGCGGCCGGCCGGCGCCGATCACCATCTATCGTGCGCTCGATTTCCTGCGTGAGCAGAGCCTTGTGCACCGCATCGAAAGCCGCAACGCCTTCATCGCGTGCGTGCACAATCACGACAGCGGCGATCCCGTGGTGTTCCTCATTTGCGAAACCTGCGGCGCGGTCGGCGAAGCCGCCTCCGCCGCCGTTGCCGAAACCATCAAGACTGCGTCACGCGCGGCCGGCTTCACGCCGAAGACGCCGGTGATCGAGATCACCGGCACCTGCGCCCACTGCAAGGCGGCGTAGAAAGCCACCCCTCCGTTCGTGCGGACTGGCGGTCCCCCCGGTCACGGGAATGTCTTGATTCTACGGCACTATTTTCCCGGGTGGCGCATTCAGAGCGGAAGGCACATATTCGTGGCCTCCTCCGTTGGAACCGCGGCTGGGTCGGCTCGTTGGAACCCGGTTGACGAGCACAAACCCGTTTGGCATCCCACCAGAACGTCTAAAGTCATAAGTCAGGATCTCCCATGAGCGGCACTTCGGCACAGCCCCGTCACCAAACCGTTCCCGTCGATGTCGGCGGCGTAAAGGTCGGCGGCGGTGCCCCGATCGTGGTGCAGTCCATGACCAATACCGATACCGCGGACATCGACGGCACCGTGCGCCAGGTGGCCGCGCTGGCCCGCGCCGGCTCCGAGCTGGTGCGCATCACGGTGGACCGCGACGAAGCAGCGGCGGCCGTGCCGCACATCAAGGAGCGGCTCCTCAAGATGGGCGTGACAGCGCCGATCGTCGGCGACTTCCACTACATCGGCCACAAGCTGTTGGCCGATCACCCGGCCTGCGCCGAGGCGCTCGACAAGTACCGCATCAATCCCGGCAACGTCGGCTTCAAGGAAAAGCGCGACCGCCAGTTCACGTCAATCGTCGAGTTCGCGATCAAATACAACAAGCCGGTGCGCATCGGCGCCAACTGGGGCTCGCTTGACCAGGAATTGCTCACGCACCTGATGGACGAGAACTCGCGCTCCAACACGCCGGTCGACGCGCGCGACGTGACGCGGGAAGCCATGGTGCAGTCGGCGCTGCTCTCGGCCGAGCGCGCCGAGGAGATCGGCCTGCCGAAAAACCGCATCATCCTGTCGGCGAAAGTCTCCGCCGTGCAGGATCTGATCGCCGTCTATCTCGAGATGGCGCGCCGCTCCGACTACGCGCTGCACCTCGGTCTTACCGAAGCCGGCATGGGCTCGAAAGGCATCGTCGCCTCGTCGGCCGCCATGGGCGTGCTGCTGCAGCAGGGCATCGGCGACACCGTGCGCATTTCGCTCACGCCCGAGCCGAACGGCGACCGCACGCTGGAAGTCAAAGTCGGCCAGGAGCTGTTGCAGACGATGGGGTTTCGCACCTTCGTGCCGCTCGTCGCTGCCTGCCCCGGCTGCGGCCGCACCACCTCGACTACGTTCCAGGAGCTGGCGCAGAGCATCCAGAAGT
>DASXOK010000674.1:0-3193 GCA_036494425.1 Pseudolabrys sp.
GTCGCATTTTGCCCTCCAAAGATGCGGTTTCGATTGCTCAGCTCGGCGAACACTATCACGTCACGGTTTGGCCGTGTGTGAACTGGATCACGTTCGAGAGCGACTGCTTTCGCGGTGCAGCGCCGCCGCAGCACTGAGGTCTGCTGAGGGTCAATCTCTACCGATTGACGATGTCCGAGGCACGTCCGCTCTTCCTCCGATCGCGACCAAATGGGGCGTCGCTAAAGGCGACGTGAAGGGCCAACGCACAAAATCGCTACGCGATAGCCCGCTTCGCGGGGAGCCCGGCCGCGAGCGCGGTCACTGGCGGAGAGATCGTCGATAGCGGATGGGATGCACTGTCTTGAAGATCGAGGTGTCGTCAACCTCATTCAAGACAGGAGTTGCCTATGAGTACGGATACCGTCAGCCCGCTGCGCCAGCGGATGATCGAGGACATGAACGCGCGCAAGCTCTGCGCGGGCACGCAGCGGGGTCACGTCCGCAGCTGCAAGCGGTTCGCCGCATTTCTCAAGCGGTCGCCCGAGACGGCTACGCCCGATGACATCCGCCGCTTCCAGCTGCACTTGGCCGAGACTGGTGTAAGCATTTGCACTCGCAACGGCATCATGACTGGGCTGAAGTTCTTGTTGCGCGTGACGCTGCGGCGATTGGATTTGGCTGCCGAGATCTATCACATCCGTGAGCCGCAGAAGATCCCGCTGGTGCTGAGCCAGGATGAGACGCGGCGTCTGCTGGCCGTGGCCACGAGCCTCAAGGCCCGTGTGCTGCTCAGTCTCGGCTATGGCTGCGGCCTGCGCGCCGGCGAGGTGGTGCGGCTGAAGGTCAAGCATATCGACCGCGCGCAGAAGATCATTCGGGTCGAGCAGTCTAAGAGCCGCAAGGACCGCAACGTGATGCTGTCGCCCGAGATGCTCGATCTGTTGCAGCAATGGTGGAAGGTACGCCCATCCCGATACGATGCGGGAGTACCCCTGCAGGAGCGCTGGCTGTTTCCTGGCATCAGAGCCGGTAAGCCGATGACCACCCGCCAACTCAACCGCCTGTTCCATGAGGCGGCCGACGCGGCCGGGATCAGGAAGGGAGTGACGCTGCATGCGCTGCGCCACAGTTTTGCGACCCACCTGCTTGAGAGCGACACCGACATTAGAATCATCCAGGCGCTTCTGGGTCACGACAAATTGGATACGACGGCGCGTTACACGCGCGTCGCCACCGGCATGATCGCCAATATCGAGAGCCCACTCGATCGACTGTCGCAGCCACGCAAGAAGAAGCCCAAGAAGAGCCGAACGACAAACCAGACGGTCCAGCCGCCGGCATAACGGCCGACAGTCGTGTCCCGTCCAGTGCTGGAGGTCGCGGATATCTTCCGCGACCACGGGGCGGCGTGGCGGCGCGCCAACGCTGGCCATGTGAGCCTTGGCCAGATGAAGGTCATGAGCGCGATCGAGCGCTGCCGCACGGCGGCGCTCGGCGGCCATGTCGCGCGCTGCGAGAACAAGGCGTGCGCCCATACGGTCATCGCCTACAATAGTTGCCGCAACCGGCACTGCCCCAAGTGCCAGGGCGCGGCTGCACGCGAGTGGCTGGCCGCGCGCGAGGCCGATCTGCTGCCGGTAGGGTATTTCCATGTGGTGTACACACTGCCGGCCCAAATCGCCGAGATCGCCTATCAAAACAAGGCGGTGGTTTACGACCTGCTGTTCAAAGCCTCGGCCGAGACCACACTCAAGATCGCGGCCGATCCCAAGCACCTCGGCGCCCACATCGGCATCACCGCGGTGCTGCACACCTGGGGCTCGGCGCTCACGCACCATCCCCACGTCCACATGATCGTGCCGGGCGGCGGCATCTCGGCCGATGGCAGCAGATGGATCGCTTCGCGGCCGGACTTCCTTGTGCACGTCAAGGTGCTCGCGCGTCTGTTCCGGGGCAAGTTCCTCGCGATGCTGATCGACGCGCATTCAGGCGGCCAATTGAAGTTCTTCAACACCCATGCCGGGCTCGCCGATAAGCAAACCTTCAAGAAGGTCCTGGCGCCGCTGCGCCGGATCAAGTGGGTCGTCTACTGCAAAGAGCCATTCGCCGGGCCGCAGCAGGTGCTGGGCTATCTCTCGCGCTACACGCATCGCGTTGCCATCTCCAACCGCCGGCTCGTCGCCGCCGATGCTGGTGGCGTGTCGTTCCGCTGGAAGGACTATCGCATCGAAGGTCCTGGCCGTTGGAAAACCATGACGCTCCCACCGCACGAGTTCATCCGCCGGTTCCTCATCCACGTGCTACCGAAGGGCTTCCATCGCATCCGCCACTATGGGCTGCTGGCCAGCGCCAACCGTGCCGCCAACATCGCGCGGGCGCGCGAACTGCTCGCTGTACCGGCTACACCGAAACAGCCCGACACCCCAGAAACCTCAGCGGCCGACGAGCCGCGCGTGCTGCCGCGCCCATGCCCGTGCTGCGGCGACCGCATGATCATCATCGAGACCTTCGCGCGCGGCTGTGAGCCCAAGCACCGGCCCGCACCGGCTCCGGCGACGATCAGGATCGACACATCATGATGCCATCACTGCCGATCGGTGACCGTCCCGATACTCGCTATTCTTGCTGGCTCGCCGCCGGCAGCTCACTGGCTCGCATCGGTCCACCAGATCGGCCCGCAATGACGCCGTCAATCCGGTCGTCCAACGTGCGGTCCACACGTCCGAACCGACGCGTACTACCGTCCATCAAGGTAACGCGATCGCAGCGCTCGCAGCGCTCCAGCCTCAGCAAATCCAAACTCGCGACGAAATCCCCATAGCGCCCGCGGCAACCTCTGTCCGCAACCGACCGCGATTTCGTGCCTTGGCGCTTTTCGGCCGCCGGCCGCAACAGCGCGTGGATGGACCTTCATCCCGGCAGCCGAAAACCTGCACAACACCAGACATAAGGGGTTGCAGCGCAAGCTTTACCAGACGTAGCGCACGACGCCGGTTCCGGCATAGGTCTGCGAGCCTCTGGCGAACTCGCCGTCGAATTTGGCCGCGAGCGAGAGCTGCGGCGTGACGCGCAGCTCGGCGCCGGCCGACGCGAGCGCGGAGTTCTTCGCCGCCGTTGCGCCGTTGACGATGAAGCTTGCGCCCGGAAGCGTCTGGAACGTCGCCAACAGCGAAGGGTCCGTCACCCAGTCGTGTGCCCATGCGGCGCGCGC
>DASXOK010000675.1:0-7393 GCA_036494425.1 Pseudolabrys sp.
GCAATCAGGTCGCCCGGTTCGAACACAACATAACGAGAGAAGTGTTCGATCACCTCGGCGATCTTATAAAGATACTCGCTCGTGTTCTGGCGCAGGCGTTGCTGGCCATTCACCACGCAATTCACCCACAAATCGGCGGTGTCGGGCACCTCGTCGAGCGTCACGACATAAGGACCGACGGGGCCAAAGCCCGGCATGTTCTTCGCGGTCCAGAAGCGGGTGCCGGAGATCGCTTCACGTTTCTGGATTTCGCGGGCGCTGAGATCGTTGCAGAGGGTGAAGCCGGCGATGTGCGACAGCGCGTCTTTCTTCGACACGCAGTGGCACCGCTTACCGACCACGTAGCAAAGTTCCGGCTCGTAATCGAGCGACGTGATGCCGGCGGGGCGCACGACCTCGGCATCCTGGCCGACCATTGTATCGATCAGCTTGATGAAGCCGGTCGGTTCGTTCGGAATCTCCGCCAGCATCTTGTTGGCGAGCAATTCCTCGCGGTGCTTCTGCGAATTCTTGCCGACGCAAAAGAACTTCGAGGGCTGCTGTACCGGCGGCAACAATGTGAGCCCTTCGAGCGGGAGCACCATCCCGGCACGCTCGGCCGCGTCCGCCAGGTCTGCCAGGGCCACGAGGGTCTGTGGGCCAGTGGTCAGCGCCGCCTTCACGGTGACGGCGGGAACGAACCGATTCAGCGCCTGCGCGGCAGCGATGACGTCGACCATGCCAGCGGGACGGACGATGCCGAAGCGTGCGCCATCGACGCACGCAGTATCAACGAAGGTAGCAAAACGCATTGTATTTACTTTCCAGCTCCGGGAATGACGATGTGCTGCTCTTTAACGAGTGCGGCCCATTTCGCAACATCGGCATTGATGTAGCGCGCGAACTCGTCGGGTGTCTGCGGCTCAGGCTCTGCGCCCAATGCCGCCATGCGATCCTTCACGTCCTGCTCGCCCATGATGGCCACGACGGCCTTGTTGAGCTTGTCGACGATCTCCTTCGGCGTATGCACCGGCGCCAGCAGACCGAACCAGCCGACAGAGTCGTAGCCCGGCAGGCCATCTTCGGCGACAGTGGGAATCTTCGGGAAAAGCTTCGAGCGCTTGGCACTGGTCACTGCGAGGGCCTTGAGCTTGCCGGCCTCGACCATCGCCTGCACCGTCGTCGACGGCGAGAACATCATGTCGATGCGTCCGCCCAGGAGATCGGTCACTGCCGGACTCGTTCCCTTATAGGGCACGTGCAGCAAGTCGATGCCGGCCTCTTTCTCGAACAGCGCGCCAGACAGATGCGAGGCGGCACCCACACCCGATGAGCCAAACGTCAGCGCGCCAGGCTTCGACTTGGCAAGCTTGATCAGGTCCGCAATCGAGTTGGCTTGCACGTTCGGATTAATCACCACCAGATACGGCGGCGCCGCGACTACGGTGATCGGCGCGAAATATTTCGTGACGTCGAATTCGCCGTTCGGCGACAGCGACGCTGAAGCCGCCATCAGGGCGCCTGTCGAAGCCATCAGCAGCGTGTAGCCGTCGGGTTCGGCCCGCGCCGCAACTTTCGTGCCGATGCCACCCGATGCGCCAGGCTGATTTTCTACTACGACCGCCTGGCCCCACTGCTCTTGCAAGCGTTGCGCAATGATACGGCCGAGCACATCGGTGGCGCCGCCGGGCGCAAACGGAACCACCATTCTGATGGGGTGATCCGGATAATCGGCGGCGACTGCCGGCGCTGCCAGAACGGCGTTCAGGCATATGAATGCCAGGCTCAAGCGTTTGAGCACGTGATGTCTCCCTAAATTGTCGGTTGTTGGCGTCTCGAAGGCAAAACGAGCACGCGGTAGGCTTGCGGTGGGTGGTTTAGCCAGCGTACTAGCTCAAGTCCACGCTTAAGGCGTGCAGCTCCGCCCTGCGGCGATGCTGCCGTCCCCCCCGGTCAATTTTCCGCCCGATTGGGCTACCATGCGGGAACCATGTCTTCGCGACCGAAAAATGCCGCTCCGCGCTCCGCGCCACGCCTCTATCTGGTGACGCCACCCGTCGATGACGCGCAGGCCTTCGGGCCGCAGCTCGAGGCCGCCATGGCGGCCGGCGACGTCGCCGCGGTGCTGCTGCGCCTGACCGACGCCGACGAGCGCACGCAGATCAACCGTGCCAAGGCGCTCGGCCGCATCGTCCAGGACAAGGACGCGGCGCTCCTGCTCGACGGCCATGCCGACCTCGTCGCCCGCGCCGGCGCCGACGGCGCGCATCTCGCCGGCATCGACGCGTTCAGCGGAGCCCTGGAGACCTTGAAACCCGACCGCATCGCCGGCGCGGGCCAGTTGGACACGCGGCACGACGCCATGCTCGCCGCCGAGCAAGGCGCCGACTACGTGATGTTCGGCGAGCCCGGCGAGAACAGCGAGCGCCCCGAGTTCGCGGCGATCGAGGAGCGCGTGGCCTGGTGGGCCGAGGTCTTCGAGGCGCCCTGCGTCGGCTTTGCGGCCTCGGCGGACGAGATCGCGCCGCTGGTCAAGGCCGGGGCCGATTTCGTCGCGCTCGGCGATTGGGTCTTTGCCGACCCGCGCGGCGTCGCGGTCTGCGTAGCCGAGGCCGCCGCACGTCTGTCTGTGGAATTCACCGCATGAGCGCGTTTCGGCGTGGGATCATTGGCGCGCTCATCATGGCTGCTCCGCTGGCGATGCATTCGGCCGCCGCGCAGCCGGCCAAGAAGACGCCGACGTCCCCTACGCCGCCCGTGGCCGCTGCGCCCGCCACTGACAATGTCGATCTCGCTTATGGCGCGTACCAGCGCGGGTTTTATCTCACCGCCTTCAACGAGGCGAGTAAGCGCGCCCAGCAGGGCGACCCCGCGGCCATGACGCTGCTCGGCGAGCTCTACACGCAAGGGGTCGCCGTTCCCCGCGATGAAGCCAAGGCCGCCGACTGGTATCGCCGCGCCGCGGGTCTCGGCGACGCCAACGCCATGTTCTCCCTTGCCATGCTCGACATCCAGGGCCGCGGCATACCGCGCAACAACGATGAAGCCATGCGCATGCTTCAGGACGCGGCGAGCCGGAACCATCCCTTCGCCTGCTACGATCTCGGCCTGCTCTACCTGCAAGGCCAGCAGGTCCAGCAGGATTTCAAGCGCGCGGCCGAATTGTTCGCCAACGCCGCCGGCAGCGGCAATCCGGAGGCGCAATACGCGCTCGCCACGATGTACAAAGAGGGCCGCGGCGTCGACAAAGACCAGGCCAAGGCCATGGTCCTCATGGGCCAGGCCTCGATCGCCGGCAATGTTGACGCCATGGTCGAATACGCCATCGGCCGCTTCAACGGCACCGGCGTCCCCAAGAACGAAGCCGACGCCGCCCAGATTTTCCTGCGTGCCGCCCGCCTCGGCAGCCCGATCGCGCAGAACCGGCTCGCCCGTATTCTGATGGCGGGCCGCGGCTTGCCCGCGGATCCGACCGAGGCGATCAAATGGCACATCATCGCCAAAGCGGCCGGCGCCGGCGATCCCGACCTCGACCTTTTCGCCAGCCAGCAGACGCAAGCCGTCCGCGACGCCGCCGATCAGGCCGCCAAGAAGTGGATGGCGACCGTCGCCGGCCTGCGCTCTTGACGGCGCTGCTTTCGGCGGGCAGACCCCACCGTTCTGCCATGTCCCGCGCAAGCGGGGCACCGGATAGCCACAGCCCCTGTTTCTCTCGCGAGCCGGGAGATGACTGGATCATCCGCTTGCGCGGATGATGACAGCCGAGACCGCCTTATGCCCCATTCCGCCCTCCTCAACGTCATGATCGCCGCCGCGCGCAAGGCGGCGCGCGCGCTCAAGCGCGACTTCGGCGAAGTCGAGAAGCTCCAGGTTTCGCTGAAAGGTCCGGCCAACTTCGTTTCCGCCGCCGACCGCCGCGCCGAGGAGACGCTCTACGCCGAATTGTCCAAGGCCCGCCCCGGCTACAGCTTCCTCGGCGAGGAAGGCGGCATTCGCGAGGGCGCCGACAAGACCCACACGTGGATCGTCGATCCGCTCGACGGCACCACCAATTTCCTGCACGGCATCCCGCAATTCGCTATTTCGATCGCGCTCGAACGCGAAGGCGCCGTGGTGGCCGGGCTGGTCTACAATCCCGCCACCGAGGAACTGTTCATCGCCGAAAAAGGCAAAGGCGCCTTCCTCAACGACCAGCGCATCCGCGTCGCCGCGCGCAAGCGCCTCGTCGATTCCGTGATCGCCTGCGGCCTGCCGCACCACGGCCGCCCCCATCAGGCGCTGGCACACCGGGAAACCGCTGCCGTGCAAGGCCAAGTCGCCGGCCTGCGCCGCTTTGGCGCCGCCGCGCTCGACCTCGCCTGGGTCGCCGCCGGCCGTCTCGACGCCTATTGGGAGCGCGACATCAGCCCCTGGGACATCGCGGCGGGCCTTATCCTGGTGCGCGAAGCCGGCGGCTATGTCAGCGACTGCGACGGCGCCGACGAGATGCTGGCGAAGGGCAACGTCGTCGCCGCCAACGAGGCCATCCAGAAAGAGCTGCTGCGCGCCCTCAAGGCGGCCTAGCGAATACCTTCATCTGGCGCAGGCCGCTCATCCCCTCCCCCGACGCGCGCTTGCGCGTAGCGGTGAGGGAAAAAACCCACCGCAATTTAAACCCAATCCGCCGGTTTACCCTTGTGGTTCCGGCGCGACTGCTTTTTCCTCGTCACGGGTCTGTGCCATATTGATTCGCAACCCTCGGGCCGGTGAATTCCAAGCGCATGGCAAAAGAACTCGATCCGCTCAAGCTGTCCTCGCCCCGCATCTTCCTGTTCCGGATGCTGGTGTTCGTCGTCTTGGGCGGGTTGGTCGCCTTCCTGCTCTACAAGCAGATCCAGGTGGCCTTCATGGCCAACCCCGGGCTGAACACCGTCATCCTCGCGGTTCTCTTCATCGGCGTCATCCTGGCCCTGCGCCAGGTGCTCCGCCTCTATCCCGAGATCGCCTGGGTCAATAATTTCCGGCTCAACGATCCTGGCCTCGCCGTCGAGCGCCCGCCGGTGCTGCTCGCGCCGATGGCCGCGATCCTCGGCAGCCGCGTCGGCCGCACCGCGATCTCCGCCCAGTTGATGCGCAGCATCCTCGACTCGATCGCCACCCGCCTCGACGAGGCGCGCGACATTTCGCGCTACATGACCGGCCTCCTCGTCTTCCTCGGCCTGCTCGGCACGTTCTGGGGCCTGATCGAGACCGTCGGCTCGGTCGGCAACGTCATCCAGGGCCTCAAGACCGGCGGCGACGCTGGCTCCATGTTCGACTCCTTGCGCGACGGCCTCGCCGCGCCGTTGTCGGGCATGGGCATCTCCTTCTCGTCCTCGCTATTCGGCCTCGCCGGCTCGCTGGTGCTCGGCTTCCTCGACCTGCAATCGAGTCAGGCGCAGAACCGCTTCTACACCGAGCTCGAAGACTGGCTCTCGACCACCGTCTACGATCATGCCGTCGAGCCGGGCGCCGGCGCCGGGGCGGCCGCCGCCGTCAGCGGCGAGATGCGCTCGGCCATCGACAAGCTGCGCGAGGCGGTCGATCAGGCCGGCTCCGGCAAGGCCGCCTCCACCGCCATGGCCAATCTCGCCGAGGCGATCCAGGGCCTCGTGCATCACATGCGCAACGAACAGCAGATGATCCGCGACTGGGTTGACGGCCAGGCCGAGCAGCAGCGCGAGATCAAGAAGCTGTTGGAAATCATGGTGCGCGAACAGGTGAACAGGTAGCGCGCCAGTCCCGTCATCCTGAGGTGGCCGCCGCAGGCGGCCCTCGAAGGATAGACGGCCATAGAATCCCGGGCCGTTCATCCTTCGAGGCTCGCTGCGCTCGCACCTCAGGATGACGGAGAGAGTCAGGAGTACCGCAAGCAATGGCCCTCGCACGATCGCGCCGCGGCGACAGCGGCATGAATTACTGGCCGGGCTTCGTCGACGCTTTGTCGACGCTGATCCTGAGCATCATCTTCATCCTCACCGTCTTCGTGGTGGTGCAGTTCTATCTGCAGCAGGAAGTCGCCGGCAAAGACACCGCGCTGACCCGCCTCAACGCCCAGATCGCCCAGCTCACCGACCTCTTGTCGATGGAGAAATCGGGCAAGACCAATCTGGAGGACCAGATCGCGCAATTGCGCGCCTCGCTCGCCGGCGCCGAGAGCGACCGCGACAAATACAAAGGCCAGGCCGAAGGCGCTGGCGCGGGAGCCGCCGCGGCCCAGGGCCAGGCGAGCGCGCTTAACGATCAACTCGACAGCGAGAAGAAGATGTCCGCGCGCGCGCTGGCGCAGGTCGAAGTGCTCAACCAGCAGATCGCAGCGTTCCGCCGCCAGCTCGCCGCGCTCGAGCAGGCGCTCAATGCATCCGAGCAGAAGGACAAGGAGGCGCAAGGCCGCATCGCCGATCTCGGCCAGCGCCTCAACGTCGCGCTGGCGCAGCGCGTGCAGGAGCTGTCGCGCTATCGCTCCGACTTCTTCGGCAAGCTGCGCGAGATCCTCGGCAACCGTCCCGACGTGCGCATCGTCGGCGACCGTTTCGTGCTGCAATCCGAACTGTTCTTCGACACCGGCAAGGCCGACCTCTTGCCCGTCGCAACCGCCGAGCTCGACAAGGTCGCCGAAGCCCTCATCGGCCTCGAGAAACAGATTCCGACCGACATCCCCTGGGTGCTGCGCGTCGATGGCCACACCGACGTGCGGCCGATCTCCGGCGGGCAATTCAAGTCGAACTGGGATCTATCGGCGGCGCGCTCGATCGCGGTGGTGCAGTATCTCATCGGCAAAGGCGTCTCGCCGCAGCGTCTCGTCGCCGCCGGCTTCGGCGAATTCCAGCCGATCGATCTGGGCAAGACCGACGAGGCCTACAAGCGCAACCGCCGTATCGAGTTCAAACTAACGGAGCGGTGAAGACGACGTAAGCCTCGATCCGTCATCCTGAGGTGCGCGAAGGCACGCGTCGAAGGATAGACGGCCACTAAATCACGGGCCGTTCATCCTTCGAGGCCCGCTCTACGCGCGGGCGCCTCAGGATGACGGGGAGAAGCCGAAGCACACATGACTCCCCTTATCCTCCGCCCCTACACGCCTTCCGACGAAGACGCGGCGATCGAACTATGGCGGCACACATGGGCGCAACATTATCCGCGCATCGACTTCAACGCGCGCGTTGCCTGGTGGCGCGAGCGCTGGCGCCAGGAATTGGTGCCAGTCGCGCACATCACACTCGCGGACAAAGACGGTGCCATCGCGGGCTTCGTTACCGTCGATCCAAAGACGATGTATCTCGACCAGCTCGTCGTCGCGCCCGAGCATTGGGGCTCGAACATCGCGCGCGCGCTCGTCAACGAAGCCAAGCGCCTTTCGCCGCTCGGCCTCGATCTGCTCGTCAACAAGGACAAC
>DASXOK010000676.1:0-3391 GCA_036494425.1 Pseudolabrys sp.
ATCGATAGCGATGCTGCCCGGCAGGCAGTGAGGTGGCGTTGCGGCGGGCAGTATCCTGCCAGGCGCCCCATGCCTCATCCTCGAGTTGACCGGCCCTGGCCTTGATCATGTTGTTGGCCGCGTAGGGGTCGAGGCGCATGCCGCCGCTCTCGCGGGGCAACCCCATCGCGAGCAGGCGCTCCAGGGTCTGTTCGGCCTTTCGGCGGGCTCCCGCACGGTCGCCGCCTCGGGCCTGGAACAGCCAGCACTGGATCATAATCTGTTCGATGACGTCGTCCGGCCGAACGACTAGCTGAGCGCTCATCGGTCAGGTCAAGCCATCATTGGCATGTGGAATTTGGCATGTGGGCAATAGTTCGGGTTGCGCCGGATTCGCCCGGACGCAACTCGTCCCGAGGCTTCGCGACCGGTTTGTAGATCGGCGCCTCCGCCATCCGATAGCTGACCTGCGGCAGCGTAAGGGGAGGATCATGACGCTTCCATGGGCATGGAGTTGTCCGGTAGCGCATCAAGCGCAAGGGCCGCGAACTCCTCCAGCGCAAGTTCGGCAGCGCGCCCGTCGCCGCCGAAACAGTCGGCGTCAAGCGTCGCACCTCCCTCCTGCGCGAGCGGACGATCCATGTCGAACACAAAGCAGCCCGTGCGCTGCGAGAGCCGCGCGATTTCGAGATTTAGCTCGCGCACGCGGGTGCGCAGCGTCGGCGCGCCGTCGGTAACACGAAACTCGAGTGGTTCGCTCACATGTCGGAAGGCCGTGCACACGGCAACCGCGCTGCCCTGAAGGTTCAGGCGCTCGATGACCGGCTCGAGCGCCGCAACGGCCGCTCGTGGCGCAAGGGGTGGCACTGTCGTGCATTCGGCGGTCAAGCGCGCCGCCGTCTCGGCGGACCAACTCGCACGCAACGCGTGGTGGAGCAGGAACACACCGCCGTCTCGATGGCGAAGGGCCGGCAGCGACACAGAGGGCAGCAGCGCGAATACCACGAGGCGGTGCGGTATGGTGAGCAACTCGCGGACGTCGACTTTGGGAAGCAGGCCGGCGCGAATCAGCGACCCGGGCGGCCCCTCGGCATCCGGACCGAGCCAGTCGGGACGCGTGGACCAGGCGCGAATCAGCTGGAGCTCCCGTTCAGGAGACACCACCCGCATGAGCGAATCTGCGTCGGCCAGAAGCTGTGCCTCGGCATCGCCTTGCAGCAGCAGAATGGAGTTTGCGGTTGACATCGCGCGGAGGCCTCAGGAGGTCTCGAAGGTCACCATGAGATCTTCGACGAGTGCGGCATCGCCATCGGGCAGCGGCTCGTCGGCGGTGTCGCTCACCCACGCCACCACGTCGCCGGGCTTCATCCAGTCGCCGGCCCCGACAAACGTGCGGCGCACGACGCCCGGCTGCGAGGCCGTGACCAGTACGACGGCCTTGTCGGTCTCAAATTCGAGCAGGACATCTCCATCGGCCACCGCATCGCTCTCCTGCTTCAGCCAGTCCAAGAGACGAACTTCGATCGACTCCCCGAGCTCCCTTGGAATCACCAGCTTTCGCAACACAATGAACCTCTGCGTTTCCTGTCAGCGATCAACACAATCGGAAGCCCGACGCAAGAGTTGACGCGCCGACTCGGCGATCCGCTGCGCGTCCGGGATCGCGTACGCCTCGAGAACGGGGCTGGCAGACACCGGGACGCGTCGCGCACCAACGCGCGCCACACGCAAGCCCTCCACGCGCTCGTTGAGCTGGAAGGCTAGCTCGGCGCCCACCCCGCATATAACCTGCCCTTCCTCGATGAACAAGGCGTGACCGGTGTTGCGCACCGACGCCTCAAGCGTGTCCCAGTCGACCGGCCATAGCGAGCGCAGGTCGATGACTTCGGCCTCAATGCCTTCGCCGGCGAGCAGTTGCGCTGCCTCGAGCGTCACCACGCTCATGTACGAATGCGCGACCAGCGAGATGTGGCGGCCCTCGCGCCGCACGGCGGCGCTGCCGGCAGGAATCAACGTCTCGGTCTCGGGCACTTCGCCACCCAGCGTGAAGAGTCGCTTGTGGTCGATGTAGACGACCGGCCCCGGCGAACGCAGCGCCGTCTTGAGCAGCCCATAGGCATCGCCGGCCGTGGAAGGCGCCAGCACCGTGAGGCCGGGCACGTTCATGAGCCACGAATCGAGCGACTGCGCATGCGTAGGCCCCTGGCCCTTGGCGCCCGCTGTGGCCTTGACCACCATCGGCGCATGCAATTGCCCCGCGCTCTTATACTCGAGCTTCGCCGCGTAGTTGACCAACGGGTCGAGGCCGATCATCAGAAAGTCCACGTAGGTGATGAAGGCCATCGGACGCAGACCCGCCGCGGCCGCGCCTGCCGCGAGACCCACGGTCACCGCCTCGGCCACCGGAGTGTTGCGCACGCGCGCGGCGCCGAATCGCTCGTAGAGCCCGCGTGTCTCCTGATAGGAGCCGCCGTGCTCGGCGATGTCCTGGCCGAGCAGCAACACGCGCGGCTCGCGCTCCATCTCTTCGGCGATCGCGCGCGCGATCGCCTCACGGAAGAACAGCCTAGGCATCGAGCACCGCCGCTTCGGGATTCGGCCAGGGCGCGGACTCGACGAACTGCTCGGCCGACTTCATCTCGGCGTCCACTCTCGCAGAAATGCGTTCCCATTCCCGGTCGTCCAGAATTCCGGACTCGCGTAAACGTCGCTCGTAGATGCGAATCGGGTCCGAGGCCTCAAGTCGCTGAAGCTCCGTGACCGGACGCTTCTCCTTGGTCAGCGTCGAGTGAGGCGCCATGCGCCCGCAACGCATCTCGAGGAATTGCGGGCCGCCACCGGCACGGATGCTTCGCACGGACTTTTCCATCGCCGCAATGACGGCATCGACATCAGTGCCATCGACGGCGGTGGCCTGCACGCCGAACGGCGCGGCGAAGTCGATCAGCTCCTTCGCCGCCAGGCCGTGAGCCACCGACGTTGACACGGCGTAACCATTGTTGTCGCAAATGAACAGCAGCGGCAGCTTCCAGAGCGCGGCGACATTGAGTGTCTCATGCAACGCCCCGGCACCGCATGCGCCGTCACCAAATACACAGGCCGTGACTGCGCGGGAGCCGAGCTGCTGCTGAGCGAGCGCCACGCCGGCCGCTACCGAGAGATTTCCCGCAACGACGCCATGCGCGCCGAATAGCCCGACCGATGGCATGGAGATGTGCGCGCGACCCGAGCGTCCACGGTTGGGACCGCCGTCCTTGCCCACCAGCTCGGCGAGCAGTCCCCCGGCCGGAACGCCGCGCGCCAGCGCTATTCCGATGCTGCGCCCGCTGCAGAGCAGTGGATCAGTGAAGGACAGCGCGCTGCAGATGCCGACCGCAATCGCCTCCTCGCCGCGCGAAAGTAACTGGAATCC
>DASXOK010000677.1:0-9191 GCA_036494425.1 Pseudolabrys sp.
CCAGACGATGCCGGATGTGACGTGCAAGCCGTGCGTGCCGACCAGCGTGAAGAAGGACGAGAGGAAGGCCGAGCGGTCGGGCCCGGCGCCTTCACGGATCAAATCTGTGAACTCGTGCACTTCCATGCCGATGAAGCCGAGGCCGAGCAGCATGGTCAGCACCAGCCAGCCGAGCAGCGCGCTCTGCCGCTGGCGCCCCATCGAGATCATCGCCATGCCGTAGGTGAAGCTCGACAGCAGCAGGAACGCCGTTTCCACCGCGACGTAAGGCAGGCTGAATATCTCACGCGGGCCGGGGCCGCCGGCCAGTTGGCCGCGCAACACCGAGAAGGCCGCGAACAGCGACGCGAACAAGATGCAGTCGCTCATCAGGTAGATCCAGAACCCGAGCGTGGTCGTGGACCCGTCGTCGTGATGCTCCTCGTGCGCGTCGATGGTGTCGGCGATCGCGGAGATCGGTTCGCTTTGAATGGCTTGTGCTGTCATGTCAGGCCTCCTGCGAGGCGATTTGCTTGAAGTATTGGCCCTCGGTCGCGGCAACCTGCTCGGAGGGGACGTAGTAGTCGCGGTGCTCGTTGAACGAGTGCACAATGGCGGCGACGATAGCCGCGGCGAACGAGCCTATGGCGAGCCACCAGATGTGCCAGATCAGGGCGAAACCGAGTGCCGAGGCAAAGCCGCTGATGATGAAGCCGGTGCCGGTGTTATGCGGCATGTGGATGCGGCGGTAGATCGGCAGCGGCTTGTGATCGAGGCCCTTCTGCTTCTCGTCCCAATAGGGGTCGAGACCGTGCACGACGGGCGTCTGCGCGAAGTTGTAGAACGGCGGCGGCGAGGCGACCGACCATTCCAGCGTGCGCGCGTTCCACGGATCGCCGGTCACGTCGCGCAGCGCCTTGCGATTGTAGATGCTGTAGGCGATCTGCAGGATCTGGGCGCCGATGCCGGCCAGGATCACGACAGCGCCGACCATCGCCACGATCAGGTAGACGTGCCAGACCGGGTTGTCGACGTGGTTCAGGCGCCGAGTCATGCCCATCAGGCCGAGCGCATAGAGCGGCATGAAGGCCATGTAGAAGCCGACCAGCCAGCACCAGAACGAGATCTTGCCCAGGCGCGGGTCGAGCCTGAAGCCGAAGGCCTTCGGGAACCAGTAATTGAACCCGGCCATGCAGGCGAAGACCACGCCGCCGATGATCACGTTGTGGAAGTGCGCGATCAGGAACAGGCTGTTGTGCAGCACGAAGTCGGCCGGCGGCACCGCCATCAGCACGCCGGTCATGCCGCCGATGGTGAAGGTGATGATGAATCCGATGACCCACAGGATCGGCGGTTCGAAGCGCACCCGGCCGCGATACATCGTGAACAGCCAGTTGAAGATCTTCACGCCGGTCGGGATCGAGATGATCATCGTGGTGATGCCGAAGAAGGCATTCACGTTGGCGCCCGAGCCCATGGTGAAGAAGTGGTGCAGCCACACCAGGAACGACAGGATAGTGATGCAGATGGTCGCGTAGACCATCGAGGTGTAGCCGAACAGCGGCTTCTCGGAGAACGTCGCGGTCACCTCTGAGAACACGCCGAAGCACGGCAGGATGAGGATGTAAACCTCGGGATGGCCCCAGGCCCAGATGAGGTTGACGTACATCATGGCGTTGCCGCCGGCGCTATTCGTGAAGAAGTGCATGCCGAGATAGCGATCGAGCGACAGCATGCCGAGCGTGGCGGTCAGGATCGGGAAGGCGGCCACGATCAGCATGTTGGTGCAGAGCGCGGTCCAGGTGAAAATCGGCACGCGCATCATGGTCATGCCGGGCGCGCGCATCTTCAGGATCGTGACGATCATATTGATGCCGGCGGTCAGCGTGCCGATACCGGCGATCTGCAGCGCCCATATGTAGTAGTCGACGCCGACATCCGGACTGAAATGCAATTCCGAGAGCGGCGGATAGGCGAGCCAGCCGGTGCGGGCAAAGTTGCCGACGCCGAGCGAGATGTTCACCAGCAGAGCGCCGGAGGCGGTGAGCCAGAAGCTCATGTTGTTGAGATAGGGGAAGGCGACGTCGCGGGCGCCGATCTGCAGCGGCACCACGAGGTTCATCAGACCGACGATGAACGGCATCGCCATGAAGAAGATCATGATGACGCCGTGCGCGGTGAAGACCTGGTCGTAGTGCTCAGGCGGCAGATAGCCGGCGCCGCCGTCGGAGGCCAGCGCCTGCTGCGAGCGCATCATCAGCGCGTCGGAGAAGCCGCGCAGCAGCATCACCATCGCCAGCAGGATGTACATGACGCCGATGCGCTTGTGGTCGATCGAGGTCAGCCATTCCGTCCAGAGATAGCCCCAGAGCCGGAAATAGGTGATCAGCCCGAGAACGACGATGCCGCCAACGATGATGCCGCCGACCGCGGCCATGACGATCGGGACATCGAAGGGAATCGCGTCGAGTGAGAGTTTTCCGAACATCAGTCAATGACCTTTTTCTGCGGAACGGTGCACAGTCCGACATTGGTGCCGAGCGCGTCGCTGGCCATGCTCAGCTTCATCGCATCGTCGGTGCACATGGCGCCGTTGGCGCATTCGTTGAGCGCGTCGTGGAAAACGTTGGGGCCGACCTCGCTGTAATAGGTGACCGGCACCTTCTCGGTCGGCTTCTCGAGATTGCGGTAGACAGCCGGGGTCAGCGTCTCGTGCGAGGCGCGCACCGTCTTCACCCAGTTATCGAAATCGGCGTCGGTCATCGAGCGGGCCTGGAACGTCATGTCCGAGAAGCCGCCGCCCGAGTAGTTCGCCGAAATGCCGCGGAAATTGCCCGGCTCGTTCGCCAGCAGGCTGAGCTGCGTCTGCATGCCGGACATCGTGTAGATCTGGCTGCCGAGCTGCGGAATGAAGAACGAGTTCATCACCGTGCCGGACGTCAGCGAGAAGTGCACCGGCGTGCCAGCCGGGAAGGCCAGCTCGTTGACGGTTGCGATGTTCAGGCTCGGATAGATGAACAGCCACTTCCAATCGAGCGAGACGACCTGCACCTCGAGCGGCTTGCCGTTCGACGCGGTCGCATGCGTGGGCGAAATCGGCTTGTAGGGGTCGAGGTCGTGGCTCGATACCCAGGTGACGGTCGCGAGCCCGGCAATGATGACGCAGGGCACGAGCCACACCACCGCTTCGATGCGGCCGGAGTGCGACCAGTTCGGCGCGTAAGTAGCCCGCGTGTTCGATGCGCGATAGCGCCAGGGGAAGACGATCGCCATCACGATCACCGGGATGACGACGACCAGCATCAGCACTGTGGCGAGGATGATGATCGACTTTTCGTCTGCCCCGATCGGACCCTTGGGGTCCAGCAACGCGAAATGGCGGAGGGAAGCGAGTTCGCTCAACACGATGTTTCACACATGAGTTGGCCCGGCGAGTGCACGGGCGGGAAATGAGGACGGTTAAAAGCCGCCGCTTAGGAGCGCTTCGCGCTTGACATAGAGGGAGGTGGTTGTGTCCGGCATTGGACAAACCGTCCAATGCATAAGGATAAGGCGCCTCAAGCGGAGGTTTGAACGGTCGCGCTTTGTGGGGCGCGCGCAGAGGCGAATCGCCGCAGCGGCAGACCGGATATTCCGCTCCGCATCGGCAATCAAACCTTACGAATTGGTAATTGTCTCAGATCGATTTTGATGCCTTCGGCGCCGGCATCGGCCACTTTGCCGCGTATTGGTGCAGTGAGACGCTGATCGCGTGAGCAGCAATGACTTTTATGCCGGCTCAAACAGCGGCACGTTGGCCATCTGCGGCACCAGCACCAGTCCTTTGTCGGTGATGCGGATTTCCGGAATGACCGACAGCGGAATGAGATTGAAGCCCATGTAGGGGATGGTGCAGCCGCCGGCCTGCCATTCCACTTTGAGTGCTTTCACTTCCGCGGCGACCTCGGTCACGCGCTTGTCCGACAGCAACCCGGCGATCGGCAGCGGCACCATCGCCTTGACCTCGCCGTCGGCGACCACGCAGACGCCGCCTTGGCTGTCCGCGACGGCGCGCAGCGCCACCTGCATGTCCGGCTCGGACATGCCGGCGACGATGATGTTGTGCGAGTCATGGCCGACGCTGCTCGCCACGGCACCGCGTTTCAGGCCGAAATCCTTGAGCAGGCCGTAGCCGACATTGCCTTGCGAGCGCCCGTGACGCTCGACCACGGTGACGAAACAAAGCCCGTTCTCATCCAGTACAGCCTGCCAGTCGTTGCGCGGCGACAGGGGAAGGCGGTCGTGGAATAGCGTGATGCCGGGCAGCGCCGTGCGCATGGCATTGGCGACGCAAAGGTCGGCCGGAAGTTCCGGGATAAGCTTTACCTCCGCCGGAATCTTCACCGTCGCATAGGCCGAGCGCGGATAACGGTAGCGCTGCGACAGCGCCGCATCGAGCACGGGCGTGATGGCGCGATGCTCAACCACCAGCTCGCCGCCGTACCAGGTGTTCTGCACCTTCAGCGCGTCATCGAGCAGCACCAGGTCTGCCCGGCGGCCGCCGCCGAGGCCGCCGATCTCGCCGTCGAAGCCGAAGCGCGTCGCCGGATGCAGCGACCCCATGCTCCAGGCCTGCTCTGGCGTCATACCTGCCTTGATCGCTTCGCGCGCGACCCAGTCGAGCCCGAACATCATGAGATCATCGGCGTCGCGGTCGTCCGTGCAGATGGCGATGCGCTTGTGCGAAGCACCGAGCTCGGTCACCGTCTTGATCGCCTGCGGCAGGCTATGCCACGCCGTTGTCGGCGGACCGCCGCGCAAGAACAGCCAGACGCCGGCCTCGAGCAGATCGTCGGCGATATCGCGGTCGATCGCCTCGTGCGTATCGGTGACGCCGCTCGCGGCATAGGCCGCCACGAAATCGCGACCGTAGATGTGACCGGACACCGGCCGCCCGCGCGACAACGCCGCGGCTAGGATGGCGTGGCTGCGCTCGTCGCCCTCGGTCACCTGCACGAAGTCCATCTTCTCGCCGAGCGCGACCGCTTCCGGCCAGCGGTCGAACAGCGCGGCGATCTTGTCCGCGGTGAGGTCGCCGCCTGCGGTCTCGAATTGCGCCGACGTCGCCGGCACCGTGCTCGGCACCGTAAGATAGATCGACAGCGGCGCCTCACGCGCGTCCTCCAGCATCATCTCGATGCCGGCTGCGTCCATCACGTTGCCGATCTCGTGGCTGTCGCAGAAGATCGTCGTCGTGCCGTTGAGCAGCGCGGCCTCGGCATAGGCGCAGGCCGTCACCATGCTGCTCTCGATGTGGATATGCGGATCGACGAGGCCCGGCGCGATCAAGGCGCCGTCGGCATCGTAGACGCGCGCGGGCGCAGGCGACGTCTTATGCGCGCCCGCCGGCTTCACGGCGGCGATACGCCCGCCCGACAGCCAGACTTCTTTGTCGTGCAGCACGCGCTCGGAATACGTGGACAGGATGCGCGCGCCGGTGATTACGAGATCGGCCGCCGCGCGGCCGGACGCGACGTCGGCGAGCCGGCGGGTCATGCCGGCCAAAGGCGCGACCGAAAACCTGGTGAGTGTTGCCATCGCGGCACCTCCCAATTTGCCGATGAGATCAATAATACGAGGGGATTCTAGGCATCGCCGCCTTCAGCGTGCCGCCGGCGAATGCGAGCCATCGCATAACCTGACCGAAATTGGCGGCGTCGGGCGGTAGCCAAATCTGGCCGGCCTCATATTTGCGCGCGAGCTAAGCGAGGCGTCGAAACCGCCGAACGCGGGGCCTAGCTCAGCTGGGGCGGGCGGCCCGGTTTGCGCCGGCCAGCCGGGAGATCGCCTCGATCATCGCCTTCGGATCGGCGACGCCTTTGCCGACGATGTCGTGGCCGCTCCCGTGCGCGACCGACGAGAACAGGATCGGACTGCCGATCGCCAGTCCCGCGGTCGCGTTGCGCGCCAGCAGCTTGGCCGTGATGTGGCCCTGGTCATGCAGCATGACGATGAAGGCGTCGCTGTCCTTCTTGTGGAACATCGTGTCGGCGCCGAATGGCCCGGACACGCGAATGCCCGCTTTCGTCGCGTCATCCATCGCCGGCTTGATAATCTCGATCTCCTCGCTGCCGAACAGGCCGGCTTCGCCGGCATGCGGATTGAGCCCGCCGACGGCGATCTTCGGCTCGGCGACGCCGAGGCGCTTGAGCGTGCGGTCGGCCGTCGTGATCGCGTGCAGGACGCGTTCGCGCGTGATCATGGCGATGGCCTGCTTGACGCTGACGTGCAGCGTCGCGTGCACGATCTTCACGTCGCCGAAGCAGAGCATCAGGTACACATCTTGTGGCACCAGCCCGGTCTCGCGCGCGACGAACGAGGGATAGCCGTCGAACTCGATCCCGGCCATGGCGATCGACGTTTGATTCTGCGGCGCGGCGACGACCGCGTCGGCTTGGCCGGAGAGCGCAGCCTTGATCGCGCTGCGCGCCGCCGCCAGCGAAGCGCGTCCGCTTTCGGCGCTGTTGCTGCCGAAGGACATCGTGCCAAGCTCCGGGCTTGCACAGGCGAGCAGCGTGAGCCCGCCATCCGCGGGCTCGGCATCTTCGATGCGTTCGATTACTTGGATCGGCGCCCCGATTCGGCAAGCCTCGGCATGACGCGCGATCACCCGCGGATCGCCGACGATGATCGGGTGGCAAGCGGCACGCACGCTCCCGTCGAGCGCGGCCTTCATGCTGATCTCAGGGCCGATGCCGGCGGGATCGCCGGTGGCGATGGCGATGATCGGACGTGCGTCGGTCGAGGTCATGCTGAATCCTCTAAGTCAGGGCCATGGCTATTGCGGCGGAATGTTCGCGGCTTTAATGACGACGTCCCAGAGCTGCGTCTGTTCCTTGATGAAGCTCGCCGCCTGCTCCGGCGTGCCGCCGGCGGCCTGGAGGCTGATCTTGGTGAAGATGTCCTGGGCATGCTGGCTCTTGAGCACGTCTTCGATCGCGGCGTTGAGCTTGGCGACGATCGGCTTCGGTGTGTTCGGCGGCGCGGCGATGGCGTTCCACGTTCCCGATTCGAAGCCCTTCACGCCCGCCTCGTCGAGAGTCGGCACATCAGGCAGGCTGGCGAGGCGCTTGGTGGTCGCCACAGCGAGGATGCGCGCTTTGCCCGCCTGGTGCAGCTTGATCGCGGATGACAACTCCATGAAGATCATGTCGACGTGATCGGCGATGATGTCGTTGAGTGCCGGCGCCGTGCCCTTGTAGGGCACGTGGACGAGCTTGGCGCCGGTCCTGTTCTCGAACAGCGCCGCGGTGAGATGCGACGTTGTGCCGATGCCCTGCGACGCGTAAGTGATCTTGCCCGGGCTCGCCTTGGCATAGGCGATGAATTCTTCCGCGTTCTGGGCGGGGAAATTCGGCCGCACCAGAAGCACATTGGCGATCGATGTCATGATCGCCACCGGCTCGAACTTCGCCGGATCGAAGGTCATGTTCTTGTAGAGCATCGGATTGATGGTGATCGCCGCCGGCTGGGTTGCGAGCAACGTGTAGCCATCGGGATCGGCGTGATAAACATAGTCGGCGCCGATATTGCCGCCGGCGCCGGCGCGGTTTTCCACGATCACCGGCTGGCCGAGCCGCGTCTGCAGGCCTTCAGCCACGATGCGGGTCACCGTATCGACGCCGCCGCCGGCCGGAACGTCGACGACGATCTTCACAGGCCGGTTCGGATACCCCGCGGCGGCATCATCGGCCCGCGCGAGTGACGCGGACGCAGCAAAAGCAGCGATAAAAACAAGAAGCATCCGCACGACGTGTTCCTCCCACCAGCGCCAACCACCGCGGCTGGCCACGTTTGACGTGGCCGATTATGCGTCCGCGGCGGAAGGAAACTTACATCAGCGCGGTGTCGGCACAAGGCCGCCTTATGGAGGGCGGCTAAGCGCGCAACGCGACCAGCATGTCGCCGATGTAGTCCTCGGCGGTGGCGACAACCAACATCAGCGACCAGGGCCGCAACTGGGCGAGGCTGCGCGACAGCGCCTCGTCGGAGGCGGACGGCGGGCTGAGGATCAGGGCCGTCGTCATCACGCGCTTGAGGCTGCACGCTTCGCCGATGATGGAGACGGCGTCCAGTGGCTCGCCCGCGGTCGCGATCATGACCACCTGATCCGCGCCATTGATCTCGTTGAGCAGGTCCTTGGTGTGGCCGGCGAGATCGCCGAGCCAGCCGGTCACGGAAAAGCGCTCAGCGGGCGCGGGCATGCCCGCCAGCGCCGTCAGGAATGTCGCGTTGCCCCATGTCGCCTGTTGCGCCAGCCGTTTGACGATTCCTTCGCTCGGCCGGTCGAGCGCGATGATCTTGATCGCGCGCGGCCGCGAGTTCGGGGCATTGATGCGGAAGCGCGCTTCGACGGCGCTCGATGCGCGGGCCGATTCACTCTGCATGGCGGTCCGTCCCGGGCGCCGCCTCAAACCGACGCATGTGCGACTCCCTCTTGCACCATGAGCGCGTCCTTGGCCGCCTCGACGAACGGCCGGTCGGGCGGCAGCACCACGGCGGCGGAGCGCACGCGCTGATGCACCGCTTCCGTGCCCGGCGGCGGGACATCCTTGTCCATCAGCGCCTTCACCGCGCGCAACAGACGGTGCCGCGCCATGATGATGCCGTTGTCGGTGGACACCAGGTTTTCCTTGGTGCGGTCGACGACCGGCCCCATGCTCTCCTGCAGCGAGGCGTCCTGCATCGCGATACCCTCGACGCCGCTGAACGTCTTGCCCGCCTTTTGCCCGGCGCGGTCGATCAGATAGTCGTTGTCCTTGTTCGCGAGCGGACGGAACGTACCCGGCACGTATTTGACGTGAATGCCTTTGCCGTCGCGCATGGCGCGGACCTCGTCCGCCGTCAGCGCGCGCGTCGGGTGATAGTCGAAGCTCCAGGTCCAGCAATTCTCGTCGTCGATCGGAATCCAGAAGTGGCCGTGCACCGGGTGATTGCCGCGCGGCGCGATCATGGTGAAGGTCGGCATCACCCATTGCGTGATGCGCCAATAATAGTTGCCATTCTCGGCATCGCGGCGCGCGCCGATGAACAGGCCGCCCGCGCTCTCGACCACTTCGAACACCGGGCGCGAATCGCGCAGATTGTATTGATTGGCCTTCGCGCCCTTGAACAAGGGATCGGAATTCAGATCGCCGCGATGCAGGAAGGAGACGTGGCTGGAGTCGATCCCG
>DASXOK010000678.1:0-16315 GCA_036494425.1 Pseudolabrys sp.
GATGGTCGCTCTTGCACGTCGTAGCGTTCCGCAGCCGCAATGCACCGATACATCGGCTTTCGAGGCCGATGTGCTGGAGGGGCTGACGGATACGCCGAAACATGTACCGGCAAAATACTTCTACGATGCCGCCGGCTCCGAACTGTTCGAGCGCATCACCGAACAGCCCGAATACTATCCGACCCGCTGCGAGATGGAGGTGCTGCGCGACAAAGCCGCGGAGATCGACAAGTTGATCCCGCCCGGCGCGGCGCTTGTGGAATTCGGCAGCGGCTCGAACAAGAAGGCACGCCTGCTGCTCGGCAAAGCGCCGAACCTCGCGGCCTACGTGCCGGTCGATATCTGCGGCGAGATGCTGGAGCAGGAGGCGACCGAACTACGCGCCGATTTCCCGCAGCTCAAGATCCTGCCCGTCACCGCCGACTTCTGCTTTCCCTTCGAACTGCCGGTCGAGGCCAAGACTGCCCCCCTACGCGTCGGCTTCTTCCCCGGCTCGACCATCGGCAATTTCGAGCCGCACGAGGCGGCCTCATTCCTGCGCAACGCGGCGCGCATCCTCGGCGCCGGCGCCAAGCTCATCATCGGCGTCGATCTGGTCAAGCCGTCGGAAGTCCTCAACGCGGCTTATAACGACGCGGCCGGTGTCACCGCCGCCTTCAATATGAATCTCCTGACGCGGATGAATCGCGAACTGGGCGCCACCTTCAAGCCCGAGATGTTCGAGCATCACGCCTTCTTCAATCGAGAGCGCAACCGCATCGAGATGCACCTCGCCAGCCTCAAGCGGCAGAAGGTGAAGGTGGCCGGCGAGACCATTGAATTCCGTGCCGGCGAAACCATCCACACCGAGAACAGTTACAAATACAGCGTGGAATCGCTGTCGGCGCTCGCGCGCGGCGTCGGCTGGCTGCCGGCCGGCGTATGGACCGACAGCCAGAAATATTTTTCGATCCAGGCCTTCACGCTGGGCGATGAGACGCCCACCCCGCGCCCGGCGGAGTGATGTTGCTCCGCCGCCCCCTGCTTCCCGTCGCGGCGAATTTGCTCTAAGCCTTGCGCCGTCCGGCCAAGACCGGGCGCGTAACACGGGACCAAGGCAGGGCTCATGAAGATCGTCGGTTTTGAAACGAATGAGGGCGTGCGGCTGGGTGTTGTCGATGGCGACAGCGTCATTGATTTGCAGGCGGTCGATCCGACCGTGCCGGGCGATCTCGGCACATGGTTCAAGTCGAGCGATGGCGACCTCAAGCCGCTCGCCGATCTCGCAAAGAAGGCGCCCGCTTCGGCGCGCCGCCCCCTCGCCAGCCTGAAATTCGCGCTGCCGGTGGCGAAGCCCGGCAAGATCATCTGCCTCGGCCTCAACTATCTCGACCACGTCAAGGAAGGCCCGCAGAAGGACAACATCCCGAAGTTTCAGTCGATCTTCTTCCGCATGCTGAGCTCGCTGACACCACACCTGCAGCCGCTGATGCGGCCGCAGAAGTCGATCCAGTTCGACTATGAGGGCGAATTGGTCGTGATCATCGGAAAGCGCGCCAAGCATCTCACCCTGGAGAACGCGGCCGACTGCGTCGCCGGCTACACCTGCGGCAACGAGGGCTCGATCCGCGAGTATCAGCGCCACACGACGCAATGGGGCATGGGCAAGAACTTCGACCGCACCGGCAGCGTCGGCCCGTGGATGGTCAGCGCCGACGAGCTGCCGCGCGGCGGCAAAGGCCTCAAGATCGAGACCCGGTTGAACGGCAAGACGATGCAGTCGTCCAACACCGATCTGTTCATGTTCCCGGTCGCCGAGTCGCTCGTCTATCTCACCGAGGGCATCACGCTGGAGCCGGGCGATATCCTGTTCACCGGCACGCCGTCGGGCGTCGGACACGCGCGCAAGCCCGAGCCGGTGTGGATGAAGGCGGGTGACGTCGCCGAGGTCGAGATCCAAGGCATCGGCACGCTGCGTAACCCGATCGAAGACGAGAAGCTTTGATCTTCCTTTCCCTCCTCCCGCGAAGCGGTGGGAAGGGTCGACACGCATCGCGCTAGCGATACGTGTCGGGGTGGGGGGCGCTTATGCGCTTCATCCCATTTCTTCCGAGTGCCACGCGCCGCGTTTCCCCCACCCCCGACCCCTCCCCGCCACTCGCAAGTGCTCGCCGGGGGGAGGGGAGCAGCTGCTTGACTCCTCCCATCTTCCCTCGTCCCCTAGCCAGACAATGAGCGCGCGTTAAAGCGCGCCGTTTCCAGAGGGAGAACGACCTATGAAACGTGCGGTAATCGCCGCGGCGCTGGCCGCCGGCGCATGCCTATTTGTGACAGCACAAGCCTCGGCGGAATGGCCCGCCGATCGCCCGATCCGCCTGCTGGTCGGCTTTGGCCCGGGCGGCGGCACCGACATCGTCTCGCGCATCGTCGCGCAGCCGCTGTCGGAGCTCCTGCATCAGACCGTGGTGGTGGAAAACAAGGTCGGTGCCGGTGGCACGATCGCGGCCGAGCAGGTCGCGCACGCCGAAAAGGACGGCTATACCGCCCTCATGGCCAGCCCCGCCCACACCGTGTCGGCGGCCATGCTCAAGTCCATCCGCTACGACTCGATCAAGGACTTTGCCGCCGTCTCATGGGTCGCCGACAGCTCCTTCGTCATCGTCGCCCGCAAAGACTTGCCCGCCGACGACATCAAAGGGCTGACGGCGCTTGCGAAAGCGTCACCCGGTAAGCTCAACTTTGGCGATGTCGGCGTCGGTTCGACTCAGAACTTCGCCGGCGAGTTGCTGCGCCAGATGACCGCGATCGATGTGAAGCACATTCCCTACCGCAGCACGGGGGCCGTGGTCGCCGCCTTGCTCGCCGGTGAAATCAGCTATGGCGTCGAGTTGGCGCACGCAGTGCAGGGTCAGGTCCAGGCCGGCCAGTTGAAGATCCTCGCGGTGGGCGGGCCGGCGCGCTGGCCCACGCTTCCCGAGGTTCCCACGGTCGCGGAATCGGGCGTGCCAGGCTATGCGGTGATCGGCTGGTACGGCTTGCTGTATCCTGCCGGCACGCCGAAGGCGATCGTCGATAAGACGAATGCCGCATTGAAAAAGGTGCTGGCGCGCCCGGACATTCGCGAACTCCTGGCCAAGTCCGGCGCAGTGGTGCATGTCTCGACGCCGGCGGAATTCGGCAGGCAGATCGAGGATGAAGTCGCCAAATGGAGTTCTGTGCGTGAGAAGGCGGGCATCGAGCAGAGATAGAGGCCGGACGGAATTCAGGTAGACCAAGCGTTGATCAAGCAAATGAATATGAAGAGGTTGAAATGGCTGATCCGTTGAACGTGCTCGTGATGTGCGGCTCGCTGCGCAAACGGTCCTACAATGCAGCGCTGATCCGCGCGCTGCCGCCGCTGGCGCCGCCGGAGATGAAGCTCATCGACGCGCCGCCCTACGACACATTCCCGCTCTATAATCACGACATCCAGGAGGCCGCCGGCTTCCCGGCGCCGGTCGAAGATCTTGCGGCGGCCATCCGCAAGGCCGATGGCCTGCTGATCGTCTCGCCGGAATACAATTGGTCGATCCCGGGGCCGCTCAAGAATGCGATCGACTGGATGTCGCGCATGAAGGACCAGCCGTTCAAGGACAAGCCGGTGGCGATCCAATCGGCGAGCCAGGGCGTGCTCGGCGCCTCGCGCATGCAGTATCAGCTGCGCCAGACGCTGACCTCGGTGAACGCTTTCTTGTTCGGGACGCCGGAAATCTTCGTCAGCCTGGCGCAGACCAAGTTCGACAAAGAGAGTCTCGAACTGACCGATCAGCCGACGAAGGACATCATCAAGATGCAGCTTGCCGCCTTCGCCAAGTTCATCGTGCGGGTGAGGGAGTAATCTTTTTCCCACTCCCCGTTCTTACGGGGAGAGGGTGGCGAGCGCCGTTAGGCGCGAGCTGGGTGAGGGGCTCTTTTAAGGGTGCTCGGGCTGCATGAAACGCCCCTCACCCGATCCGCCTCCGCTGACGCGTCGTCGGATCGACCTTTCAGCCAAGTCGGATGTTTCCGACTTCGGGCAAGCGGGGAGAGGTAAAGTTCAGGAACCCACCGCCCGCTTCGGAAACACCTGCGGGCGCATCTTGGGATGGCACGGCATGGTGCGCGGCGCGTAGGGCGCCTCGGCGCCGAGCTCTTCCGCCGCATGCCAGGACCAGCGCGGGTCCCACATGACGCCGCGGCCCATGCAGATGAAATCCGCCTTTCCTGACGCGATGATATCTTCCGCTTGCTGGTAGCCGGTGATCAGCCCGACCGACATGGTCGGCAGTCCGGCCTCCTTGCGCACCTTTTCGGCGAAGGGCGCGTTGAAGCCCAGCGCGAACGGGATCTGCTGACGCGCATCGACCTGGCCGCTCGAGACGTCCATGTAATCGCAGCCCAGCGCCTTGATCTCGTGCGCGAAGGCCACCGTGTCCTCGATCGTGGTGCCGCCGTCGACCCAATCCACAGCAGAGACGCGGATGCCCATCGGCTTGTCCGCGGGCCAGGCCGCGCGCATCGCCGCGAACACTTCGAGCGGATAGCGCATGCGGTTCTTCAGCGAGCCGCCATATTCGTCCGTGCGCCGGTTGGCGAGCGGCGAAAGGAACTGGTGGATCAGATAACCATGCCCGCCGTGCATTTCGATGAGGTCGTAGCCGACGCGCTCGGCGCGCTTAACCGTCGCGACATAGTCGTCGATGGTGCTCTTCATCGCGTCCTTGGTCATGGCGCGCGGCACGTGCCAGCCTTCGCCGAAGGGAATGGCCGACGGCGCCAGCGTCTCCCAGGCGCCTTCTTCCGGCTTGAGCGGCTTGCCGCCGACGGCCGGCGGCGCTGTCGAGCCCTTGCGGCCGGCGTGGCCGACCTGCAAGCCCTGCTTGGCGATGCCGTACTGCTTGCAGAAATCGATGACGCGCTTGAGCGCCTTCTCGTTGTCGTCCGAATAGAGCCCCGCGCATTTGTGCGTGATGCGGCCGACCGCGTTGACGTTGGTCATCTCGGTCATCACCAGCGCCACCGCGCCGAGCGAGAAATTGCCGAGATGCATCAGATGCCAGTCGTTGGCCGAGCCGTCGGTCGAATTGTACTGGCACATCGGCGAGACGACGGTGCGGTTCGCCAATGTGAGGCCGCGCAGCGTGATCGGAGAAAACAGAGCACTAGCCATTGTCGTTTCTTCCCTTTTTTGAGGAGTAAGCAGGAGAGGGCGTTGCCCTTAGTCACCCATGCATGGCGACGACGAGACAGCAGAGCGCCCAGAAGATGCAGAATTCCACGCCGCCGATGACCCAGATCCAGCAGCGGTTGAGCTTATACATCGCGGCGGCCGCGACCAGCAGATGGATGAAAGCAATAGCGGCTATATACGAGGTATATAGCCCGAAAATCAGGCCGATGCTGAGCACCACCTCGATGGCGCCGGCCAGGCCCATCCAGGCGGCCGGCGGCTTGAAGCCGACTTCAGTGAAGAACTTCAGCGTTGCCGGCACCGTGACCTTGCCGACGATATGCGGGATGAAGAACGCGCCGCAGATGATGCGCAGCAGGTTGAATTCATTGAACAGATTGAACTTGTCGGCAAACGACATCGGCCCCCCGCGCGCTACGACGTCTTCAAATCCGGCGGGGGAAGCTCGCATGTCCCGCCCGCCGCGCCAAGCCCGGCGGGGGCCCTTAAAGCTTGCTGCCTTCGAGCCACGCCTTGCCCTGGGCGTAGAGCGCATCGAGCTCCGGCCCATCGAGGCCTGGCAGGTCGCGCTTGACGTCGTAGCCCACCTTGGTCTGCAGATAAGCGAGATGGCGATAGCCTTCCGGGAATTGCGAAAGCAGGCCAGCGTCCAGCTTGAGCGGAACGCCCGGCTCGACCGGATCGATGCGGTCCTTCTCGTAGGTGTGGCGGCGCAGAACGATGCCCCAGCGGCCCGCGCGCTTCTCCAGGAAGTCGTAGGCGCGGCCCCAGCAGGTGACGTCGCACAAGACACCATCGACCTTGGCGCGCTGCGCGATGGAGAGCTTGGTCTGCGCGATGGCGCGCTCGCCCGCGATGTCGATCGTGGTGCCGCCGAGCATATGATTGATGCGCGCGCCGCGCGCGTAGCCCTCGCGGCTGACAGTGATGAAATCCTCATAGGTGCCTTGAAACCACGTCGCCCACATCCGCCCGTCATCGTGCCAGAGCGTGCGGAAATGGTCCCACTGGCGCGTGTCGCGCCACAGCACCCAGTTCTCGATGATGTCGCGGATTGCGATACGGTCTGTGATGGACTCCGACATGAACAACAGTCTCCGTGATGCTTGGCCTTGTGCCGGGCATCCACGTCCTTATACACGTGACGCAGCAAAAAAAGACGTGGATGGGACCGGGACAAGTCCGGCCATGACGCGGGACGTCAGGAGGAGCAAACGTATGACAAAGCTCGCGGGCAAGACGGCGATCGTCACCGGCGGCGCCAGGGGCATCGGCCGCCATTATTCGCAGGCGCTGGCGGCCGCGGGCGCGCGCGTCATGATCGCCGACATCGCCGACGGCAAGGAGACCGCCGCGGGAATCGCCCAGACGCACGGCGCCAATTCCGCGACAAGCGTCACCTTCGACGTCAGCGATGAAAACGCCGTCAAAGGCCTGGTTGCGGAAACCATGCAGCGCTTCGGCCAGATCGATATCCTGGTCAACAATGCCGCCCTCTACGCCACCCTCACGCCGCGCAACTTCGACGAATGGGACGCCGAGGTCTGGGACAAGGTCATGGCCATCAATGTGCGCGGGCCGTATCTGATGGTCCGCCACGTCGCACCGCATATGATCGCGCGCAAGAGCGGCAAGATCATCAACATCGCCTCCGGCGCCGCCTACAAGGGCGTGCCGCGCATGCTGCCTTATGTCACGTCGAAGGGTGCCATGCTCGCCTTCACGCGCTCGCTATCGCGCGAACTCGGCCAGCACGGCATCGCCGTCAACTCGCTTTCGCCCGGCTACATCCTCAGCGACACTGGGCTCGGCAACACGAAGCATGTCGAGGAGGAGCGCGTCCACGTGCGCAACAGCCGCGCCTTCAGGCGCGACGGCTACCCGGAGGACCTCGTCGGCGCCCTGGTGTTCCTGGCCTCCAGCGACAGCGACTTCGTCACCGGCCAGTCGCTGGTGGTGGACGGGGGATCGGTCAATAATTAGGTGAAATGCGAGCGCGGAAATATAATTCCAACAACTCGCTATCCCGCAACCGCGCCTTGCGGAATCCGCCATTCCCGGCCACCCCGAATTGGCGTATGGTGGTTACAAATCCAACTATTGGCACTACGGAGGATACCCCCATGGCAGTTGCCACGGCCCAAGCCGATCCCAAGCACAATATCCAGAACGCCCGGCAGGCCTATTACGACAAGATTTCCGAGTACCACCTCACGCCGCTGTGGGAAGTACTGAAATATCTTGTCACGCCCGAGCCGAAGACGCAGATGGTTCCGGCGCTGTGGAAGTTTCCCCAGGTCGAAAGGTTGATGCTCGAGGCCGGTGAGGTTATCACCGCCGAGGAAGCCGAGCGCCGCGTGCTCGTGCTCGAGAACCCCGGCGACCCGGGCAAGTCGCGCATCACCAATGCGCTGTTCGCCGGCATCCAGCTCATTATGCCGGGCGAGGTCGCCGACGTGCATCGCCACGTCGCCTCCGCCATCCGCTTCGTGTTGAAGGGCAAGGGCGCCTACACCGCGGTGGAAGGCGAGAAGTCGCAAATGGAGCATGGGGACTTCATCATCACCGCCAACTGGGCCCCGCACGACCACGGTAATCCCGGCAAAGAGCCGGTAATGTGGCTCGACGTGCTCGACATGCCGACCATCAATCACTTCCAGGCCTCGTTCGGCGAGCATTTCGATCAGAAGATGCAGAACGTCAATCACGAGGACGGCGACTCGTTCGATCGTTACGCCACCGGCGTCTTGCCGGACGGCGCACCGGCGCACCTCAACCGCTCGCCGGTGATCAACTACCCTTACGCCAAGATGCGTCCGATCCTTGAGCGGCTGAAGAAGACCGGCGACGTCGACAAGCGTCACGGCGCGCGCGTGCGCTACGCCAACCCGATCAACGGCGGGCCGGTGCTGCCGACGATGGGTGCCAACTTGTCGCTGCTGCCGGCTGGCTTCAAGGGCGAGCCCTACCGTTCGACCGACGGCACCGTCTTCGCGGTGGCGGAAGGCAAGGGCACGACTATCATCGACGGCAAGCCGTTCGACTGGGACGTCAACGACGTCTTCGTGGCGCCGCCATGGAAGCACTACCAGCACAACGTCGGCAGCGAGGACGCTGTACTGTTCTCGATCTCCGACCGTCCTGCGCAGGAAGCGCTGGGGATCTGGCGCGAGGGGAAGTAAAGGCCTCTTCTTCCCTCCCCCGCAAGCGGGGAGAGGTGTAGACAGAATTCACGGCCCCGCCACCTGCGGGGCCGTTTGCGTTCCGGCGACCGCCTATCGATTCGCCATCCTGCGCGTTATAGAGTTCTGGCATGTGACGCAGCGGGGAGGCTTCGATGCAGATGGACGAACTGACCGCCGGGCATGGCACGCTCAAGGCGGTGCGGACCGGCCAGGGACCCGACATCGTCGTGCTGCATTCGTTGCTGGCCGACCGCCACGCCTTCGATCCCGTGCTGCCGGCGCTCGCCGCCAACCACCAGGTTACCCTCATCAACCTGCCGGGCTTCCACGGCTCGCAGGCGCCGATGCTGCCGCTGATGGACGCCTACGTGGCCTGCATCGAGGACGGCTTTCAGGAATTCAAGATCGGCAATGACACCATTCTGATCGGCAACGGCTTCGGCGGCACGGTGGCGCTCGCCTTCGCGCTCGCCCATCCCGAGCGTCTCTCCAAGCTGGTCGTGAGCGATGCCGCCGCCTGCTTTCCGCCGGAGGGGCGCCAGGCCTTCGCGGTAATGGCCGAGAAGGTCGCCGATGGTGGACTTGGCTCGGTCGCCGAGATCGCGGCGCGGCGTGTCTATTCGCCGGCCTATCTCGAAATGCATCCGGAGAAGATCGAGGAGCGCAAGGCGGTGTTGATGGGGATCGATCCCAAAGCCTTCCAGGCCGCCTGCCGCATCCTGCAGGAGACGGACCTGGTGCCGCTCCTGCATCACCTGCGCGTGCCGACGCTGGTCGTGTGCGGCGAATTCGATCAGGCGACGCCGCCCGCGCTGAACAAACAGATTGTCGAGAAGGTCGCCGGTGCGCGCTACATCGAATTGCCCGGCTGCGGCCATTGCCCGCCGCTCGAACAGCCGGAGCCGTTCATCGCCGCGATCAAGGAGTTTGTCGGGCTCTGACTCGTGTCCCGGACCAGCAGTGCACCGCTGATCCGGGACCTATTTTACAAGTTCTCACGCGGCTAATCGCTCGCATGGCTCGCGTTGGCTTTCTTGACCTGATCGAGAATACCACTGAGGTTATAGGATTCAGGCGCCTGCAGCGGCGGGAATTTCTCGTATGACTGCAAGTGCTCCAGCCATAGCTGCTGGCCGATGGGCAGCATGTTCCAGTCGTATTGGAAGGCCGTCATCGGGCCGCCGAGCGCACCGCCCAAGCTCATCGCGGACTTCTGATCAATGCCGACCGATTGCTCGAACGGGTCCCGCTTGATGTTCTGCACCAATGTGAAGTGGAAGGGGACGAGCGGCATGATCCAGCCGGCCGGTCCCGGCTGCGACATGGTGTAGTACATCTTCCAATTCTTGTAGCGCACCGCCGACGGCGTCGCGCCCGAGAAGTAGAAGAAGTAGTCGCGGGCGGACTTCTCCGATTTGCCTTCGAGATAGTCGCGCTGGTCGAAACCATCGAGCGTCGTCTTGACGATGCCCGGATATTGTCCGGCCTCGATCTGCGTCTTCAGCCCGTCGCCCTTGGGCCCTCCGGCGATATCGACGAACGTGGGCACCCAGTCGAGGGCGGCAAACAACTGGTTCTTGACCGTTCCCGGCTTGATGTGGCCCGGCCAGCGCACCACCATCGGCGCGCGATAACCGCCTTCCCATGCTTCGCCTTTCTGCCCCTTGAACGGCGTTATGCCGCCGTCCGGGAATGAGATCGACTCGGCGCCATTATCGGTGGTGAAGACGACAATCGTATTGTCGAGCTGGCCCATATCCTCCAGCTTCTGCAGCACGAGGCCGATATTGTCGTCCATCTGCTTCATGCCGGCCTCATTGACGCCCCAGTCCTTCCCGCCGCGCGTGCCGACCATGGCCTCGTATTTCGGCGAAAGAACCGTCACGACGTGCATGCGCGCCGGGTTGTACCAGACGAAGAATGGCTTGTTGGTCTTCTTGGGATCGTTGCGGTCGAGGAAGTCGATGACCTTGGCCGAGATTTCCTCGTCCACCGTCTTCGAACGCTCCAACGTGAGCGGGCCTTCGTCAATGCATCTCTGGTTCTTCTCCGAACCGTCGGACGACTTGCATGCGATGACCGGACGCGGCGGCATCAGGCACAGCGTCGTTTTTTGATCGACCGCTCCCGGAGGATCCGAGAGGCCGGGAACCGGCGTGTTCTTGCACGGCGGAGCGACACCCTGTTCCGTCGGAGACGAATTGATGTCTGGGAAGCTCACCTGCTGCATCGCGTCGAGGTGATAGAGATAGCCCCAGTATTCCTGGAAGCCATGCGCTGTCGGCAACGACGCGGTGTGGTCGCCAAGGTGGTTCTTGCCGAATTCGCCGGTGGTGTAGCCGAGATCGAGCAGGAATTGCGCGAGCGCCGGCGTGCCGGGCCGTAGATAGGACGGGCTGCCCGGCAGTTGCGGCGGGATCATGCCGGTGCGCAGCGGGTACATGCCGGTGAAGAAGGCATTGCGCCCCGAAGTGCAGCTCTGCATCGCGACGTAATCGACGAACATCGCGCCTTCTTGTCCGATGCGGTCGATATTGGGCGTCTCTCCCACCATCAAGCCGCGGTGATAGATGCTCGGCTGCATCCAGCCGATATCGTCGCCCATGATGAAGACGATGTTGGGCTTTGCCTGTTGCTGCTGCTGCTGTTGTTGTTGTTGTTGCTGCGCCGAAGCCGGCGCAGTCGCCATCGTCGCTGCTGCGAACATCGACAGCAGACAGAGCCGCATTTTTTGAGTGATCGTCATAGCGATAACCTCGTTGCGTCGGTCATCGGATGCAAAAATCACCGCGGGTCCGGTCGAGCGGGCCCACGATGATTCATTGCGCACGAAACGTGCGCGGTGAATTGATACGATCTCCCCGGCGTCGCCGGGCCGATATTACACTTAGGTGCAATAGACTCGATGCTTGTTGAGCATATCCGCGTTGAAGGTGCGGCTGAAAAGACACGATGTTTCCGCGGAGTTTATGCGGACGATGCGCACATAGGTAAGCGAATATTGGATGATGCCACATCGGTATTTGAAGTGGCTTGATCGATCCGGGCGCGCTGTCGTCCTCAATCGAGCGCCTTCATCACCGCGCCCGCCACCGCCGCGGTGCCGTCCTTGCCGCCATATTCCATCGGCTTGATGCCCGACGCATAAGCCTTGTCGACCGCGCGTTCGATACGCAGCGCCGCGTCCGCCGCCGGTGCGTGGTCGTGCTTGTCGGCGAGCCAGTCGAGCATCATCGCCGCTGACAATATCATCGCCGTCGGATTGGCCTTGCCCTGGCCCATGATGTCCGGCGCGGTGCCATGACACGGCTGAAACACCGCGTGCTTGTCGCCGATGTCCGCCGACGGCGCGATGCCCAGACCGCCGATCAGGCCGGCGGCCAGGTCGGAGAGGATGTCGCCGAACATGTTCTCCATCACCATCACGTCGAAGTCCCAAGGCTTGCGCACCATCATCGCGGCGCAGGCGTCGACATAGAGCAGGTCGGTCGCCACGCCGGGGAATTTTACTTTGCGCTCGGCGAAGATGTCGCGCTGCCAATTGAACGCCTTGAACACATTGGCCTTGTCGACCAGCGTCAGCCGGCCCGGGCGGCCGCGCTTCTTGCGCCGCTCGGCCAGATGCAGCGAAAAGTCGAACAGGCGCTCGGTGGTCTTGCGCGTCACCACAAGCGTCTCGCGCGCGTCGTCATGCGTGGTGACGCCTTTGCCCATCGACGAGAACAGGCCTTCCGTCGACTCGCGGATCAGCACGAAGTCGATGCCGTGCACCTCCGCGCCGACGATCGGACTCGGGACGCCCGGGATGAGCCGCGCCGGCCGCATGCCGGCATAGAGGTCGAAGATGAAGCGCAACTCGACCTGCGGCATGATCTCGGTGTTGTCGGGATAGCGCACGCTCGGCAGGCCGCAGGCGCCGAGCAGGATCGCGTCTGCTTCCTCGCACAATTTTATCGTCGACTCCGACATCGACTTGCCGGTCTCGCGATAATGGTCTGCCCCGGCCGGGGCTTCGGTGAAGCGGAATTTCAGGCTCGGCGTCGTGGCCTCGATCTTTTTCAGGATATCCAGGGTCGGCGCCATCACCTCCGGGCCGATGCCGTCACCAGGCAGTACGGCGATGTGGAAGGCGGTGTTGGCGGACATGGGGATGTTTCCTGTGCCATTGTTCTTTGAGTGGCGCGCGTCGCGGTTGGCGGCTAATGAATACGGCAACGCCGCCGTGCGCAAGGGATGAGGTCAGCAATGCCGCGCTTTGCCGCCAATCTCGGTTATCTGTTCACCGACCGTCCGCTGTTGGCCCGCATCGACGCGGCGGCGGCCTGCGGCTTCAAGGCCATCGAGCTGCAATTCCCCTACGACGTGCCGGCCAAGGACGTGAAGGCGGCGATCGAGAAGAACAAACTCACCATCCTCGGCGTCAACACGCCGCCGGGCGGGGAGGGTGAGTTCGGCTACGCCGCGGTGCCCGGGCGCGAGAAGGATTTCGACGCGCTCTTTACCCGCGCGCTCGACTACATCACGGCAATCGGCGGCACCGCGATCCATTGCCTCGCCGGCAAGGTGCCGGTCGAGCAGCGGCCGGCGGCCGAGCGCGTATTCATCAACAACCTCGCCCGCGTGGCTGATGTCGCCGCCGCCAAGAACATCAAGCTGCTGCTCGAGCCGATCAATCCGCGCGACCGGCCGAATTATTTCCTCAACCATGTCGAACATGCCGCCGACATCATCGCCAAGCTCGGTAAGTCGAACGTGCGCATGCAGTTCGATTTCTATCACGCGCAGATCGTCGGCGGCGACCTGATCAGCCGGCTGGAAAAGTTCCTTCCCGCGGTCGGCCATCTGCAATGCGCCGCCGTACCGACCCGGCACGAGCCGGACGAGGGCGAGATCAACTACCATGCCGTGTTCACCGCCGTGGACCGTCTCGGCTACGACGGTTGGATCGGCGCCGAATACCGGCCGCGCAAGACCACGGAGGAGGGCCTGTCCTGGGGCGCGCCCTATGGCCTGCACCCGCGCGCCGTTAACCGATAAAGGCGTTGAAAAGCCACACCCTTTTAATTTGCGCGTCACGAAACTCTTGCTAACATTAACCTATGTTCGGACTCACTAAAAAAGCCGAGCCGGAGGCGCCCGACGCCCCGACGCCGCTCAAGGACGCCGTGCGGGAGGCGCGCATCGAGGCGGCCGAGCGCTCGGCGGTCGTCGTCGATCTGCGCGACGCCGAGGTGGCGCGGCTCGAGCTTCTCGACGAGGCGCTCGATCCGCTGTTCAAAGAGCTGCCCAACAATGTCGACCTGTTCGACCGCGGCATCAGCAAAGGCGATGTGCCGCGGCTGTGGATCGACGTGATCGCGCATGTCGAGATGGGCCGCGACAAGCGGCAATATCGATTCGTGCAGGACACGCGCTACGGCCGCGCCGTGCTCGCCGAGTCCTACGACGTGCCCGACATGGTGCACATGATCACGCGCTACGTCGCGCGGCGCATGGTCGAGCGCGAGCGCGCGCTCACCGACGACACGCCGTTCGGCCAGGCCACCTCGCTGAAGATAATTGAGCACGAGCAGCGCCGCGGCCGCCTGCGCGCCATCCGCACCTTCATCTACGGTTTGATCGTCGGCGTCGGCGCGCTGTTCGTATTTGCGCTGCTGAGCGGGCCGCGGCCGTAGCAGCCATCAAGCGGGCGCGAGATTGATCCGCCCAAGCTCGCGCAGCACGCCATCCGTACCCACGCCACGCGACACGGCCTCGCAGGTCCACGCGCCGCGCGCGCCGTCGATTCGATAGAGGTTGTACGCCGCCGCGTCCTTGCCGGTGCCGGGCTTCGCCGAGGCCGAGGGCACGCCGACCGCCGGCACGCGCGTGCCGTTCGGCCCGTCGAGCCAGTTGAGCATATTCAGGTGGTCATGCCCGTGGAGCAGCAATTCGGCGCCGTGCATCGCGATCACGCGCTTGAGCACATCCGCATCGAGCAAACGTTTATGCCGTGACGCCTGGCTCGCCGGCGGATGATGGATGAGCACGACGCGGAAGACGTCCTCGCTTCGCAGTCTCTTGAGTGTCTCGGCGAGGCCCGCGAGCTGCTTGGTGCCGAGCCATCCGGTGGCTAAGAACGGCGCCGTCGGCACGCCGCTCGACAGCCCGATGAGCGCGACATTGCCGCGGCGGCGCAGGAAGGGAAACCCATCCGTGCCGTCGTCGTCGCTCATGTGCGCGCCCCACTGGCGCGCGGCGAAGGTCGCGCCTTCGGCGACATAGATGTCGTGATTGCCCGGGATGACGCTGACGTCGTGCGGCGTGCCGAGGCTGTCGAGCCAGTTGCGGCCGCGCGGATACTCCGCCGGCAGCGCGAGATTGGCGAGGTCGCCGGTCACCGCGATGTGGTCGGGCGTCTGTGCTTTCATGTCGGCGACGAGCGTACGAAGCGTCGCCGCGTCATGGATGAAGCGCCGCTTGCGCCGCCAGTTGATGTAGCCGGTGATGCGCTTGCCGACCAGCTCGGTCCAGCGCGGCTCCGGCAGCGGCGGCAGATGCGGATCGGAGAGATGGGCGAGGGTGAATGACATAAGACTGTGCCTGGGGCACGGCGGGCTCCCTCTCCCCATTGGGGAGAGGGTTGGGGTGAGGGGGCAAGCGACTCTCGAACGCTGTAACCCCTCACCCGACGTGCTGCCGAAGTCGGATATATCCGACTTCGGCCACTTAACAGTGCCGAACTCTGGTAAACCCGAGTTCGGATGCACGTCGACCTCTCCCTATGGGAGAGGTGAAGGGGAGCTTGCTGCGCGTGCTACGTTATCACGAACTCCCGATCAATATCCCCGCCACGAACACCAGTACGCCGCCGACCACCACCTGGAAGGCCGCCTGCAGGAATGGCGTGTCCATGAACTTGGTGCGGATCCAGGAGATCGCCGCCAGCTCGATCGCGACCACGAAGACCGACACGATCGTGGCGGTGAGGAAGTGCGGGATCAGATAGGGCAGCGTGTGGCCGAGGCCGCCGATCGCGGTCATCAGGCCGCACACCGTGCCGCGCAGCCAGGGTGTGCCGCGTCCGGTCAGCGAGCCGTCGTCGGATAAAGCCTCCGCGAAGCCCATGGAAATGCCGGCGCCGACCGAGGCCGCCATGCCGACGAGAAACGTCGCCCAGGTGTTGTGCGTGGCGAAGGCGGCGGCGAACAGCGGCGCCAGCGTCGACACCGAGCCGTCCATCAGTCCGGCCAGGCCCGGTTGCACATATTGCAGCACGAACATCCGCCGGGCGGTCTCTTCTTCCTTCTCGCGCGCGCCCTTGGTGAGGATCGTCTCGCTGAGCTTCTGCGCGAGGGTCTCGTGTCCGGCCTCGGCCTCGGCCAGTTCAATGAGCAATTGCCGCACCGAGGCATCGCGGGCGGTCTCCGCCGCCTTGCGGTAATAGCGCTCCGCCTCGAATTCCATGGTCTCGGCGAACTTGCGCACCTCCTCGAGCCCGAGCGGGCGCGTCAGCCATAAAGGCTGCTTGGGGTTCAGGAAGCCCTTCACGTCCTGCCGGCGGATCAGCGGCAGGTATTCGCCGAATTTCTGCCGGTAGATGTCGAACAGCATGCTGCGGTGATGCACCTCCTCCTCGGCCATCTCGTCGAACACCTTGGCGGATGCGGGGAACTGCGCGCGCAACCCCTCCGCGAAACCGCGGTAGATGCGGCTGTCCTCCTCCTCATTGGTGATGGCCAGGGCCAGGACTTCCTGCTCTGACAGGTCGGAGAAGCGTTTCACGGGGCAGGGCCTTTCGATCGCGGGAGAAGTTCAGAACCGTATATTGGAATCATTCTAATCTTGGAAGGACCCTAAAGGCTACCGATGCCGGCTTTGCCCGTAAGAAATTCGTGACCGGATGCTGCCAAGACAGCCGGCGAGATAGCTGGCAATACACCGCACATGGACTTGCAAAGCT
>DASXOK010000679.1:0-1830 GCA_036494425.1 Pseudolabrys sp.
CCGATCGAGCTACCATGCAACGCAAGCGCGGCCTAGGTTTTCCTTGGCCGCTGCACGCGGCGGCCGATTTCGCGCTCATGGCTGGCAATTACGCCGATATAGCGAAGTGCCTCTGCTTTTGCAGCGGGGGCCCGACGCCCCGGATTCCGGGTTCGCGGCCTGAACGTCGCGAACCCGGAATGACAGGATCAAAAATGCAGCGGCTTGGCCTGCTGCACCTGCGGCAGCGCGCGGACCTTGGAGAGCACGGCGTCGGGCAGTTCGCCGTCGATCTCGATCAGCGCGACGGCGTTGGCGCCCGGCGCCTCGCGGCCGACGTGGAAGGTGGCGATGTTGATGCCCGCCTCGCCCAGCGTTGACGAGAAGGTGCCGATGAAGCCCGGCTTATCGAGATTGGTGATGTAGATCATCGACGCGCCGAACTCGGCGTCCATGCGGATGCCCTTGATATTGACGATACGCGGGCGGCCGTCGGCGAAGACGGTGCCGGAGACGTGGCGCGACTGGCGTTCGGTCACCAGCGTCACCGTGATCAGGCTTTCGTAGTCCTCCGGCATCTCGCGCGTCACTTCCTCGACGACGATGCCGCGCTCCTTCGCCACCGCCGGCGCCGATACGACGTTGACGTTTTCGCCGAGCATCGGGCGCAGCAGTCCCGCGAGCGCGGCCGAGGTGAGCGCCTTAGTGTTCATCTGCGCCACCGCGCCTTCGAAGGCGATCTGCACCTTGCTGATGCCGGTCTCGGTGAGCTGGCCGGCGAAGGAGCCGAGCTTCTCGGCCAACGCGATGAAGGGCTTCAGCTTGGGGGCCTCCTCGGCGCTGATCGAGGGGAAGTTCACAGCGTTGGTGATGGCGCCGCGCAGGAGATAGTCCGACATCTGCTCGGCGATCTGCAGCGCCACGTTCTCCTGCGCTTCCGAGGTGGAGGCGCCGAGGTGCGGCGTGCATACGACATTGGGATGGCCGAACAGGACGTTCTCGGTCGCCGGCTCGGTGACGAAGACGTCGAAGGCGGCGCCTGCGACCTTGTTGGCGTCGAGCGCGGCGCGCAACGCAACCTCGTCGACCAGGCCGCCGCGCGCGCAGTTGATGATGCGCACGCCGGTCTTCATCTTCTCGATCGCCTTGGCGTCGATGATGTTGCGTGTCTTGTCGGTGAGCGGCGCGTGCAGCGTGACGAAGTCGGAGCGCTTGAACAGTTCATCGAGCTCGACCTTTTCGACGCCGAGATCGACGGCGCGCTCCGGCGAGAGATAAGGATCGAAGGCGATGACCTTCATCTTCAGCCCGAGCGCGCGGTCGGCGACGATCGAGCCGATGTTGCCGCAGCCGATCACGCCGAGCGTCTTGCCGGTGATTTCAACACCCATGAAGCGGTTCTTTTCCCACTTGCCAGCCTGTGTCGAGGCATCGGCCTGCGGAATTTCGCGGGCCAGCGCCAGCATCAGGGTGATGGCGTGTTCGGCGGTCGTGATCGAATTGCCGAACGGCGTGTTCATCACGATGATGCCCCTGGCGGTGGCAGCCGGTATCTCGACATTATCGACGCCGATGCCGGCGCGGCCGATCACCTTCAGCCTGGTGGCCTTCTCGATGATCTTGGCGGTCGCCTTGGTGGCGGAGCGGATCGCCAGGCCGTCGTAATTGCCGATGATCTCGGCGAGCTTGTCTTTGTCCTTGCCGAGATTAGGCTGGAAATCGACCTCGACGCCACGATCCCTGAAGATCTGGACGTCGGCCGGCGAGAGCGCATCGGAGATGAGGACTTTGGGTTTTGACATTTGACACATCCGTGGGTGAGATGAATTTCATGTCGTCACCCGCGGGCTT
>DASXOK010000680.1:0-7417 GCA_036494425.1 Pseudolabrys sp.
GAGCTGAATGTCCCCGCCACGATCAACACGACGTTCCAGGGCAACGCGCAGGCGTTCCAGGATTCGCTGTCGACCGTGCCGATGCTGATCCTGGCCGCGCTCGTGGTCGTCTACCTGATCCTCGGCATCCTGTACGAAAGCTACATCCACCCGATCACGATTCTGTCGACGCTGCCGTCGGCGGGCGTCGGAGCGCTGCTGATGCTGATGATCTTCCATTTCGACTTCAGCCTGATCGCGCTGATCGGCATCATCCTGCTCATCGGCATCGTGAAGAAGAACGGAATCATGCTGGTCGACTTCGCCATCGTCGCCGAACGTGACGAAGGGCTGGCGCCGGCCGAGGCCATTCGCAAGGCGGCGCTGCTGCGCTTCCGTCCGATCATGATGACGACCATGGCGGCGATGCTCGGCGGCGTGCCGCTGATGCTTGGACAAGGGACCGGCTCTGAACTCCGCCAGCCGCTCGGCTACGCGATGGTCGGCGGCCTGCTGGTGAGCCAGGCGCTCACATTGTTCACGACGCCTGTCGTCTACCTCTACCTCGATCGGCTGTCGCATTGGATGTCCACTTGGGGACGTCATCCGCGGCCGGAGGGCAAAGGCGACGGCAAGGACAAGATGGCGCCACAGCCCGCCGAATAAAGCTTCGGTCCCCGCAAAGAGTACCCTGACACCGGCCAGCGCTGGGTCGGCGATTTATCAACGGCAAGTCTGTCGACGAGGCGTGGCACTGGACGTAGTTTGCGCCCGCAGCGCGCGCGATCTGCGGGCGTTCGGCTATCGCATGTGGAAGGAACCGGCCATGCCAGACGAAATCAATGATCACCGCCGCCGTTTTTTCGGCACCGCGGCCATGACCATCGCCGCCACCCAGCTCGGTATGGTCGGCTTCGCCCAGGCACAGAGCCCGGCAACCAAAACGACGCAACTGCCCGCGATCAAGGCGGGGACGAACACGTCGTTCGCCTCACTGAAGCAGATCGATGCCGGCGTTCTCAATATTGGATACGCGGAAGCTGGCCCGGCCGATGGCCCCGTCGTCATTCTCCTGCACGGCTGGCCTTACGATATTCACGCATTTGTCGATGTCGCGCCCATGCTGGCATCGGCGGGCTACCGGGTGATCGTGCCGTATCTGCGCGGCTATGGCGCGACGCGCTTCCTCTCGGGTGAAACCGCCAGGAATGGCCAGCAAGCTGTGGTGGCTGTCGACATCATCGCCCTGATGGATGCGCTCAAGATCGAGAAAGCGACGCTCGCCGGTTTCGATTGGGGCGCGCGGACAGCCTGCATCACCGCGGCGCTTTGGCCGGAGCGCTGCAAGGCGCTGGTCTCCGTGAGCGGTTATCTGATCGGAAGCCAGCAGGCCGGCAAGGCGCCGCTGCCGCCGAAGGCCGAACTGCAATGGTGGTACCAGTATTATTTTGCGACGGAGCGCGGCCGGGCCGGCTACGACGAATACCGGCGCGATTTTTCCAAGCTCATCTGGCAGATCGCGTCGCCGAAGTGGGACTTCGACGATGCCACGTTCGATCGCAGCGCGGCGGCTTTCGACAATCCGGACCACGTGGCGATCGTGATCCATAACTACCGTTGGCGGCTCGGCCTGGCCGCAGGCGAACCGAAGTACGACGACTTGGAAAAGCGCTTGGCCGAATTCCCGGTCATCACCGTGCCGACCATCACCCTTGAAGGTGACGCCAACGGCGCGCCGCATCCGGAACCCAGCTCCTACGCCAAGAAGTTCTCGGGCAAATACGCGCACCGTTTGATTACGGGCGGCATCGGTCACAACCTGCCGCAGGAAGCGCCGCAAGCCTTCGCCGAAGCTGTCGTTGCGGTCGATGGGTCCTGATCGGCGCCGAGGATGACGAGGCCACCTTCCCGAAAAAGATAGGAACTAAATCCGCAATCTCTGCGCGAAGCCGCTGGCTCATCCCTCCTCGCGGCGCTATCCTGGCTGCGGCACGATAACAGCCGTGCCGCCCGCGCGACGCTTATCAAGTCGGCCACATCGTCCGGTTACACGAGGTGCGCTAGATGAAGAGTAAGTTGCCGACCCGGCGAAGCACGAGCTCAACTGCCCTTGCAATCCTGGCCGCCGTGATCGCGGCCGGGGTCTTCATTCTCGACACGGTTGCCGCGCCCGACGTCGCGGTGGCGGTGCTTTACGTCGCCGTCATTCTGATCGCCGCCAGGTTTCTACGGTGGCGCGGCGTCCTGCTGGTGGCGCTGGGGTGCGCCGGCCTCGCCATAATAAGCCATGTAATGACGGCGGAGGAACCGCCGTCCGCCGTCGCTCTCATCAACCTCGTTATCGGGTTGGCGGCGATCGGCATCTCCGCCTACCTCGCCGTCCTCAATCAAGGCGCCGAAAAGACGGCGCGTGCGCAGGCGCGGCTGCTCGATGTCGCACATGATGCCATTGTCGTGCGCGATCTCGACGAGGCCATCACCTATTGGAATACCGGCTCCGAGGAGCGATACGGGTGGACGCGCGAACAGGCGCTCGGCAAAAACTCGCACCAACTGCTGCACACGGTATTTCCGGCGCCCCTCGACGCAATCAAGGACGAGCTCCTGCATACCGGCCGGTGGGAAGGCGAGCTCGTCCACACCAGACGCGATGGGACGAAGATCGTTGTGGCAAGCCGATGGTCGCTGCAGAAGGACGAACGCGGGCGGCCGCTCGCGACGCTGGAGACCAACAACGACATCACCGAGCACAAACGCGCGAGCGCCGAGCTGCAAGCGAGCGAGCGAAAGTACCGCAACATCTTTCAGGCCGTGGGCGTCTCGATCTGGGAGGAGGATTTCAGCGCGGTCAAAGCCGCCATCGATGCTCTCAAGGCACAGGGCGTGAGCGACTTCCGGAGTTATCTCGCCGAGCATCCGGAATTCACCCGGCAGACAATCGCCATGGTGAAGATCCTCGACGTCAACGACGCCACCGTTGAAATGCTCGGCGCCCGGACCAAGGACGATCTCCTCGTCTCATTGAACCGCGTGTTCCTGCCTGAGACCGAGGCCGTATTCGCGCAGGTGCTCGTCGCTCTGGCCGAAGGCCGAACTTCGTTCGCGGCGGAAACCGCACTACAATCATTGAAGGGCGATCGGCTGGAGATTCTGTTCACGATCACGTTCACGCCCGAGGCTTCCGCCCTGGACAGCGTGCTGGTCAGCGTTGTCGATATCACCGAACGTAAGCGCTCGCAGGAGGCTCTCGACCGCGCGCAGGCTGAGCTTGCGCACGTCAACCGCGTCTCGACGCTTGGGGTACTCACGGCCTCGATCGCCCATGAAGTCAGCCAGCCGATCTCCGCCACTGTCGTCAACGCGGAAGCCGCATCGCGCTGGCTGGCCGCATCCCCACCGAATTTCGAGAGGGCCCAACGGGCGCTGGACGGAATCGTCCGTGACAGCAGGCGTGCGGGCGAAATCCTCGCGCGAATTCGCTCCCTCGTTAAGAAAGCGCCGGTGAAACGGGAACAACTCGACATCAACACGGTGATTGTCGATGTCATAGCTCTGACTCACGGCGAGGTGCAGAGGAATGGCGTTACGCTGCGGACGCAACTGCAGCCTGAGCTCCCGCCCGTCCTGGGCGACCGGACCCAGCTGCAACAGGTCGTGCTCAACTTCATCCTCAACGCCGTCGACGCGACCAGCGGCGTCGACAAGTACCGTCGGAACGTGGTGATCAGTGCCGCGGAGGACTCCAGCAACATCATCGTCGCCATCCGCGATACGGGGGTCGGTATCGAGGAGGGCGACAGCGATCACCTGTTTCAGCCGTTCTATACGACCAAGGCATCCGGTATGGGGATGGGGTTGTCGATCTGCCGTTCGATCATCGAGGCCCATGGCGGGCGCGTATGGGCCGCGCCGAACCCTGATGCTGGTGCGACCTTTCAGTTCGTCTTGCCGACACAAACACACCGCCAAACTTGAATCGCGAGTGCGGTTGCGCAGTTCGACGCTCTCAGCGTGCGGCTTCTTTGCATTACAAATGTGATGGCTCACACGCATTATTTCGGTAGCGGACAACCATTGTCGCGCCGTCTCGATGTTGGAGCGAGACCCCATTGTGCTAAGATGAACATGCATAGCTGACGTCGGCCGATTCAATGCCGAGTTGTTGGCTCTACCGGGCCTCTGCAGCCCCCTACGGCAACAAAGTCGGTGCGGTCGAGGCCGAGCGCTCTGGCTGCTGAGCGCCTGGGCGCGCATTTTCTGTTGCTTCCCCGGTTGTACCCGCCACAAGGAGGAAAGCATGGCCAAACTCTCCGAACAACTCGCCGACCTTTCGGTTCGCGCCAAAAACGCCGAGGACGCGGTCGCTGCCGCTCAGAAGGAAGCGCACGATAAAATCGTGCAGCGCAAGGAGCAGGCGCGCGATGCCGCGACGTCGGCGATCGAAAAGGTCAACCAGGATATCAAATCTGCCGGCGACACCGCCGCTCGAAACTTGAGCGCAGTGAAAGCGAAAATCGATGCCGACATAGACGCCTTGAAGGCGAATGTCACCCAAGCGAAACATAATCTGGATGCGAAGCGCGCCGAGAACAACGCCGATCGGTTGGAATGGGAGGCGGGCGTCGCGATCGACTATGCCATCGCGTCGGTCGAGCAGGCGACATGGGCCACGCTCGATGCCGTCGTCGCCCGCATGGAGGCCGCGGAAGCCAAGAGCGCATAAAGACCATCGAAGCTTGCGCAAGGACAGGTCGATCCAAGCAAATGCCGACTGGTGCACCGCGGTGCGCCAGAGGGGGCGCTTCTTTGTGGACGCGAGGAGGGTCAACCGATGACACAGGACTTTGTGCGCTACAGCCCCGGCATTGAACGCGACGGCCCCAACTTCGAAGTACGACCTCGCGCTCGGCGAAGACCCGCAGCGGAATAATGATTTCACTTACGCCAACGATCCGGATGGGAAGCGGCTGCCGCTCGGCTGCCACATTCCGCGCATGTATCCGCGCGACACCAACATGTATCAGCTCACGGACGTGAACGTGCACCGCATCATAAGGCGCAGCACGACCTATGGCGCGCTTCACGATCCGAACGCCACCTCAGAACTCGACGATGAGGTCCCGCGCGGCATCTATTTTCCGTTCATCAGCGCCAAGGCGATGGCGACCATGGAGTTCCCGCAACAAGAGTGTATCAACGACGGCAACTTCATGGGCCTGGGCAAGGAGCGCGATCCGAATGTCGGGCTACAGGAGGAGGGGGCAACGTTCACGATCCCCAAAGACCCGGTCAGGCGTAGCGTGTATGGCATCGAAACATTCAATGTGGTTCGCGGCGGCGAGTATGCCGAGCCTGTCGGCGCTGAAATGGCTGCCGGAGCTTGGCGGCTGATGTGAGAGTTGCCGCGGCTTGTTCGCCGGACGAGCGCGTTTGGGAGGTCGTTATGCCAAAGATTACCACTTACCTCGCAAGCATGATCGCCGCAGCCGTCGTCGTCTTCGCGCTTTCCAATGCATCTCACGCCGCCGCTAGTATCATGGACCATCCCGGCGGCACGCTCGAACAGCGGCGCGCCTGCAAAGACGATGCGATGAAATTTTGCCGCAAGGAAATTCCCGACATACCGCGCATCACCGCGTGCATGACCAAGAACAAAAAGAACCTGAGCGCTCTTTGCCGCACGCAGTTCAGGTAGATGCGCGGTTGATCGAAGGCAGTGCGTGCGCCGCCGCCGCCACGGCAACCATGATCGACCTTGCCCGCCTATAGCAGTGCACCGGACCATCGTCGCGGGGCTTTCCTTTCGCCACCTATTCGCTTAGCCTTCCGGGAGCTTTGCCTCGGAGCATGGTTCAACGGCATTTATCGGGGACGGGAGACATGAACGTAGCCTCGTCAGCCGTCTTAGCGACCGAGCCTGTCACTTCCGAAGGTGTCGTCGCGGCCAGCGTCTATGTTGATGGCCGGCGGGTCACAAATATCGCCATTTTAAAATGACATTGGGTGCAGCACGACGTCGAGCAAGAGTTTCTGAAGCCCGGAAAGTTCTGCCGCGATGCCGCGGCGAGTTTCCCACCATCGGTCGGGGTCAAAATGTGAGTAGCGCGCGGGTTGAACCATGACGCGTGTCGAATGGCCTTTCATGACTCGGTTGATCACTCGCCGCACTCGTCGCGAGTGATCCTTATCGGCCACGAATACAACGGATTGGAACTGATGCTCGTCGCACCATGGCGGAAGCGCCTGACCTTCACCTTCGGTCGACCCTCCTTCGATTGTGGAGATTCTCACGAAATCTGTCACTCCAAGTGACCTCAGTTGGCGAATCTGCCTTGCCCCCTCATCCTCGTAAGGGAGTCCCCGGCGGATGAACTCATGGTCTTCTAGGCTCGGAGGGTCCATAAAAACCGCAACTTGCTTTGAGACGCCCCTTTGCACGAGATCCGCCGCTTCGAGAACCCCGGCGCCGCCGGAATCGAGCGATAGAACGATGATGTCAGCTGACGCGACCGGTTCGTTGACGACGAGCGCCCATCCTGCGGCTCTCAGAACGGGTTCCCGAAGGGAGCGAACAGCAACGAACGCAAACGCGGTCAATGTGACCACCGCTAGGATCGGGACCCATCTCGGCCGCCAGGAGATCATATTCGGATTCATGGGGTTGGTACACCAAAGTGCAATGTCGGGTGCCGACGAGGATCGGCCATGCCCCGCCAAGATGGCTAGTCCGGTGTTGTGAAGGTTTGCGGATGCCGGCCCATGGCGACGGCACCACGCACTCCGACAGCCGACGTTCAAAACCCTCCAATGACGTTCAAAAACCTCCAATAGAGAAAATCGCGGGAAGGGGTACGTAGGCGGTGCGGCGTGCGCTATCGAGAATTGAGTGCCCACGACTTCACATAGCTAGTCGGATTGAGTTTCCGACAATGACAACAGGAAAAAAGGTCGGCGCCTCATGTGAGTGGGCGTTGCAGCTATGAAACGGTCTTCGATTTAATTGCGCCGCGATCCTCCCCATCGCACAATATTTGCGAAGCAGAAACGCTATCCGTGTTCGCGGTCCGCGCGCCTTTTGCGTTCGTGACGGCTGCCTGAGGGCACGCAGCGACTGAGACGCGTTCGAGCCAGATTTCACGACACCATATATGGATCGCGCGCGGACAAAACATCCGCTGACCGCTGTAGAGCGATTTGCAGTAGACGCCTTCCAAGATGACGGCCGGCGTCTTCATTCGCTTGAATTGACCGTTGCTTTCGTCGACGAAGCGCTCGACGCAAGTGCTGACGCGAAAGACCTTGCCGCAAAATGGGACGAGCTCAGCGTCGAGCTTGAGGCCTCTGTTCGAAAGGTTCGTGTCCAGCGTGGCAAGGATCTCCTCATAGGATCTCACCCGCACCAGGTCCCCCGGCTGAAGACCGAGATCGAGCCGTGGCG
>DASXOK010000681.1:0-2261 GCA_036494425.1 Pseudolabrys sp.
CTCGATGTCGCTGATGTAGACCTCGACCTTGCCGGTCGGCAGGTCGAGATTGTCGGTGCCCTCCGGGCGGCGGCGCACTTTGCCGTCGATGCGCACCACCCACTCCGAGCGCAGTGTCTCGGCGAGCTTGAACGCCTTCGAGTCCGGGTCGGCCACGACCTGCGTGATGCCGTAATGGTCGCGCAGGTCGATGAACAGCACGCCGCCATGGTCGCGGATGCGGTGGCACCAGCCCGAGAGCCGCACGTCCTTGCCGATATCGCCCTCGCGAAGCGCGCCGCAGGTGTGTGAGCGATAACGATGCATGGTCAACTCTTTAAGGCGGTTCCGAGACGAGTCAGGGATGGTTCGTGAGGCGCGCGAAAAGCGCATGGGGGGTGGCCTTTGTCAAGGCGCGGAGGGAACCCGGCGGGGTCGACAGACTCAAGGACGCGCTGCACATTGGGGCCCTCATGAGCCGGACGCCGCAATGCCCAGTAGCCGTACCAAGACGAAGGCCAAGCCGGCCGTTTCCGAGATGTCCACGGGTGAAGCGACGGTCGCCACGCTGCTCTCCCACGGCCTCGACACCGTCTACGCCCTGCCCGGCGTGCACAACGACCATCTCTTCGATGCCTTCCACAAAGCCGGCGAGCGTTTGAAGGTCGTCCACAGCCGTCACGAGCAGGGCGCGGCCTACATGGCGCTCGGCGCGGCGCTCGCGACAGGGCGGCCGCAGGCCTATTGCGTGGTGCCCGGGCCGGGTCTCCTGAATTCTGGCACCGCTTTGCTCACCGCCTATGGCATGAATGCCCCGGTCCTGGGGCTGATCGGACAGATCCCGGCGGCGGCGATCGGCAAGGGCCAAGGCCACCTGCACGAGATCCGCGACCAAGCCGGCATCATCTCCCGACTGGTCGACAATTCCGCCCGCATCGACGGCCCTGGCGATGCCTCTCCGAAAACCGCCAAGGCGATCCGCGCAATGGCGGCCGGCCGGCCCGGTCCCGCCGTACTCGAATGCGCCATCGATGTCTGGGGCAAACGCGGCCCGGTGGCCGAGATCGCGGCTCCGACGCCGCTCCGCCGTCCTAAGATAGACGAGGACGCGGTGCGCGCGGCGGCCCGCGTGCTCGGCAAGGCCAAGCGCGTGCTCATCGTCTGCGGTGGCGGCGCGCAGGACGCGGCGGCGGAGGTGACACAGCTCTCAAGCATGCTGCAAGCGCCGGTGCTGGCCTATCGCCGCGGCCGCGGCGTGCTCGACAGCCGCGACCCCTTGAGCGTCACGCTGCCGCTCGGCCGCGAATTGTGGGGCGAGGCCGATGCCGTGCTCGCGGTCGGCACGCGGCTGCTCACGCCGATCACCCACTGGGGCGTCGACCGCGACCTCGCGATCGTGCACGTCAATGCCGACCCGGAAGAACCGGCGCGTCTGCGTAAGCCGAAAGTCGCGTTGATCGGCAATGCCGCGCCGATCCTGAAGCGGCTGATCGATGAGCTCGACCGCAGCAATCAGCCGCGCGCTTCGCGCAAAGACGAATTGCAGGAGCGCCAGGCCAAAGTGCGCAAACGCCTGGAGAAGCTCAAGCCCCAACTCGCCTATCTTGATGCGATCCGGGCCGAACTGCCCGAAGACGGCATCTACGTCGACGAGGTCACGCAGATCGGCTTCGCCGCCCGGCTTGCTTTGCCCGTCTACAAGCCGCGCACGTTCCTCTCGCCCGGCTATCAGGACAATCTCGGCTGGGGCTACGCGACATCGCTGGGCGCGCAGCACGCGCGGCCGGACGTCCCCGTGCTCTCGATCAATGGCGACGGCGGCTTCATGTTCACCGCCAACGAGCTTGCCACCGCGATGCGCCACCGCATCCCGCTGGTCGCGGTCGTTTTCGTCGACGGCGCCTTCGGCAATGTGCGCCGCATCCAGGAAGAGATGTTCGGCAACCGCCTCATCGCTTCGGACCTCGCCAACCCGGATTTCGTGAAATTCGCCGAGAGCTTCGGCGCCGCGGGACGCCGCGCGCGCGGGCCGGACGAGTTGCGCACGGCCTTGCGCGAGGCGTTCTCCGACCGCGAACCCACCCTGATCGAGGTCCCCGTGGGGCCAATGCCATCCCCTTGGGAATTCATCCACATGCCAGCGGTGCGCGGGAAATGAAGCGGGTTGCCACAACCGCCCCTGATGGGGTTAGGCTTCCGCCCGAAATGGAGCCTATCACCACGAGCCAGGAACTGGCAGAGGTCTGCGCGCGCATGGCGCGCCATCCCTTCGTCACGGTCGA
>DASXOK010000682.1:0-1987 GCA_036494425.1 Pseudolabrys sp.
CTGCAATCGTCGCGCCGAGGCCAAGGTCAGCTCCTGCCGGATCAGCGTGAACTCGATCGCGACCGCGGCAACGAGGGTGAAGGCGCAGAGATGATGCAGGAAGGCGAAGAGCGTGGTCATGGTTCTCACCTGTAGGGCGGATTAGTCGTACTGAGTCAGACTGTCGCAGCCGTTGAGGCTGAGAATCAAGTAATTGAGGAGGTTCAATATTTGGCGCGCGGAGGGCCAGATGAATCTCGATCAGGGTGGAGATAGCGAAACGCGGTTTGCGGAGTACGTAGCTGGTCTTGGAAGCGTGATCGGTCACGTTGAGCGGACGAGACCGCTGCGCGACTATTGTACGGGCCTGATGCTGCCTGGGGAACGCAAGAGCGTTGAGCCGATGGCGGCGCGGACGGCTCCAGCGCGGACGGCGGCACAGCACCAGTCGTTGCTGCATTTTGTCGCCAACGCGACCTGGTCAGATGAGGACGTGCTTGCCAAGGTGCGCGAGATGGTGCTGCCGGCGATGGAACGGCAGGGGCCGGTCGAGGCGTGGATCATCGACGACACCTCGTTCCCCAAGCAAGGCAAGCATTCGGTCGGCGTGCACCACCAATATTGCGGTCAGCTCGGCAAGCAGGCCAATTGCCAGGTGGCGGTGTCGCTGTCGGTTGCCAATCATGCCGCCAGCCTTCCGGTGGCCTACCAGCTGTACCTGCCGGAAGCCTGGACGAAGGATCGTGCCCGGCGGAAGAAGGCGGGCGTGCCGAAGCAGATCAAGTTCAAGACCAAACCGCAGATCGCGCTGGAGCAAATCCGCTGGGCCTGCGAGAGCGGTCTGCCACGCGGCATCGCGTTGATGGATGCGGCCTACGGCAGGGACGCGCGGCTGCGTGCGGGCATGACGGAATTGGACGTGCCTTACGTGGTCGGCATTGTGCCTACCATCTTGATGTGGGCCCCTGGCAGCGGCCCACGGCGGATGGACAAGCCGATGAACAACACCGGCCGCCGCGACGAGCCCGAACTGGTCTCGGCCAAAAAAGTCGCACTCGGTCTACCGAAGCAGGCTTGGCGCGCGGTGACGTGGCGGGAAGGCTCGGCCGACCAGCTATCCTCGCGCTTCGCGCGTGTGCGTGTCCGCGTCGGGTACAACAAACTGATCCCCGAGAAGCTGTCGCCCGAGTGGCTGTTGATCGAATGGCCGGAGGGCGAAGCAGAGCCAACCAAATACTGGCTCTCCACGCTGCCGGAGAACATCAGCTTCACGCAGCTCGTCGATCTGGCCAAGCTGCGCTGGCGCATCGAGCGCGACTATCAGGAACTCAAGCAGGAGGTCGGGCTCGGTCACTACGAAGGGCGTGGTTGGCGAGGCTTCCATCATCACGCAACCCTGTGCATCGCCGCCTACGGCTTCCTCATCGCCGAACAGGCGACGATTCCCCCCTCAGGAGTTCGTTCCTCCGCGGCAGTCCAGGTCACTCCCTTACCCGACAATTACCGACCCAGAGGATCTGCCCTTGCGGCCTGAACGCCACGTCCCGAACTCGATCGCAACCATGCGCGTGCGGCTGAGCCGGGCCCTCAGCAAAACGATCATACGATGCCCTTGTTGCGGCGCCGTCGCAGCATCACGCCCGCGCAGAAAAATCATGACGCAGTAAGATTAGCCAACGGGTCGCGCGAACGCCCGATGACAGGCTCCGCGTAACCCACACCTTGCGGCGAAAAGAAACGTGGTGGGTTACGGCGCATCGATCGCCGACTCGCCCTACCTCGCCGCGCATCCGGCGTAACCAATCTTTGTGAGGAGACGATCATGAGCCAAGCAGCCGTCAATGAAGCGCCGCAAGAACGCCCGAAAGACGCCTCCCATCCGGTGATCGCGCAGCACCAAGCGATGCTCGCGGCGCTGCCATTCTCGGACAAGCGCGACTTCGAGGAGGCCGCGCGCGGGTTCCTTGGCACGATCGAGCACGCGAAGATCATGCATCCCTCGGGCCGC
>DASXOK010000683.1:0-5068 GCA_036494425.1 Pseudolabrys sp.
TGCGCGTTGACGGCCGGGACCTTGATCGTCTGCGTGAGGAAGAACAGCGCGTAGAACTGCCCGCCGTACCAGATCACAGCTTCACCAGCGGTGGCGCCGAAGAGTGCGAGGATCGCGATCTTGGCGTTCGCCCATTCGCCGAAGGCTTCCGACAACGGACGTTTGGAGGTCTTGCCTTCCGCCTTCATGCGCTGGAACAGCGGCGACTCGTTGAGCCTGAGCCGGATCCAGATCGACACGATCAGCAGCACGGCCGAGAGCAGGAACGGAATGCGCCAACCCCAGTCTCCGAAGGCTTGTTCGCCCATCAGGGTGCGCACGCCGAGCACGAGCAGCAGGGCCATGAACAGGCCGAGGGTCGCCGTAGTCTGGATCCACGAGGTGTAGTAGCCGCGCTTGCCCTGAGGGGCGTGCTCCGCGACATAAATAGCGGCGCCGCCATATTCACCGCCGAGCGCGAGACCTTGCACGAGGCGGAAGGCGATCAGCAGGATCGGCGCCATGATGCCCCAGGTGGCGTAGCCCGGCAGCACGCCGATGAAGAACGTGCCGACGCCCATCAGGCTCATGGTGACGAGGAACGTGTACTTGCGGCCGATCATGTCGCCGAGACGGCCGAAGATCAGCGCGCCGAAGGGACGCACCGCGAAGCCGGCCGCGAAGGCGAGCAGTGCGAAGATGAAGCCGACGTTGGCTGGCACATTCGCGAAGAAGTACTTCGCCAGAAACACGCCGAGCGTGCCGTAGATGTAAAAATCGTACCACTCGAAAACGGTGCCAAGTGAAGACGCGAAGATGACCATCCTTTCTTCGGAGGTCATTCCACGCGACGTAAAGCCGGTGGCTGTTGTGGTTGACATAGGCGCTTCCCCAGGGTTGCACGTTGTTATTGGGGGCGGCCCGCGCAGAATCGTTTATGTCGAAATCGTGAATCCGTCCCCGCAATACTGATAAGCCTGAGGCGCATGCCTCGTCTGTGAGCAACAGGTCGTACGTCTAAAGTCGAATGTGCTGCGCAATAAGTTGCGCCTTGCGGCTTTAAGCTATTGAATCGAAATGACAATGGCTGCACGCGTGACATTTGTGCACGCGCTGGCCACGGCCGCCCGATTCACATGCTTATCGTCAGCTTTTCCAGGATATCGATCAGCCAGGCGGCGGCTTGCAGCACGGCGAGGCGCTGCGCCAGCTTCGACTTTCGGAATGTGTCGTTGAGCAGCTTGAGGGCGCGATTGTAGCCGGGGTGCTTCTTCGCGGCCTCGCCGAGGGCGCGCAGCCGCTCGACCAGTTCGGTGCGGCGCGACTCGAGTTCGTCGTAGCGCTGGCGGAAGGTTCCGCGCACGGTTTGGGTTGGTTTTGCAGGAGAAACAGGCGGTTTGCGAGTGGTCATGCCAATCTTAACTTTAACGTCGCCATTCGTGGGTGTTCATGGACTCAACTGCCCGAGGCTACAAGTGTTTCGCGCGCAACCCTGCCTCGCAGCGCGATTAATGTTACTCGGCGATTAGCGGCGGCAGCGTAAAGCCTTCGTATAAAGTGCGTCCAATTGGTGCGGATTGGAGATGCGAAGGTGCGCGCTCTCATGGCAATCGCCGGTCTTGCCGGCTGGCTCGCTGGCTTCGCCGTGGCTGAGGCCACGGAGCTGCCGGTCCATCCGGTGCGCTACGGCGGTTTCGCCTACAATGCGGTCGGACGGCATGCCGCCCCGGTGTGGATCCTTGACGACCAGCCGGGCGTGGTCGTGCGGGCCTATTGGCTCGCGCCCTGGCAGGGCCGCCACTATTACCCGGCGACAGGTAAGCGGCCGCGCGTCGGACGACTGGAAAATATCTCGGCGACCCGCCAATACAAGCCCGCGGAGAGGTACTACCGCTACTGGTCGACATCGCCGGCCATCCTGCCCGAGTTGCCGCGCGGGCCAAGGCCCGCCATCGACGGCGAGGCCACGCCTTATGTGGAGCCGCCGTTCAAATGAACCGTTCTTCCGTCAAGCTGGCTGCCGTTGCCGTTGCGGCGTGGTGCGTTTTTGCGATGCCGCCGGGGCAGGCGCAGACCTATGGCGCCGCCTACGGCGGACAGCCGCCGCTCTACCCTTACGCCGTCCAGGCCGATCAGCCTTATGCCATCGAGGTGGCCCCGAATACTTACGTGATCCGGCGTCCGGCCGCGTCGGCGGCATATCCTTATCTGCGCGGCGCACACGGCATGCACCACCATGAGAGCGCGAAGCCGCTTAATGCATCTGCAAGCGATCGGCAGCGCATTCGAAACGATCACGCGGCGATCGAAGAGTTGCGCCGGCGGCACGTGGCCAAGAGTGCAGCCAAGCACGACGTGGTCGAAACCAAAAAGGTCGTGCACGAGAAGCCCGTCGTCGTCGAAACGCAGCGGGTCGTTGACGATCCGCTCCGTGTCATCGAACGCCGCCACTATGTCGAGGACGCCCCCGCGGCGACCGCCACAGTGCGCCAAAAGCCGACGGTCGCGGAAGCCCGTGTCACCGGCAATATCGGCAAGCGCGGCGACGACAAGCTGCGCGTCATCCACGCCGAGGCGGAGGTGACGATCCTCGGGCCGGACCGGATGAGTATCCGTCTTTTCCGCAAGCGCGCCGGTGGCGACGCGAAGGCGAGCGCGGAATAGCGGACGTTCAACAGGATTGCGGGAGGCGAACGGCGGGTGGGGGCCCGCCTTTCGCTTTTATGAGGCCGCGACGCTCCGGCTCGCGACGTAAAGCGCCAGCGCCGCTGCGTTCGAGACGTTGAGACTTTTGATCGCGCCGGGCAGGTCGATGCGCGCGACTGCGTCGCAGGTTTCCTTGGTCAGTTGTCGCAGGCCTTTGCCTTCGGCCCCGAGCACCAGCGCCAGCGGCGCGCGCAAGGGCAACGCAGCGAGATCGCTGTCGCCGTCGGAGTCGAGGCCGACGACGAAGAAGCCGTTCTGCTTGAGCGCGGCGAGCCCGCGCGCCAGGTTTTGCACATTGACCAGCGGCACGTGCTCGATCGCGCCCGATGCGGCCTTCGCGAGCGCGCCGGTCGCTTCCGGACTATGCCGCTGGGTCGTCACGATGGCGGTGACGGCGAAAGCCGAGGCCGAGCGGAAGATGGCGCCGACATTGTGCGGATCGGTGATCTGGTCGAGCACCAGCACCACGCCCTTGGCCGGCACGTTCTCGACGGCCGGCGAGGGCAGGGGATCGGCTTCGAGATAGAGGCCCTGATGCACGGCATCGGGGAGAAGCCGTTCGGCGATCGCCGTCGGCCGCACGATCTCCGGGGTGACCGTTTCGCCGAACCCCTCGTCGGCGAGACGGCGCGCGGCGTTCTCGGTGGCGAGCAGCCGGCGCACCCGCCGCGCCGGGTTTTGCAGGGCGGCGGTCACGGTGTGCCAGCCATAGAGCATCACCGGGCCGTCGGCATCCGGCCGCAGGCTCTCGCGGCGGGCACGCTCGAAGCGCTCGCGGCGCTCGATCTGCTCGCGCGTCGCACCGGGTTTTCCACGGGGGTCGGGCCGCTGGCTGGGAGGACGTGACATTCGCGTTTTCTTGGCTCTTTCCAGGGCAGTAGGTCCGATCCGCCGCGATCCGGCGGCGGTCTCTTGCGTGCCTTACTTGATCCGTGGCATTCCGAACAGGCTTCCATTGACTTCGCCGCCCCCGCTGCCCATAAGACGCGCCATCCTGACCGACGCCGTTTGTCTTTCGCGATCAACACGGTGCGTCGGCCTTGGGGGAGAGTGTCCCGAGCGGCAAAGGGGGCGGACTGTAAATCCGCTGGCTATGCCTTCGTAGGTTCGAGTCCTACCTCTCCCACCACCCGGCCAAATTCTCCACCAAAACCAAGCCCGTTTTCCGGGTGGAGCACTTGGAATAAACGGTACCGCGAAACGTTCAACGTCTTATACCGGCGCTGCGGGGGCCTGCGCTTCATCAAGACGGCCCCCTATGATTTTCGTTCCGACCCGCCAGTATCGCCCGCTCGTCGGCTAAGAGCCGCGCGTGAGTGACAGCGACGAAATCGAACTGCCAGCATGGGTTCGGCCCGGCGCGCAGTTCCGAATGCTGAATAAGCTATGGCATGTCAGGGCCATTGTTGACGGCGGCCCGGTCTGCCGGACATGGCGGCCAAGCAAAGAACGATGGCGTTACGAATGGGTCGACCCGGAAGCCTTCATCGGGTCGGAAAGCATCGAGCCGGTTTAGGGCTCCTCCGCGCCGCTTAAGTGGATACCACTGTGCGGGGCACGCCGAGCGCACATCTGATCCTGGGTGACGAGCTGCGCGCCCTGCGGCGGCTGCCGATGAGGCATTTGGCTTAGGCTGTCAGATAACTGTCATCCCGGCGTCAGTCTTTCGTCGTATTTCACAATTATTCGCTGCTGAATAATCAGGGAGGCGAAGGTGGGTGGGAATAAGCCAGTCAATTTCGATTTGAAAACCGTCGCGCTGTTGAGAGAGGTTCTGGACCATGCGTGGACCTGCCTCCCACCCAAGCAGCAAGCGACGACTAGCCGGACCCTTTTGGCCGAAGGAATTCTCAAGTCCGCCGCGGAAGGCGAGCGCGACCCCGAACGGTTGCGGGACGCTGCTTTCACGGCCCTCAACGCCTAGCAAAATCTCCGGGCAAATAAGCGCGCAACGCGATCGCAACCTGGATTGCTGGCCGCGCATTTTCCAATGACCGCGGACCATGTGGCACCGTGTGCCGCCTTATAAGACGGCGCACGTGGCCGACCGCAGTCACCGTTCGCCGCGCGGGGGCAGGTAAGGTGCCTATCCTTTGCGGGACTGGCCTGCCGCGCCGAAGTTGCGTCGCGGCACTCCGTACTAACCAGCGCGTGCATGAGATTCCATTTACATCCTAAGGGCTTGAATACAACAAATAACAAATGTGAATTGGAAATGGAGGCCGTGAAGGGGTAGTCTTCGCGACATGACCACGGACGCGACACCTCCGCAGAACGGCGGCAGTCCGCGGCGACTTGCGGCGATCCTGTCCGCCGACATCAAGGATTCCTGCCGTCTCATTGGTATCGATGAGGAGGGTACGTTGGTGCGCATGAAGCGCTA